>NZ_JAGWCW010000003.1:0-209856 GCF_020657835.1 Clostridioides sp. ZZV14-6387
AATTAATATTAAATGAATTTTTCAATTAGTATTTTATTATAATTAAGTTTTATATTTATATAAAAGAGCAGATTAACTGCTCTTTATATATTTTTTTTATGTACAATATTATATGAATCTTTTTTATTCAGTTTATACTATGATATTATATTGATATTCTTACAATTACCTAGTTTTTATATACATTTTATTATAATTATATTTAAATATGTATTTGTTAAATAATAAACTATAAAAGTAGAATAAAAGAGTTTAAAAAATATCCTCATATATGTAGAAATTTGGTAAGCTAGTTAATACTAGGAATCTATTATTTCCTAAGTCTAACATGTTTTTCTTTCTTGATAGAAATTCTAATCTTTTTAATAAGAATTTTACACTAACTTGTAATTCCTCAGCTATTTCATAGACATTTGTGGCATATGAATTAATAACATGTATTATCTCTTCTTCTGCTAAAAGAAATTCACCTGCCCATCTTAGAGCTTTTTCTTCAGTTTTATCTATCAATATTTTATTTTTGTAGCTGTTTTCTGAAGATACATAATCTCCTACACTGGTAAAATGATGTCCTAATTCTTCTGCTAAAATTTCTATTAGTTTAGTCTTATTTTGTTTTAATGAATTAAGTAGTGATATAATTTTTAGCCCTTGTTTGTTTATATACAATCCTTTTATGTCATCTGTTATTTTGTCAGTGTAGTAAATTTCTATTTCTTCATTTTTTGCTAAATCTAAAAGTGCGTCTAGTTTATTCATGGAAATCCCCCTATAAAAAGAATGTATTTTTGAGTTTTGTTATATATAAAGAGCAGGTGTGAACTGCTCTAAATATTTATTTTTTATATTTGCTTATTAAAAATTCTATATAATCATTAAGTTGCTCTTGAGCTTCTTCTGGTAAAACTTTGTTAGGATTAGATTTATGCGTTGCTACAGTATCTATGTGATTTCTAACAAGAGTTCTCCCTAAAAGATAATCAATAGATACATTAAAAAAATCTGCCCAATTTTCTAAAACGTTTATTTCTGGTTTTCTTTTGTTATTTTCATACTGTGATATTGTTGATTTATTAAAACTCGTAAGATAAACTTTATTAAATTTTTCAACAAGTTCCTCTTGAGTTAGATTCATTTCTGTTCTTAAAAGTTTAAACCTCTCACCAAAAGTTGACATAAATAAAACCCCCTTTATAAAAAGTATAGCATAAGTTTATGACAATGTTAACTTATTTCGGAAAAGTTAACAGAAAAGTGCATTTAAATATTGATAAGCTTTGTTTGTATTAAAACATAAACTATGTACTAAATTTATATAGTTATAAGTAACATAATAATAACTATTTATAACTTAATTTTGGAATCAAAAATAAATGGTGGCAAAACCTAACTTGCCATCATCTTGCCACTGAAAATAAAGAATAGAATAAATTTAAATTAAGCATAATAAAACATAAACAACAAAACTGACATTAATAAATTATTGAAATACCAACACTTGTTAAAAAATAACAACAATAAACAAATAAAATAGATAAATATATCCAATTAAGGTATAATTAAGTTTTATATGATATAGTTATATTTGATAATTTACAACAGTAAAACTTGGAGGGAAAAAATGGATGAAAAAAAAATAAATAATATGAATTATTCACATAATAACTATTCCAAAACAACAGGCGAACTAACTAGAAAAATAAAAAATAACAACTTCACACTTAAAAAGAAAGAAGAAAAAATTTGTCCTAGTTGTAGCAAAGAAAATAATTCTAAAGATAATTACTGTAAATTTTGTGGAAATGAGCTTTATGAAGTAGCATCTTTAAAACCATTTGAAACAAAATTAGACTTAAAATCTAAAATAAAAGAGCTTTCACATCATGCAAATACAAGAGGAATATTTTTAACAACCTTTACAAATGTATTTATATTATTTATTATTGCATTGATATTTAAAGCTGTAATAACTATTCAATTTAATGATATTAGTTATTTAATAAATCCAGCACATATAATTCTAGCTCTTAACTTGGGTCAGATTAGTGTATCTATGTCTACTATGATGGGTTCTGGATTTATAAATGCTAATATAGGATTGTTAATATTACTTATAATCCCTATTCTAGGATTAATAATATCAAATTTAATTTTTATGAGAAAAAGATGTAAAGACTCAAAAACTACATTAGCAAATTCATTAGGAGTTGGGATTCTTTATGGATTAATTTTAGCTGTTCTATCTGTTTTTACTAATGTAAAGACTGGTTCACATAGTATGTTAGAGTATGGCTATGCACTAGAATATAGTTATCAGTTTTTTAGTGTTCTTTTAAATGGATTTGTATTAGGATTTATATGTACATATATAACTAATTACAAAAAGAGTTATGAAAAAGAAAATATGTATATGTCTCTTTTTTCAAATTCTATAAAGATATTTATATTAGGATATGTTTTAGTATTGGCAATCCTATTTGTACTAACTGTATCTGATAGTAGCTACTTAAACGAATTAGATATGAGTAGTTACTCAAATGGAGCAAACTTATTTGCTATACTGCCACAAATAGCTAGTTATATGTGGGCTTTTGCAAATGGAATTTCAGTTACTATAATAAATTCAACAGTATCAATATTTAGTTTGGGCTCATCATCTCTATTTGGAGATACTAAATTAATGTTTTATGCAATGGGAGCTTTATCTGCATTAATACTATTGTTAAATGGATATAAATTGAGATTTAAGTATAACACAGATAATATCAAGCCTGTAATAGTGTTTAGTGTGTATTATGCATTTTTAATGGGTATGCTGGCTTTATTTAGCACATTTATACTTGATAGTAATATTAATTTCTTTAATACAACTAGTTATGGTGCAACTTTAATAATGCAATTTAAAGTATTCCAAACTATTATAATTTCATTTATATATAGTTTTGTGATATCTTTAATAGGGTATAAGCTAAACTCAGCTGATTAAATATGATTGGAGGAAATTTCTATGGAAGAAAATACTAAGAATACAGTAGACGATAAGTTTTCTAAAGTTAAGAAAAAATTTGGTAACGGAAAATTTAAAGTTGAATTATATAAAGAGAAATCAAAGATAAATAGAGAGATTGAGGATATTCAAGAAAAGAAAGCAAAGATATTCTTAGAAATGGGAATACTAACATATCAAAAAATTAGAGAAGATTCTCTTGATGATGAAAGTTTTGATAAGTTTTGTGATGAATTACTAGAACTCGATAAGATAATCTATGAAAAAAATATAGAAATTAATGAAATGGAAATCGCAGAAAGTAATGTAACTTGTGAGTGTGGTTATGTTGGAAGTGTAAATGATAAATATTGTGCGGAATGTGGTAAAAAATTTGAGTTAGAAAATGAATCTGGTGATTTTATAGTTTGTGGTTACTGTGAAAGTGAAATAGATTCAGAGTCTGAATTTTGTCCATGCTGTGGTAGAAAAATTATAATGGATTTAGAGTAATATTGGGAAACCTATGTATAGTGTACATGGGTTTTTTTATTGAAATAATTTAAAAGGAGTATTTATAAGAATACTTATATAAAATGAAAATAAACACCAAAAAAATGAAATAAAATTTCTTTTAAATATGAAAAACAAGCTAATACATGGAATAAACTGGTAAAAATATAGAAACAAGAAAAAAATATGAAAAAATATTGCAAAGAAAAAGTTTTCATGTTATTATTAATACATAAATCAAGAAAATAAATTTCAGAAATGAGGTAATTGAAAAAATGCTAGATAAGGTAAAGGGTAAATTAATAGTATCATGCCAAGCTTTAGAAAATGAACCTCTTCATAGCCCTTTTATAATGGGTAGAATGGCTAAGGCTGCTATGGAAGGTGGAGCTGTTGGAATTAGGGCTCAAGGGGTTGATGATATTATTGAAATAAAAAAAGTTACTGGACTTCCTGTTATAGGTATTATAAAGAGAAATTATGAAGATTCAGATATATATATAACACCAACTAAAAAGGAGGTTGATGAGCTTCTGACAACAGGGTGTGAGATGATAGCTTTAGATGCCACTAATAGAGTTAGACCAAATAATGAAGATTTAAAGGAAATTATAAAGTATATAAAAGAAAATGGGGTTTTAGTAATGGCAGATGTTTCAAACTATGATGAGGCTGTTAAAGCTCAAGAGTATGGTGTGGACTGTGTTTCAACTACACTATCTGGGTATACTCCATATACAGAAGTTTTAGAAGGTCCAGACTTTGCACTAATGGAAAGATTAGTTAAAGATTTAGAAATACCTGTAATAGCTGAAGGAAAGGTAAATACTCCTCAAGATTTAAAAAAGGTATTTGAGTTAGGTGTTCATTCATCAGTAGTAGGCTCAGCAATAACAAGACCACAACTAATAACAGAAAAGTTTGTTAAAGCAATTGAAATTAATTAAAAATTAATTTATAAATTAAAAAATTATTATATTTAACTATATTTAAAAACTAAAATTGGAGGTAAGGATATGAGAACAACAGATATGAAGGGAATTTATTCAGCATTATTAGTTTCATTTGATAAGGAAGGAAATATAAATGAAAAAGGGTTAAGACAAATAATTAGACATAACATAGATGTTTGTAAAATAGATGGTCTTTATGTAGGGGGAAGTACAGGAGAAAATTTCATGCTTTCAACTGATGAGAAGAAAAGAATATTTGAAATAGCTAAAGATGAAGTAAAAGAAGAAATAAAATTAATAGCTCAGGTTGGTTCAGTTAATTTAAAAGAAGCTGTGGAACTTGCTAAATTTACAACTGATTTAGGATATGATGCTATAAGTGCTGTTACACCTTTTTATTATAAATTTGATTTTGAAGAAATAAAACACTATTACAATACAATAATAAATTCTGTAGATAATAGATTAATAATATATTCTATACCATTTTTAACTGGTGTTGATATGAGTTTAGAGCAATTTGGAGAATTATTTGAAAATGAAAAAATAATAGGTGTTAAATTTACAGCAGCAGATTTCTATTTATTAGAAAGAATGAGAAAAACTTTCCCAAATAAATTAATATTTGCAGGATTTGATGAAATGATGTTGCCAGCTACAGTTTTAGGAGTAGATGGAGCAATTGGTTCTACATTTAATGTAAACGGTATCAGAGCCAGACAAATATTTGAATTAACTAAAAATGAAAAAATATCAGAAGCACTTGAAGTACAACATGTGACTAATGATTTAATAACAGATATATTAGGAAATGGTCTATATCAAACAATTAAATTACTACTTGAAGAGCAAGGTGTTGAAGCTGGATATTGTAGACAACCTATGAAAGAAGCAACTGATGAAATGAAATCAATAGCAAAAGAAATATACAGAAAGTATTTTTAATAAAATACTTTTAGTATGGGAGGATTAGTAAAATGGTAGGATTTACTTGGATAGATTTTGCAATACTGGTAGTTTACTTATTGGCAGTTTTATTTGCAGGGTTGTTATTTTCAAAAAAGGAAATGAAAGGAAAAGAGTTCTTCAAAGGTGATGGGACTATTCCTTGGTGGGTTACATCAGTATCAATATTTGCCACATTATTAAGTCCAATATCGTTTTTATCATTAGCAGGAAATTCTTATGGTGGAACTTGGATTTTATGGTTTGCACAATTAGGTATGTTTATAGCAATACCTTTGACAATAAAATTTTTCTTGCCTTTGTACAGTAGGCTAGAAATAGATACAGCATATGAATACTTAGAAATGAGATACGAAAGTAAAGGTCTTAGAGTAATTGGAGCTTTAATGTTTATAATATATCAAATAGGACGTATGTCTATCATAATGTATCTTCCATCAGTGGTTCTAGCTGGTCTTACAGGAATACCTGTAAATGTATTGATAGTAGTTATGGGCGTAATAGCAATAATTTATTCATATACAGGTGGATTAAAGGCTGTTTTATGGACCGATTTTATACAAGGGATGGTACTAATAGTAGGTGTTACAGGGACATTGTTCTATTTAATAGCAAGTATAAATGGTGGTTTTGGAACAGTGATGGATACACTTACAAGTGGACATAAATTCTTAGCAACTAATGAAGTTATGTTTGATAAAAATATACTATCTACAAGTGCATTTATAATATTTGTTGGAGCTGGTCTTAATACTTTTTCATCATATGTATCAAGTCAAGATATAGTTCAAAGATTTACTACAACAACTGATATAAAGCAACTTAACAAAATGACATATGGAAATGGTGTTTTATCAATGGGACTTGCAACTGTGTTTTATCTAATTGGAACTTGTTTATTTATATACTATACTCAAAATCCAGATTTAGCTCAAACAGTTCAGCAAGACCAAGTATTTGCATCGTATATAGCTTATGAATTACCAGTAGGTATAACAGGAATACTACTTGCAGCAATATATGCAGCATCTCAATCAACTTTATCAACAGGACTTAACTCAGTTGCTACAAGTTGGACTTTAGATATACAAACTATAATAACAAAAGATATAAGTATGGAAAGACAAACTAAGATAGCACAATATATATCATTAGGTGTAGGTATACTTTCTATAGTCGTTGCAATAATCTTAGCAAATGGAGAAATAAAGTCAGCATATGAATGGTTCAATAGTTTCATGGGACTAGTTTTAGGAGTTCTGGCAGGAGTATTTGTGCTTGGAGCATTTTGTAAAAAGGCAACTAAAATGGGAGCTTATGTTGGATTTATAATATCAGCAATTTTGGTTGTTTATCTAAAATATCGTATGCCAGAAGTAACTTCTTGGGCATATTCTTTAATAACAATAACTACTTCTGTTGTAGTAGGTACAATAGTTAGTGCAATAGAAGCTAAGGTTAAAGCAAAAGTATCTTTACCAAGAGCTGAAACGACTGTTTATTATGAAAAATAATATGATGTTTAAATGATAAATTGTCTTATAGAGTGATTAGATAAATAATTTAGTTACTCTATAGGACTGTAGAATACAATTTATATGTAAAAGTATAAAAAAATGTATTTAAAATTATATAGGGAGACAATGCTTATGATATTTGGAAATATAAATCATAGTAAGACATATTCAACATTACATGAAGATTTACTTAGATGTTTCGAATATGCTAAAGAGAATTCATTAATAGATTATGAAAAAGGTACTTATACAATAGATGGTGATGATATTTTTGTGAATATTGTAGAGTATAAAACTTGCGAAAAAGAAGAAAGATTCTGGGAAGCTCATAAGAAGTATATAGATGTACACTTAATGCTTGATGGATGTGAAAGAATAGACTTAAATTTTATAGAAAATTTAGAGCAAAAACCATATGAAGAAGAGGGAGATTTTTTACCCCTTGATGGTAAAAATAATGGATATGTAGAACTTAGAAAAAATGATTTCTTAGTGTGTTATCCAGAAGATGCTCATATGACAGCAATAAAAGTTTTAGAAAAAGAAAATATCAAAAAAGCTATTTTTAAGGTTTTGGTTAGATAATGAGGATTTATACAACCACTAAGGCTGAAAATAGTGATTTAACTTTCAGCGATTAGTGATATTTCGTAAATTTTAGTTAGATTACTATTTTCAGCCTTAGTTTTTTATAATGAAAATTGGATGTAATCAAAAAGTTAAAATTTTATAGAGGAGTTAAATCATGGAAAATATAGATGTATTTTTATTAATAGGACAAAGTAATGCCAGAGGATTAGGAAATCAAAAAGAGAGTGTTATTCCTAATGAAAATTGTTTTGAATATTTGAGTACTGATGAAATTATAAATATGAGGTGTGAGCTAGAGACTTCAGAAGGTGATGGTACTATAGCACCTGCATTTTCAAATGAATGGAATAAGTTCACTGGAAATAAAGTTTGTTTTATTCATAATGCAAAAGATGGGTCAAGAATAAAAAATTGGAATCATGATAATAACTGGTTTCTAAATGATACTATAGAAAAATTTAATGCAGGATGTAGTACTTTAAGTAAACATTATAATATACAAAGTAAGTATGTTATTTGGATTCAAGGTGAAAGTGATGCAAAATATGGTAGCGATGCCTTATACTATAAAGAAAGCTTAAAAAAGATTGCGTATAGACTTAAAAAAGAATGTATGATTGATAAAATGTTTGTAAGCTTAACTGGTTATTGGCTTGGAGAAGATGAATATTTTATTAGAACTAGACGAATTGCAGCAGCTCAAGAATCTGCTTGTAATGAATGTGATATACTGTGTGTGGGAAGTAAAATTGCTATGCAATTTCATGATAAAGGCTTAACTATTGACGATGTTCATTATAATCAAGAAGGTCTTAATATGCTAGGAGAGGACTTATGTAAAAATATTTATAAGTATCATATAACTAAGGAAAAAAGTGTATTAAGTGATACAATAGATTTATCAGAAGCAAGGAAATATATTTGTGAATTGGAAAAGATAAGTAAAAAATTTGTGTAATATAAGATTTTAAATAGAGTTGTTAATTTATAAAAATAATTTGTATGGAGATATGCTATGAAAAATTACGTTTGTATAGATATTGGAGGTACTTCAATAAAATATGGATTTATTAGGGAAGATGGATTTATAATTGATAAATCAAGTATGGATACTGAAGCAAAGGAAAAAGGTGGAGAAGGAATATTATCTAAAATAAAACAGATAGTGAAAAAATATATAGAAGAAAATGACATAAGTGGTATATGTATATCTACTGCAGGTATGGTTGACCCAATTGAGGGGAAGATATTATTTGCATTAGAAGAGCTAATTCCAAACTATAAAGGTATGGAATTAAAAAAAGAGATAGAAAAAGAATTTAATGTAAAATGTGAAGTTGAAAATGATGTTAATTGTGCTGGACTTGGTGAGATGTGGATTGGAGCAGGAAAGGGTGCAACATCTTCTGTATGCCTGACAATAGGTACTGGAATTGGTGGTTGTGTTATAATAAACAATAAACTAATAAATGGATTTAGTAATAGTGCTGGTGAAGTAGGATATATGAATATAAATGGAAGTTCTTTTCAAGAGTTAGCATCTACTAGTAGTCTAGTTAAAAAAGTAGCAAAAATAAAGAGTTTAAATGAAAATGACTTAAATGGAAAAATAATTTTTGATTTAGCAAAGAATAATGACGAAGATTGTTTAAAAGAGCTCAATAATATGATAAAATCATTAGCAGTTGGAATCGCAAATATATGTTATGTAATAAATCCAGAAGTAGTAATTTTAGGTGGTGGAATTATGGCACAGGAGGAATTTCTAAAACCTAAAATAGACAAAGCATTAAAGGAGGTTCTTATAGATAGAGTTTACAAAAATACTAATGTAGAATTTGCAAATAGACAAAATGATGCAGGAATGCTTGGGGCATTATATAATTTTTTAAATAAAATATAAAGAATAGAAGGGTTTTTAATGAGTATTTTAGAACAATTGGAATCACCAACGTTTAAAGTCACAAAGTCAGATAAATTATTGATAACTTATATAAAAGAGAATATAGAGGATGTATTTTATAAGCCAATATCACAAATAGCGAAAGAAAGTAACATTGGTGAAGCAACTATAACTAGATTTGTAAAAAAGATGAACTTTAGTGGGTTACAAGATTTCAAGGTAACTTTAGCACAAGAGATATCAACCATGAACAAAAAAAATATTATAAATAAAAATATACAAAATGATGAACCAGCTTTGGATACAGCAAAGAAACTTTTAAATTCAAATGTAACTACTTTAGAGAATACTGTAGAGATAATTAATAGTACTGATGTTCACAATTGTGCAAGACTTATAATAAATGCAAAGAAAATTTATTTTATAGGTATTGGATATTCTGGTATAATAGCACAGGATTCAAACTATAAATTTATGAGAATAGGACTTAATTGTGTGAGCTTTGATAGTAGCCATACAATGATAATGATGTCTTCCATAATGGAAGAAGGCGATTTAATTGTAGCGATTTCACATTCTGGTGAAACTGAGGAAATCATAAAAACTGTAAAACTTGCAAGAGATAATAATGCTAAAATTATATCAATTACTGAAAATAAAAACTCTGAATTAAAGGATATTTCAGATGTACACTTATCTTATGTATCAGGAGAAACTGTATTGGAAACTGGTTCAATATCTTCCAAATTAGCACAATTTTTCATTATTGATTTAGTATATACACAGGTAGTAAAAGAACTTTCTAATGAAGCTATTGAAAGAAAAATTAAAACAACAAATGCTATAAAATTGTTTAAAGAATGAATAAAATAAGAAATTTGTAATGTTTTATAGAGCTTTCTTATAAATTTAGGAATGGAGAGATATTACATGTCTAAATTAAAAGATTATAATATTGATAAAGTAATGATTTTTAATAATTTATGTGATAAAACAAAGAATCAACTTAAGGAAAAAGCTAAACTAAAAAGATTACAAAAAAAAGAAATTCTATTTTATGAAAAAGATAGCTTAGACAGTGTTTATGTACTTTTAGATGGAAAAATGTCTATTTTTAAGATAAGTGAAAATGGTGAGAGAAAAGTAATTTTCATATTAAATAGTGGTGAAATTATAAATGATATTACCTTTGATTCTAGTAAAAATTCTACTGTAGGATGTGAGGCATTTGAAAACTCAATTGTAGCTTATTACAGTATAGAAGAATTTTTAGAAATTATGCAAAATGATTTTCAACTTACAAAAGATATTATCTCTTATATGGAAAGAAGAATAAGACGTCTATACAGACAGTTAAAAAATTCTATATCTATAAAAGTAGATAAAAAGCTTGCAGCAAAACTATATAGATTAAGTAAAGAATTTGGAATTTGTTGTGGTGAATGGACTTTACTAAATGTAAACATTACAGTTACATATTTAGCTGACATGCTTGGATGTAAAAGAGAAACTGTTTCTAGAATGGTAAAAGTATTGCAAAAGGAAGAACTTATAAAGATTGATAGTAAAGGCTTTTATGTTAAAGAAATTGAACTATCAAAATACTTTAAAAGCAATTAATTGTAACTAAATAAAGACATTATTAAGAGAATCTATTTATAGATTCTTTTTTATTGTGTAATTCGCCAATATTTGTATTAAGTTTGTTGAAACAGCTGAACTCTGATAGTATAATTAGTTTAACAATAAAAAGTGGATATACATATGTTAACACAGCTTCTAAGAAAAGGATGTATTAAAATGAAAAATAAAAAGTTCATAGGCTATGCTCTAGGTTTTATTTTTATATGTATGTTTGTGATGATTTCGCTTTGGGATTTTACTTGTAATGTTAATTCATTAGTAGAAAAAAATAAAAAAATGCATTTAGAAGAACTAGCATTACAAAGTTCAAACGCTATAAATATCAAACTTAATTCGTTAATCCGATTTATAAATAGTATTTCTAAAACTATTTCAGATTCAGATAGCATGAGGAGAGAAGAATTAATAAAAATATTAAATGATGTATCAAAAGAATCTAATTTTGAAAAAATTTATATTGCATATCCAGATGGTACTGTTTATAAAGATAATAAAAAAGTAGATAATATATCACAACAGAGTTATTTTAAGAAAGCAATGAAAGGTGAGAGTAATATTTCTGAAATTATAAGTTCACCTGCAAGTAATGAAAGTAGTTTTATGGTAGCATCTCCAATATATAAAAATGATGAAGTAATAGGGGTATTGTATGGGTCTTATTATACAAGCAGATTAAGTGAATTTATAGATGGAAATAGTTTTAATGGAGAAGGACATACTTATGTTTTTGAAAAGTCAGGAAAACTTATCTTAAAGTCTACTCAAAGAAAAACTAATGATGACATAGATAATATTAGTGATTTTTTCAATTCAATTTCTTTTGGAGAAGATTATAATTATAAGAAATTTAGCAGAGATATATCAAACAAGAAAAGTGGATTCATAGAATATAAGTTTAATGGAAAAGATAGATATGCTATATATGCTCAAGTTGGCATAAATGATTGGTATACTTTATCTTTTATTCCAAAATCTTTAGTACTGAAAGATATTTCAGAAATAAACAAACTTGCAATTATATTAACACTTAAAAATTTCATATCACTTTTAGTTTTAATTTTAATTGTATTTTATAAGGAAAAAAAGTCAAAAGATAGAATTGTGAAGGCTAATTTAGAAATATCTTCACTTACTAATAATATACCTGGAGGAGTCTTTAAGTGTACAATAGGAGAAAAATATGAATTTGTATTTTTAAGTGATGGTTTTATAGACCTTTTTGAGTACACTAAAGAAGAGATAAAATCCATATTTGACAATAATTTTTATGATGTAATTTACAAAGGTGATATAGATAGAGTAAAGAAAGAGTTTGAATTTCAACTGTTGAAGTCAAAAGTAGTTGAAGTAGAATATAGGATGATTACTAAAAATGGAAATTTTGTATGGGTTGTAAATAAGTGTGAACTTATAAAAGATTCTGATGGAAAAGAGTATTTTTATTGTGTATTAGTTGATATAACAGATTTAAAAAGAACAGAAGAAGATTTGAAAATTAATGAAGAAAGGCTTAGGATTGCTTTATTTAAGACTTCTAATATAGTGTTCGACTATGATGTTAAAACGAAGTCTATACACAATTTTAGTGATGTTTCTTCAATATATGGATTAACGAAAAATGTCAAAAACTCAATAGAATATTTTGTTAATTCAAAAATAATACATAATGACTTTATTGATATTTTTGAGGAATCTTTTAATAAAATCGAAAAAGGTGAAGAAAGTGTAGTGTCTGTGATAAAAATAAAACAAGTTAGTGGCGAATACATATGGAATAGGATGACTTTAACTAATATATTTAGTGAAACAGATATGTCAATTAAAGCAATAGGATTGTTGGAAGATATAAATGAGCAGAAAAAAATTGAAATGCAATATAATCAAGAAGAACAGTATCGAAAAGCTATGTTATCTGAAGCAATTGCAATATATGAAGTTAATTTTTCTCAAGATAAACTTATATCAAATAATATAGATTCTAATAATAATTTAAATTTAAGGATTGATGGCAATTACTCTGATGTAATGAAGAATATTGCTGATGATATAATATTTATTTCAGATAAGGAAAATTTTAAAAATATGTTTCATCTTGAAAATGTTTTGAATTCATATAGCAGAGGAGTAAATGAGTTAAAACTGGAATATCGTAGATATGACAATAATGGAGAGCTTTTGTGGGAGCTATGCACAATGCATTTATTTAAAGAACTTCAATCTAATCAGATTAAAGGGTTTGCATATATTAAAGATATAGACAAGCAGAAAAAAGACGAGATGGAGCTTAAATTTAAAGCTGAACGTGACATCTTAACAGGAATTTATAATAAAGGAACAACAGAAATTTTAATAAAGAGATTTATTAGCTTAGAAAGTACAAAAGACAGTGTACATGCATTTTTTATTATTGATTTAGATGATTTTAAATCTATCAATGACAGTCTAGGTCATATTTTTGGTGATAAAGTTTTGGTTGAAGTTTCAACAAAATTAAATTCTATTTTTAGAGAAGATGATATAATTGGACGTATTGGTGGAGATGAGTTTGTAGTTTTTATGAAAAATATAAAAGATACAAAACACATTGAAAATAAAGCAATTGAGTTATGTAATGCATTTAGAAATTATTATACTGGAGAAAATAAGTCGTATAAAGTTTCTTGTAGTATAGGCATATCTGTTATGCCAAATCATGGAATAACCTTTATTGAGTTGTATAAAAAAGCAGATAAGGCACTTTATTATTCAAAACATCGAGGAAAGGACAGATTTATTATATTTAATGATTCTATTTAAGTTTTCAAATATAAACGATTGTTTATGCACTTTAATTAGATATTACATAAAATTAAATAAAAATAAATTAACTGTCTTCATATGATTTAGTCATAAAAGGAGTGGGACTATGAAGAAAAAATATAGATTTATTATTACTTTGGTTGTTTTTTTACTTTTGTTAAATCCATGCTTGATTTTAGCAGATTCTAATAAAGAAAAAGTGAGAGTGGGATATTGGCCTAGTTATGGAATCTCTGTTACAAAGGATGGTAATTTGTATGGATATACCTATGATTATCTTAATGCAATAGCTAAGATAAATAACTGGGAATTAGAATATATATCTTGTGGATGGAGACAAGGATTAGAAATGCTCAGAGAAGGAAAAATTGATATATTTGGAGCATTGCAAAAGAGTGAAGAGCGTGAAAAATATTATGATTATACAGATTTAAACTTTGGATATGAATATGGAGCATTATATGTAAATGAGAGGAACAATAGCATATCATATAATAATCTAAAAGAAATTGATGGAAAAGTGGTAGGGACTGTATCAGATAATCATTTTAAGAGTGTATTTGATGAATACTGTAAAAAAAATAAAATATCTGTAAAATATAAATATATTGAAAGTTCAAAAGAACTTCAAAAAGAACTTGAAAAAGGAACTATTGATATGTTACTTACAGGTAGTATTAGAGATATGCCAAATACAAAGGTAGCTCTACGCTTTTCATCAGAACCTATATATTATGCAACGACTAAAGGTAATAAGAAGATACTAGATGGTTTAAATTATGCATTAAAAGAGATAAAGCGAGAAGATATATATTATGATGGTAATTTGTTTAATAAACATTATAAAGATACTTCAATAGCTTCAGAAGGATTTTCTTTAGAAGAGAAAGAGTATATAAAGAAACATCCTACAGTAAAAGTTGTATCTGGTACAGATACATCACCATTATCTTTTTATGATAAAAATACAAATTCTTATAAAGGAATATCAATAGATATATTAAAATCAATTTCTAAAAACTCAGGTTTAAAATTTGAATATATAAAAGTAGAAAACTTTTCAGAAGGTTTAAAAATGGTTGAAAATGGTGAGGCAGACATATGTGCAAACATGTTTATGTCGCGGAGCACTGAGTTAGAACACAATATTATGTTTACTGATGGATATCTTGAAACTACTATGTTAGGCATAGCAAAAAGAACTATTAGAATGGATGAAAAAACTAAGGTTGCAATGATAAAATGGACAGGAATAGAGTCATTCGTAAAAGAATATTATCCGAACCAAAATGTTATTTTTTATCCAAATGCTAACAAATGTATAGAAGCCATAAAAAAAGGGGAATGTGATATATTTATTGGAAGTAATTATATATTAAATAATATAATTAATACTGACGAATTTGATGGTCTTATGTTTATGCCCATTGAAAATCAAGTTGTAGATATTGGTATAGGTGTTTCTGGAAAAACAAATTCAACATTATTGTCAATACTTAATAAATCTATTAGTAGAGTTACAGAAGAAGAAGTGGCAATTGCAGTTACAGGAAGTACAAAATATTTAGAACATGAAGTTACAATGTTAGATTTTATACAACATAATATGGTGGTATTTATTTTAATGGTAGCATTTATTGTATTCATAATTTCTGCAATATTTATTTTTAATTATAAAAGACAGGTAGAAAAATTAGAAAATGTAGCTTATGTCGACGAAGTAACAGGCATAAGAAGTTTATTGAAGTTTAAAATCGATGCTAATAAGCTTTTTGAGAAATATGGAGTAGATAAATTTGTTATATATTATATTAATATAGATAAGTTTAAGTATATAAATGATATGTTTGGTTTTGAGTTTGGGGATAATATTCTAAAGTACATAGCAAAGCAAATAGGAAAGAGCCTTTTTAAGGACGAGATATATGCAAGACTATCAGATGATAGATTTATTGTAATGACAAAGAAAAATACCATAGAAAATTTAAGAAAAAGAGCAATAGATTTTTTTGAAACAGTTAGTAAAAATAAAGAAAGAACATTCAAAATAGATATAATACTTAAATGTGGTGTATACTTAATTGATAAAGATGATGTCAATATTGATGTAATGATTGACAGGGCTAAGATAGCCTGCCAAACAATAGAAACTAATTATAAAAGTAAGGTAGCTTTTTATGATGATAAAATAAGGCTTTCTATATTGCGTGAGAAAGAGATTGAAAATAATATGGACAATGCACTCTTGAATGAAGAATTTGTAATTTACTTACAACCTAAATTTAATCTAAAAACAGGTGAAATTATAGGCTCAGAAGCTCTTGTTCGTTGGATGCATCCAACTAAAGGGATTATTCCTCCTAGTGATTTTATTCCTTTATTTGAAAAAAATGGTTTTATAGAAAAACTTGACCTATATGTTTGGGATAAGGTATTTAATGTAATGGCAAGATGGTTAGAAAATGGATTAGAAGTGTTACCAATTTCTATGAACGTTTCAAGAATCCATCTAAGTAATAGAAATATAGTAGCCAGTCTGACGTCTTTAATAAAAAAGTATAATGTACCTACATATCTCATTGAACTTGAGTTGACTGAAAGCTTATTTTTATCTAATATAAGTGTTCTCTTAGATATATTAAATGATTTACATGATATTGGATTTATTGTATCTATGGATGATTTTGGAAGTGGATATTCTTCTCTTAGTCTTTTAAAAAAATTATCAATAGATGTATTGAAGATTGATAGAGAATTTTTAAATGAGACGATTACATCTATACGTGGAGAAAAAATTATAAAGAATACAATTAAATTAGGTAAGGATTTAGATATGATAATTGTCGCTGAAGGAATAGAAACTGAAAGTCAACTGAATTTATTAAAAAATGCAGGTTGTGATATTGGACAAGGATATTACTTTGCAAAACCCATGGATATAGAATCTTTTGAAAAACTTGTATTTAAATGATTAGATTTTTAATTAAAGAATATAAATAATATTAATAGAGTTTACTAAACTCTATTAATATTTTTTTTTATTTTTGAAACTGTGACAATTATCACAGAAGTATAGAAAATAAAGTGTTAAGATTTAAACAAGATAACAAGTAAGTAAAATTAAAATATAAGAAAGGTGATAAAAATGAAATTAAAATTAGATTCATCTAAATTCAATGAAGGTCTGAAGCATCTAAAAAAAGACTACAAAATATTTGCACCAGTTTTAATACCATTTAAAGGTACTTTTTCAGATACTGACATAATAAGATACCAAGAGGTAAACGATTTCGAAGAAATGGAGTTTGCTCAAAAGGCAAATTTCTCACCAAAAGAAGTGATACTCCCTATAAATCAAGTCTTATTTTATTTTACTGAAAAAGAGTTTAAGGAAAGCGATTTAGACGATAAGAAAATTTTGATTTTCTTAAGAGCATGTGACATAAATGGAATAAAGAGACTTGATGAAATATATCTAAATAATGGAGAAGAAAAAGACTATTTTTATAAAAACATTAGGGATAAAGTAAAGTTTGTACTTGTAGGATGCAAAGAAAGCTTTAGAAATTGTTTTTGTGTAAGTATGGATTCTAATAAAACTGATAATTATTCAATTGGACTAAATATAGAAGGAAATACTCTATATTTAGATATAAAAGATAGTGAATTTGAAGTATTTAATGGAGAACCAGCTGAATTTAATGTTAATTATGTAACTGAGAATCTAATTTCTGTAGATGTACCAGAGAATATTGATTCAAATGAAATGATAGGAAATTCAATATGGGATGAGTATGATACAAGATGTATTGGATGTGGTAGATGTAATTTTGTATGCCCAACATGTTCATGCTTTACAATGCAGGATATTTTTTATAAGGAAAATGAAAACGTAGGTGAAAGAAGAAGAGTTTGGGCTTCATGCCAAGTAGATGGATATACAGATATAGCAGGTGGAAATTCTTTTAGAAAAAAACAAGGTGAAAGAATGAGATTTAAAGCTATGCATAAAATAAATGATTTCAAAAAAAGATTTGGATATCATATGTGTGTTGGATGTGGAAGATGTGATGATGCCTGTCCACAATACATATCATTTTCAAAATGTATAGAAAAAATAAATGATTTAGTAACTAGTAAGGAGGAAATATAAATGAATTCATATATACCAGTAAGTGCAAAAATAATAGATATAACTAAACACACTGATAAAGAATGGACTTTTAGAGTAAATTGCGATACAAAAGGTGTATTGCCTGGAAAATTCTATGAGATATCTATACCTAAATATGGTGAAAGTCCAATATCAGTATCAGGGTATGGAGAAGACTATATTGACTTTACAATAAGAAATGTAGGGAAAGTTACTAGTGAGTTGTTTAATTATAAAGAAGGCGATTCTTTTTTTATAAGAGGACCTTATGGAAATGGATTTGATGTATCTCTTTATGAAGGAAGAGAAATTGTAGTAGTGGCAGGAGGAAGTGCTTTAGCTCCTGTAAGAGGAATAGTTGAACATTTTTATAACAATAAAGAAAAATGTGAAAAATTTAAACTAATAGTAGGATTTAAATCACCAAAAGATGTTTTATTTGCAGAAGATTTAAAAAGATGGAGTGAAAAACTTGATATCTTAGTTACTGTAGATGGAGCGGATGAAGGATATAATGGAAACGTAGGATTAGTAACAAAATACATACCAGAATTGGATATAAAAGATATAAATAATACTTCTGCAATTGTAGTTGGACCTCCAATGATGATGAAATTTACAGTAGGAGAATTTTTAAAAAGAGATTTAGATGAAAAGAATATTTGGGTTTCTTATGAAAGAAAAATGTGTTGTGGAATAGGTAAATGTGGACACTGTAAGATGGATGATACTTATATATGTTTAGATGGACCAGTATTTGATTATTCATATGCTAAAAATCTTATTGATTAGGGGGCGGAATTTGTGATAAGAGATTTAAATACTAAAAAAGTAATGAAAAATGCTTATAGAATTACAAAAACAAAATATAAAACTTCTTTAAGAGTTAGAGTACCAGGTGGTCTTATTGACCCTGAAAGTTTAACTATAGTTTCTAAAATTGCAAGTGAATATGGTAATGGTCAGATACACATAACTACAAGACAGGGCTTTGAAATATTAGGGATAGATATGGAAGATATGGAAGAAATAAATAAAATTATACAGCCTGTCATTGAAAAAATGAATATAAATCAAAATGAGAAAAATGCAGGGTATCCAGCAGCAGGAACAAGAAATATAGCCGCATGTATAGGAAACAAGGTCTGTCCAAAAGCGCAATATAATACAACTGAATTTGCTAAAAGAATAGAAAAAGCAATATTCCCAAATGATTTACATTTTAAAGTGGCTTTAACTGGATGTCCAAATGATTGTATAAAAGCTAGAATGAATGACTTTGGAATTATTGGTATGGCTTTACCAGTATATGAAAAAGATAGATGCGTAAATTGTGGAGCATGTGTAAAAAAATGTTCTAAAATATCTGTTGGAGCATTAAAAACAGAAAATAATAAGGTCGTAAGAGATGGAGATAAGTGTATAGGATGTGGAGAATGTGTGCTTAATTGTCCAACAAATGCATGGACTAGAGATGAGAAAAAATACTATAGGTTAGCCATAATGGGCAGAACAGGAAAGAAAAATCCTAGGTTAGCAGAAGATTTTCTTTTATGGGCAGATGAGGATAGCATAATAAAGATAATACTTAATACTTATAAATATGTAGAAAAGTATATAGATAAAGATGCTCCAGGAGGAAAAGAGCATATAGGATATATAATTGATAGAACAGGATTTATGGAGTTTAAAAAGTGGGCACTTGAAGGAGTTCAACTTCCAGAAGTAACTAAGATGCATGAAAATATATACTGGAGTGGTGTTAAATATTAATAAATTAATTAAAATACATGTTTGAGTAAATTAAAAATTAAATAGAAGGAAGAGGGAATTATGCATAAAGAAACTTTGGATAAATTAACTAACGCAGCTATAAATAAAGTAAATTTATTAAATATGAGTAAAGTAAAATATTTAGTATCTTCTGCATTTGCGGGCCTTTATGTAGGAATAGGTATACTTTTAATATTTACTATTGGAGGACTTTTAACTGATGCAGGCTCACCTATGACTAAGATAGTAATGGGATTATCATTTGCAATAGCACTTAGTTTGGTTGTAATGACAGGGACTGAACTATTTACTGGTAATAATATGGTTATGTCTGCTGGTATGTTAAATAAAGGTGTAAGTATAAAAGATACTTCAAAGATATGGATATATAGTTGGGTAGGAAATTTAATTGGAGCTTTGATTTTAGGTCTTATATTTGTAGGAACTGGTCTAGTAGACAAAGGACCTGTAGCTGAATTTTTTGCGAATACGGCAGCAAGTAAAGCTTCCATGCCGTTTATGGCTCTTTTCTTTAGAGGAATTTTATGTAATATTCTAGTATGTGTATCAGTATTATGTTCATTTAGAACTAATAGTGATAGTGCAAAAATAATTATGATATTCTTATGTTTATTTGCTTTTATAACATCAGGTTTTGAACACAGTGTAGCAAATATGACAGTTTATAGTGTTTCATTATTTTCATCAGCAATAAAAACAGTTAGTATTGGAGGAGCTATTTATAATTTAGTAGCTGTTACACTTGGAAATATTGTTGGAGGAGCTTTATTTATGGGGTTGGGTACTTATATATTAGGTAAAGAAAAACTCAAATAAATTTATTGTATAAACAAAATAACTCTTTTAATAGATATAACTTCAGTATTATTAAGAGAGTTATTTTTATTTTTTGAAAAAATATTTGAAAGAGAAATCATATGGGAGCATATGAATTTATATGTATATATACATAATAAAGTGTGTGATGTTATGAATTATATATATATTATGAATTATAAAAGTTAGAATCCTTCCGTAAAAAAGACAATTTTGAATAAGGCAACAAATGTGATAAAATAGGTCTTGTTGAAATTTTTAGGGGGGATATGATGACAAAAAAACTGGTAATATCAAAAACAAAAATGTTTATTTTTATAATAGCATTTATTTCTGTATTTATATATTTATTTGGAAGTAAGAATACACTAATAGGCGTAGGTATAGTAACGGCTATGTTGACACTATTAGAAAGAGATTTAACCATTTCTCCAATTAAAAATTTACTAAAATATTTAGCAATAAATATAATTTTAGGAGTATTATCATTTTTTGCGGTACAAAATATGTATTTAGGAATTTTATTAAATTTTATAGCATTATTTATAATAGGATATGTGTTTAGTTATGACCTAAAAAGAGCAGTATATGTACCTTTTGGTCTAATGTATATATTTATGGTAAGTATACCTGTAGGAATAAGTGAACTTCCTATGAGATTGTCAGCTTTAGCTATTGGCGCAGTTACAATAATGATTGCCCAGTTTGTTATGAACAGAAATAGAATGAAAAACGTTGGTGATAAGGAACTAATATCTATATGTGATGAACTGTTAGAAAAAATTAGTCTTTTAAAAAATATTATTAATGATGATAATTCTATAAATAAATCTCATATTAGAAAAATGGATAGTTGTAATTATAGAATAAACTCTATATCCAAAAGTCTTAAAATGGTTATTTTTGATAACAGAAAAGATGACTTTTATATAAGTATTAAAGGAATAGACATAATAAATATTTTATTTTCATTAGAAAGAATAAATTTAATACTGGACAGATATAAGACAGATAGTAAAGAATTTGAGGATGAAGATATAAAAAATATTATAGAAGAAAGTAACACCAATAGTAAAGCAGACGTATTAACTGTAGGGTTTAAAGAAGTAAACTATATTAAAATGTGCTTAGAAAATAAAGATACAATAAGTGATAAAGAAATATTAGGATTTAGAGATTATGTTATTGCTCAAGATACTAAAAATATAAATTTAAAAGAAATTTATAATGTGTTAGAAAATTTATATGAATTTTTATTAGATTATAAAAAAGTAAAAACAAGAGATGAAAAAAAGGCTGAAAGAAAATCAAAGATACCAAAGGAATTTAAAAGACTATCAATATACAAGAAAAACTTCAATTTAAACTCTATAAGATTTTCTTATGCAGTAAAGATTGCTTTAGCTACATCTATAGCTGGATTTATTATGGACTATTTCCATTTAAGAGATGGGAGATGGATAATGTTAACTGTGTTCTCATTAACACAACCTTATGCAGAAAATTGCATTCAAAGGTCCAGAAAAAGAATAGAAGGTACACTTGTGGGAGCTATAATATTTATTGTTTCATTTTCAATAATAAAAGATAGTACATTAAGGTCATTAATAGTTCTCTTAGCAGGATATATAAACTCTTATGTAGTTGATTACAGGAAATTAATGATGTGTGTAACTGTTTCAGCTCTTGGCTCAGCAGTAGTTATGGGAGACCCTAATGTTTTAACCATAAGTAGGATTTCATATGTGGCATTAGGAGCCATTATTGCATTAATAGTAAATAAGTTTATATTACCATATGATGCTAAAACTGGTTATCAACATGTCATAGACATGTATAAAGGAATAGTTAAAAATATAATTGATGAAGTCAATAATTCTATAGAAAATGTGACTAATACTTATTACATAAAGAATTTATTATTGGTACCATCACTTATTGAAGATAGAATTATGTTGATAAATGCTATATATAAAGATAAATATCAAGAAGATTTTTTAGAAAATCAGAGATTACTAATAAGTAATATGTATAATCTATATATAAATATTAATAAGAATAAAATTAAAGATGAAGATATAGAAAAAATATTGAGAGATACTAATTATATTTCAAATTACAGTGTAGATAAGTATGATGAAGGAAGAATGATAATTTTAGAAAGTATTAAAAATTCTAAGAATATAGGTGACAAAATAATTTGTCTAAATTTGCTACAGACTTTAAATGGTGTCAACGAAATGTATAGAATAAGTGATATCACTAGAGTTTCAATAGAAGAAATAGCATAGATATTGATTTAATTAAACCATGAAATAGTCATATATTTAGAATAAAGTATATGACTATTTATTTTATATAAGATTAAAAAAATAGTATATAAAAAGCAAAAAACATATATTTATGAATTTTGTATGAAAATAGTTAAAATATTGATTTTTTTCATTGGTTGAAAAAACAATTTACTTAGGATAAACTATAATAGTATTCAAATATTATGGGGGTTAGATTTATGAGTAAAGATGTAAAGGTAAAGCGTAATAAGAAATATGATACATTTAGTATAACTATGGAACTTGAGAGACCTTTACTTTATGATGAGGTTGAAAACAAAGATGATAAAAATAATAATAATAAAAAACTTAATATAAAGAATAAAATATTCAAGGGAATAGGTATACTATTTGTATTGATTTTACTTGGTTTTTTCATATGGATAAATAAAACATATGAACCTCAAAAACTAGCAAAAGAAGCTTTGGTTAGTAATAGTAAAGTAGAGGTAACTGTAAATGGAAATATTTCATTTACACCAAAAGGAAGAAAAGTTTCAAAAGGTTTAATTTTCTATCCAGGGGCTAAAGTAGAAATAGAATCTTATGCACCACTTGCTAGAAAAATAGCAGAAAGTGGATATGAGGTAGTAATTGTAAAGATGCCACTTAATATAGCCTTACTTGGAACCAACAAAGCTCAGAAAGTTATGGATTCTTACAACAATATAGAGCATTGGGTAATAGGAGGCCATTCGTTAGGAGGAGTTGCAGCAGCAAATTTTGCACGTGATAATAAATTAATCGATGGAGTTGTATTTTTATCTTCTTATCCAATGGGTGATGAGTTGAAACAGCTAGGCAAAAAAGTTATATCTATATGGGGAAGTAAAGATGGTGTAGTCAATTTTAAAAGTCTTGTAGAATCAAAACAAAAACTTCCTGATGATACAACTTATGTTGAAATTGAAGGTGGAAATCATGCACAATTTGGAGATTATGGAAAACAAAAAGGAGATAACGATGCTATTATAAGTCAAGAAAAGCAACTTAATATTACTGCTAATAGTATTATTAAATTTTTAAAGAATATATCTTAAATTAAAATTTAAAGTCTATAATTATATAAAGTATTATTTTAATTAAATATTAATAATATAATAGAATGAAGATTCGATTACAAGGGGGATTTTAATATGGAATATGATATGCCACTGTATAGACCACCAAGTGAGGCTTATAGTCTTATAATACAAGTCACACTAGGATGTTCTCACAACAAATGTACATTTTGTAGCATGTACAAGTCAAAAAAATTTAAAATAAAGCCATTAGAAGTAATAAAAAATGAAATTGATATATTTAGAAGACATTATAGACATGTAGAAAGAATATTTTTAGCAGATGGAGATGCATTGATAATACCAATGGAGAAATTGAGAGATATAATCTTATATGTAAAAGAAGTTTTTCCAGAATGTGAAAGAATTACTTTATATGGCTCACCTAAATCTATAGAGAAAAAATCTGATGCTGAACTTAAAGAGTTAAGAGAACTTGGTGTTAAGATGATTTATTTAGGACTTGAAAGTGGAAATGATGATGTATTAGAAGATATTAAAAAAGGATTTAATAGTGAACAATTAATAAAAGTTGGTAAAAAAGTTAAAAAAAGTGGTATCAAATTATCATCTACAGTAATAGCAGGTATTGGAGGAACTAAAAAAACACATCAGCATGCAGTTGACACTGGAAAAATGTTAGGAGCAATTTCTCCAGACTATGTTGGTGTACTTAGTTTAATGGTAGAACCTAATACTGAACTTTATGATTTACTTCAGGCAGGAGAATTTACAATATTGGAAGATAAAGCTGTATTACAAGAAATTAAAGAGATGATAAAAAATATAGATGCCAGTGAAAAAATTGTATTTAGAAGTAATCATGCATCTAACTATGTTAACTTAAAAGGTATATTACCTGATGATAAGCAGCGTTTAATTGATGAGATTGATTACTATCTAAGTAATCAAAAATTAAAAAGAGAAGAATATAGAAGGTTGTAGCTTTTACCTATCAATACATATTGATTGATAAGTAAAATGCTAAAATTGTCTAGATTGAAAAAATCATGCTACATTAATAGCCATTTACTATTAATGTAGCATGATTTTTTTGTAAGAAGATATAAGGATGATTCATAGAAAATATCTATTAATAATGATTAAAACATGCACTGGTTTAATATATTTCTTAGCATTATAATAAATACATAAATTTAATTTATAAAAATTACAAATATAAAATGTGTGGAGGAATAGAAATGAAAAAATATCAAAATATCTTTGAGTCATTAACTATAAAAAGGATGAATGTAAAAAATAGAATAGTTATGCCACCAATGGGGACAAATTTTGGTGGTGAAAGTGGAGAATTTAAAGATGAACATATCAAATATTATGAACAAAGAGCAAAAGGGGGAACAGGGCTTATAATAGTAGAAAATGCTTGTGTGGATTTCCCTTTAGGTTCTAATGGAACAACACAGATAAGAATAGACCATGATAGATATATACCTGCTTTATATAAATTAACAGAGACCATACATAAGTATAACACATGTGTAGCAATACAAATTAATCATTCAGGAGCTTCTGCTATGCCAGATAGGATAGATGGTTTAGTTCCTGTATCTTCTTCAAATGTACCTTCAAAAAAAGGAGGAGCAATTCCTAGAGAACTAGATATAGAAGAAATTTTAAATATCGCAAAAAAATATGGAGAAGCAGCTAAGAGGGCTCAAATAGCAGGTTTTGATGCAGTTGAGATACATGCAGGTCATTCATACTTAATAAGTCAATTTTTATCTCCAATTTATAATAAGCGTACTGATGACTTTGGTGGAAATATTGAAAATAGAAGTAGATTTGCAAAACTAGTGATTGATAAAGTTAGAGAAGAGGTAGGTCCATTATTTCCAATATCTTTAAGAATAAGTGCTGATGAATTTATGGAAGAAGGAAATACTCTGGCTGATACTCTAAAAGTTCTAGAATATTTAGATGAAGAAGTGGATATATACAATGTATCAGTAGCATTAAATGATTCTATACAATTTCAAATAGATAAGATGACACTGGAAGATGGATGGCGTTCATACATATCTAAAGCAGTTAAAGAAAAATTTGGTAGACCAACTATAGTAACGGGAAATATACGAAATCCAGAAATAGCATCAAAAATACTTGAAAATGGTGAAGCAGATTTTATAGGTATTGGTAGAGGTCTCATAGCTGATTCTAATTGGGTTGAAAAAGTACAAAATGGAAAAGAAGATTCAATAAGAAAGTGTATTTCATGTAATATAGGATGTGCAGGTAATAGGATTGGCTCCAATAGACCTATTAGATGTACAGTAAATCCCGATTTAATAAATGGAGAAGAATATACACAAAGGAAGGTAAACAAAAAAACAAATGTAGTTATTATAGGAGGAGGAACTGCTGGTCTTGAAGCAGCAGCCACAGCAGCAGAAGTGGGATGTAATGTATTTCTAGTAGAAGAAAAAGAAGAGATAGGAGGACTTGCTAAAGTAATATCGACTTTTCCAGATAAAATGAGAATACACGATTTTCCAAAGTACTTGACACAAAGAGTTAATAAATTAAAAAATTTAATTATATTTAGAAATACAAAAGCTGATATTAAGTTTTTGGAAAATTTAAAGCCTGACATAATTGTAAATGCTACAGGCTCAAGACCATTGATTCCTCCAATAACTGGCTTATTGGATAGAATAGATAGAGAAGGAGAAAATGTAAGTTCCATATTCAAACTATTTGATGATATAGAATCTTTCAAAACGGAAGATTTGAGAGCTAAGAAAGTAGTTGTTATAGGAGGAGGAGCTGTTGGATTAGATGTTGTAGAATTCTTTTCAGAAAATAAGGCTAAAACTTGTATAGTTGAGATGTTGCCAGTAGTAGGAAAAGATTTAGACCCTATAACAAAGGTGACAATGGATAAAATGCTAAAAGATTACAATGTTGATGTATATACAAATACACGATTATTAGAAGTTGGGAAAAATACTTTTAAAGTAAAGAAAGATGAAGAAGAATTTTTACTAGATTTTGATTACGGATTTATATGTTTAGGTATGAGTTCTAATAATTCAATTTTAAGTGATTTAAAGGAGTATTTTGAACCAAGAAATGTGGAAATTTTAAACATAGGAGATAGCAAAATTGCTAGAAGAATAATAGATGGGGTTAGGGAAGGAAGAAATATAATAACAACATTAGAAAAATTAAATCTTTTATAGGTAATAAAAAGTAAAGTAACCTTGTATAAAGTTACTTTACTTTTTGATTATGAATTTTAATACTATTTTATTTTTTTATGTATTAAAGGCAATACAATAGCTCTAAATAATCTCTTATAAAGATAATAACTAAAATTAAGTTTAATATAAATAGTCATCAAATATTAAACTAATTTATCAATATCTCCTGATTGGATATAATCAATATTTGATTGAATTTTTTTGTATGGCCAATTCCACCATTTAATTTCTAATAACTTTGAAATTGTATCATCACTAAATCTTTTTTTTATGACTTTTGCAGGTATGCCTCCAACAATAGAATATGGTGGAACATCATTAGTAACTACTGCTCTTGTTCCAATAATTGCACCATCACCAATATGTACTCCTGACATAATTATGGAATCATATCCTATCCATACATCATTTCCAATTACAATATCGCCTTTATTGTCCCATGCATCTTTTATATGGCAGACATCTAAGCCCCATTCTTCATAAAAGATAGGAAAGGTATAAGTAGACTGTGATTTCATTGTATGATTTCCACTAGTCATTAAAAATTTTGAATTACATGCTATTGAGCAAAACTTACCAATTATTAATTTATCGTTATTTATTGGGTAATGATATAATACATTGTTTTTCTCAAAATCTCTTGGGTCATTATAAAAGTCATTATATATTGTATAATCTCCAACTTCTATATTTTCTTTTGTGATTATATTTTTAAGGTATACAGTTTGATAATCATTACTTCTTGGGTATATTTTATTTGAATTTGGAATAGTCATGTTTAAATCTCTCCTTTATAATATGTTATGTTTGACTATTCCGTTATTGCAATACATCTCTTCACAGAATCACTCCTTAAATAGCATTTATATTTAAATTTAAATCCATATATTTGATATTTAAAAACAGACTTTTGACTATATAACATTTTATAACAATTGTATATTTAATTGATTATATATCAAGACCATAAAACTTGCAACCACTTAGTATAGATTAAATAAAAAATAATTTTTAATTTGAATTATACGAGTATCTTAGAGATACTTAATTTTTAATAGTAATTTGACTATAATATCTTGTGTATGGTAGAATTATGATTATATAAATATTAACTTAGTATTTGTATAAACTTATTATCTATGTTAAGTAAATAGATAGTATTTATATGTACTTATTTTTAGGAGGTTTTATTATGAGTCGACTAGAGAGACTCGAAATGAAGAATGTAGAAACTAAGCATTTACAAGAATTCAATCAATTGTTACGTTATGTATTTCAAGTGACAAACCATGATTTACAACAAGTTGGTTGGGAAGAAAGAGAAATAACACTTGCTAAATTACCTGTATTAAGACAAGCCGATGTGCTTGGTTGGTTTGATGAAGATAAACTAGTATCTCAAATAGCCGTTTATCCATTTAAAATCAACATATTTGGTAAAGAATATGATATGGGTGGTCTCACTGGTGTTGGAACATATCCAGAATATTCTAATCTAGGTCTTATGGATAAATTAATGAGACAAGCATTAGCAGATATGCGAGAAAGAAAACAATCTATATCTTACTTATTTCCATATTCAATTCCATACTATCGTCGTAAGGGATGGGAAATAATATCCGATAAAATATCTTTTGAAATTAAGGATACTCAATTACCAAAAACAAAAGTTGTTTCAGGAGAAGTTAAACGTGCAAGCATAGAACATAAAGATATACGAAGTGTCTATGAACGTTTTTCTAAAATGAACCATGCGTGCATGATTAGAAGTGAACTAGCTTGGGAAGAATACTGGCGTTGGGATTTAGAAGAACTGACTTGTGCTATTTATTATGATAAAAATCATAACGCACAAGGTTATGTATTGTATTGGATTTCTGAAGAAATATTCTATATTAAAGAGATGGTATTTGTAGAAGAAGAAGCACGTACAGGATTATGGAATTTTATAAGTGCTCACTTTTCAATGATAAATAAAGTAGTTGGCAATACATATACAGATGAACCATTGGCATTTTTACTTGAAGATGGAGATATTGAAGAAAATATAAAACCATATTTTATGGGAAGAATTGTTGACATAGAACAATTTATAAGTCAATACCCATTTAAGAGACAAGAAAGTGATGTAAAATTAGTTTTTCAGTTGAAAGACCCTTTACTAGATTGGAATACAGGAGTATTTACACTAAATGTTTCTAAAGATGGGAAAGGTATCTTAACTGTTGGTGGTAATAAGGTTGATTTAATGCTTGATATACAAACACTTACAACTATGTTACTTGGCTATAAAAGACCAACGTATCTTCATAAAATAAAACGGATTATTTGTGATAAAGATATAGTCTGTTTATTAGAAAATCTTATTGAACGTGAAAATCCATACTTCTCAGACTATTTTTAATAAATTTTAAAATTTACCTGGGATTGTGTCATAGTATATGATACAATCCCTTTTCTAGTTCGTTTCTTAGTTTATATCTATTAAATTATTGGTTTTGCTATAATCAATAACAAAATTCTTAAATTCACTAACGGCAGGCGTTAAATATTTATTCTTCATTGTAGCTAAGTATATGTATCTTTCATGGATAGGGTTTGCTATGGATAAAATTTTTACATTAAAGTATTTAAGTGCAAAGATATTTGGAACGACAGCTATTCCATAATTAATGGAGACTAGTCCTGCAACGGCAGTATCTTCTTCTGTCTCACAGATAATTTGAGGTTTTACATTGACCTTTTCAAATAGATTATCAATGATTGGTCTAATCCCACTATCTTCGCTGAAGAATATAAACGGATAATTTTCTGTATCCTTTAAATCTACACTATCATTTGATGCTAAAGGATGGCTATATGGTACTATTACAACCAATTCTTCTTGAAGTATAGCTGTAAAATCTATATTGGATTCATTTGGAACAAAAGAACAAAATGCCAAATCAAATTTCTCATCCTTTAGACCTTGTATAATCTTCTTTGTAGTACCTTGACCAAATGAAAATGAGATATTTTTATTTGACTCTTTTTCTAAAAAAGTGCCAATTATATTTGGAATGAAGTGAGCACCTAATGTGTAAATAAATCCTAGGTCTACAACACCTTTTGATATACTAGTATATTCTCTAAGTTTTTTTTCTCCTCTTTCCAATTCACCTAATGCTTTATCAACATAGGTTAGAAAAAATTTACCATATTTAGTAAGACGAACATTTCTGCCTTGCTTTTCAAATAAAAAAGTACCCAATTCTTTTTCAAGAGCTGATATAGCATGACTTAAGCTTGGTTGAGTTATAGATAATTGAGTAGCTGCTTTTGTATAATGCTCAACTTTAGCTAAAACTCTGAAGTAATGCAAATGATTTAGGTTCATTGATATTCAATCCCTTCATAAGTAATGAAATTCGAGTTATTTCTACATAATTATACCATAATTTGTAGATTAATTCTATCAACATCGAGAATAATATATATTATATAAAATACAATTTAAAGAATATTATGAATATTATAAAGTATCACAGTAAATTTAACTTTAAATATACTTAATATATGAGATTTATTATATATAATGTATATCATTTTTACTGTATAATAAAGTTGTGGAAAAAAGAGAATCTAAAATCCTACAGGATTTTTATGCATGGAGGAGAGTATGAATAAGATAGTTCAAGTAAAAAATATCAATATAGGAGAAGGCATACCTAAGATTTGTGTACCAGTTATAGGGAAAAACAAAGAAGATATTATAAAAGAGGTTAAATTATTAAAAGAAACTTGTTTGGATATTATAGAATGGCGTGTTGATTTTTTTGAGAATGTGGAAAATATTCAGGAAGTTAAGGATATACTTTATGAATTAAAAAGTTACATATCTGATATACCTTTATTATTTACATTTAGAAATGTAGAGGAAGGGGGAGAAAAATCAATATCAAAAGATTATTATATTACATTGAATAAAGAGATTTCTAATACTGGTTTGGTAGATTTAATAGATGTAGAGTTATTTATAGGAGATGAAATTGTAGATGAAATGGTTGGTTTTGCTCATAAAAATGGAGTGAAAGTAATCATCTCTAATCATGACTTTTATAAAACACCAAAAAAAGAAGAAATTATATCTCGTTTATGTAGAATGCAAGAGCTAGGAGCAGATCTGCCTAAAATAGCTGTTATGCCACAAAATAAAAACGATGTGCTAGTGTTACTTGAAGCTACAAATGAAATGGCTAGAGTTTATGCAGATAGACCAATCATAACAATGTCCATGTCAGGAATTGGAGTTATAAGTCGATTATGTGGGGAAATATTCGGTTCTGCATTGACTTTTGGAGCTTCTAAGAATAGTTCAGCGCCAGGGCAAATATCATTTAAAGAGTTGAATTCAGTACTTAGTTTATTACATAATAGTATTAAATGATTTAAAAACGTGAAAAGTAATATCTTATAAATCAACTATGGCATATTTGAAATATGCCATTAAAACACTATAAATTATATATGTAATACAAGAGTATTACTCTGTTTTTTGAGTATTGTACATTACAACATTTGTATCTATCATCATCTATTACACTAGAATGTACAGGATACTTATTTTCATTTAACCAATATTTTTGCATATTCTTAGTCCAAGATTTTGGGAATTTAAATACTTTTTTGTTTATTATAATATCTTCATCTTCAAAAATATTAACTTCTTTTTCAATTTTTATTTTTCTACTATATATTTTATTGATGGATTCTTTATCTAGTTTTACATCTCTATACATATCAGGACAGTAACAACAAACATAATTTCTGTTTTTTCGACGTTTAAATTTCACAACTTTTTCTATGCTAATTTCTAATTTTTCTATATCGTCTTTTATGAATTTAATATCTTCTATATTGTCACTTGAAAAAAGTTCTGTCAATCTTAGAGTATCTACAGTTTCTCTAATTATCTGTTTTTTATAAGAGCAAAGCTCATTTCCCAAAATAAGGTTTAACTTATTAAGTATGTAGTCATTTTTATATTTAAACATCTTGATTTTTTCTAATTCAGTGTTATCTTTAAATTTCAACTTTTCATACCTAAAATTGATTTTGCTAAAAAGAGTATATTCTACATCAATATATTCTTTTGCAATCTTAAATTTATCGCTACCTTCAATCACAATCATAGCCTATCTCCAATCGTTTTATATTAAAATAAGGCCATAGAACATGGTCTAATAGTGCTAATTAGCACTATAAGACAATGTTAACACAAAAAGACAAAAAAAGGTTATTTATTTCAAATAACCTTTTTGTTTATATAAAATATAAAGAATCTATATTCTATTCTTTTTTACTATATCTATAATCTGCAATATCAGATTTAGCTCTCTCGAATTTAAGTCTTTTAACACTTCATTTATATCATTTTCTAAATATGTCTTTCCAATGGGAGTAATATCTTTTATAAGAGTATCTGCAGAGATATTTAATACACTTACAAATTTTATGAATGTTTTAAGACTTGGATTCTTCTTACCACTTTCTATTTGATTTATATACCAAGGTGATACTCCAACCATATTTGCAAACTCTTTTGAAGTTAAATTCGCTTTTTTACGTTCTTCTTTAAGTCTTTTACCTATACAATTCATTACTGTCATTACTTTCCTCACTTATATTTCTTTGTATTTAATAATGCATTTTATTAACTCTAACATTGCGGCTTGTTCCTTTTCAGTTAATTTATTAATCATTTCATAACATTCCAAAGGTATAGAGTTATCAATGCCTTCTGCTGTAATAATATTTGCAAATAACAATTCAAGTGGTATATTCAAAGCAGTAGCGATTTTCATTATAATATTGATGGATGTATTTGTTTCAGCTCTCTCAATCTGACCAATATATGTTGTATGTAAACCTGCTTTTTCTGCTAGAAATTCTTGACTATATCCCATTTTTGTTCTATAGACTTTTATTCTATCTCCTATTATTTTTCCTATATTTGCCAATTATTATCCCTCCACCTTAGATTATATTCATAGTTTAAGTTGTTTTATATAGACTATTTATACTTTTTTAGTCTGAATATAGACTATATATGTTTTTAAACTGAAATATATGCTATTTATTTTGCATAGTCTGTATCTACAATAAACAAATATGGATAAATTACATTTTTAATTAGACAAATATTTTTCATAATTTCATACCCGTACTACAATAATAAAACGAATTAATAATATGTTAATTATAGCATTTTTTATTATAATTACATATTATATATGTAGAATATATTTTGAAAATTTGAATAATTTTGTATTTGACAATGTTAGATGATTGAAATATGTAAAAATTTTTTGATAAGTATTTGAAATATGACTATTATGTTAGTAGATTTGGTATTTTTAAATATAATAAATAGATATAAAATAGAAAAGTGATTATAATAGATGAGAATGTATACAATAGGATTTAATAAAAATATATAATTAAATGGATAATAAAAATATATAATTAAATAAATAATGGAAATATATGGTGTTAGTTTTAATAATAAAAAGATAAGTATACAATTCTTTAGAAATATAAGTTATATGTAATCTTATCTAAGAGTGATAATTTTATAAAAATATTTAATACCCTATAAATTACATTATATGTATATATATTGTAGTTCAATAATGATATAATAATAAAAAAATTTAAAGAGAGTGAGAGTACATATGAGAAAATTAGAAGAAATATTAGACTATAATAAATCATTTGTAGAGAACAAAGAATACGAAAAGTATGCTACATCAAAACATCCAAATAAAAAAATAGTAGTTTTATCTTGTATGGACACAAGATTAACTGAACTTTTGCCTAAAGCTATGAATTTAAAAAATGGAGATGTAAAACTAATAAAAAATGCAGGAGCTACTATAATGCATCCGTTTGGCAGTATTATGAGAAGTATTTTAGTTGCAATTTATGAGTTTGATGTAGATGAGGTTATAGTTGTAGGGCATCATGGATGTGGTATGTGTAATGTTGACACAGATAAACTACTTAGCAAAATTTTAGATAGAGGGATATCTAAAGATGTAATACTTACACTTCGTAGTGCTGGAATTGATACCAAGCAATGGTTACATGGATTTGATTCTGCGGAAGAATCTGTAAAAGATAGTATTAATTTAATAAAAGGACACCCTTTGATTCCTGAAGGAATTATTGTACATGGTCTAATAATATCACCAGAAACCGGAAAATTAGATACTGTTGTAAATGGGTATGAAGACAAATAAAATATTATAGTAGTATATAAGCAATAATACAGTGTTAAATAAAATGTTGTTTCAAGTTTATTTTGGAACAACTTTTTTATTTGAAAATATATGAAAAGGTTTATTTTAAGCTTTCTAATAAAAAAAATTATAAGTAGCTAGCTAATTAAAAAACTTACTATTAATTATTAAAATTATAACTAAACTATACGAAAACATTTAATAAATGAAATTTATATGAATTTTTTATAAATATATTGAAAAAAAGTATATGATATAGTAGAATAACACTTAGCCGACTAAGTAATATAAAAATAAGGAGGGGAAGTATGAATAATAATTCTGAAGAAAAATTGAATGATGTTTTCTTGCAATTAATGCGAATATATTTTATAAGAACTCATTTTTATTTTGATAAATTAGGCTTATATCATGGTCAGCCACAAATACTTTTTTCACTAAAGATGAAGAATGGGCAAAGTCAAAAAGAATTAGCAGATAAAAGAAAAGTAAAAGCATCTACTACTACAGTTATGATAAAAAGAATGGAAAAAGCTGGACTCGTAGAAAGAAAACAAGATGAGAAGGACCAAAGAGTGTCTAGAATTTTTTTGACAGATAAAGGTTTAGAAACATGTAATAAAGTTGAAGAATTTAATCAGGAATTAGAAAGAGAATTCTTTTTAGGATTTAGTGAAGAAGAAAAGATAGTACTTAGAAGACTCCTAATGCAAGTAAGAGATAATTTAAAAGCAGGATGTCATAAACATGAGGATGAAAAATATTTTTAAATTTTAAAATAATATTTTTCAATTTAATGTCATTAGACTAATTAATATTACAGAAGGGAAGAAATGTATGTTTAAATTAATTAAATATTTAAAGAAGTCAGCATTATCAATAGTGGTAATAGTATGTCTATTGGTAGTTCAAGCAGTATGTGACCTTTCTTTACCAGAATACACATCCAATATAGTAAATATAGGTATACAACAAGGTGGAGTAGAAAACTCTGTTCCATCTGTGATTAGAAAGGGAGAGTTAGATAAAATTACTTTATTCATGGATAAAAGTAGTAAGGATAAAGTATTAGATAACTATACTTTATTGAATAAAGAAGATTATAGCAAGTATAAAGATAAGTATCCAGGTCTAAAAGATGAATCTCTTTATGAGTTAAATACTAAAGATGAAGATACTATAGATGATTTAAATTCTATCTTTGGTAAAGCCATTTTAATAGTAGCAGGACTTGAAGGTGATAGTAAAGAAGTAAAAGCGATGAAAGCTCAACTAATGAGCCAACTTCCACCACAAGCTACTCAAGGTGGAGATATCGATATGTTTAAGTTGTTATCTGCAATGCCAAAAGAGCAATTAGAAACATTAACTAAAGAGATGAGTAAAGGTTTTGAAGGTATGCCAGAAAGTATGATAACACAAAGTTCGGTATCATATGTAAAGGCAGAGTATGAGAAAATAGGTATTGATACAGAAAAAACTCAAAATAATTATATATTACTTACTGGTGCTAAAATGCTTGGTATAGCTATGGTTAGTATGGTAGCTACAATAACAGTAGGATTCTTAGCAGCAAGAGTAGCAGCAAGTGTTGGTAGAAATCTAAGAAGTGGAGTTTTTAGAAAAGTTATGTCATTCTCAAATACTGAGATGAATGAATTTTCTACAGCTTCATTAATTACTCGTAGTACAAATGATATTCAACAAATTCAAATGTTGATGGTTATGTTACTTAGAATAGTATTCTATGCACCTATAATGGCTATAGGTGGAATAATAAAAGTTCTAAATACAAATACTTCAATGGCATGGATTATAGCAGTAGCAGTAGTTGCTATTTTATCATTAATAGTAGTATTATTCTCAGTGGTTATGCCTAAGTTTAAACTAGTTCAAAAGCTTGTTGATAAGTTAAACTTAGTCAGCCGTGAAATAATAACTGGTATACCAGTCATTAGAGCTTTTAGTACTGAAAAACATGAAGAAGAAAGATTTGATGAAGCAAATACAAATTTAACTAAAACAAATCTTTTTGTAAATAGAGTTATGACATGTATGATGCCTGCTATGATGCTTATAATGAACCTTATCACAGTTCTTATAGTTTGGAGAGGTGCATATAGTGTTGATTCTGGGGCAATGCAAGTTGGAGATATGATGGCATTTATACAATATACAATGCAGATAATAATGTCATTCTTGATGATATCAATGGTATCTATTATGCTTCCAAGAGCATCTGTTTCAGCTACACGTATAGATGAAGTAATAGTATCAGATATAAGTATTAAAGACCCTCAAAAAACAGAAGTGCAAGAATTTAAAGAAGATAAAAAAGGTCTTGTTGAATTTAAAAATGTTTCATTTATGTATCCAGATGCAGAAGAACCTATATTGACAGATATATCTTTTACAGCAAAACCAGGAGAAACAACTGCATTTATAGGAAGTACTGGTAGTGGTAAGTCGACTCTTATAAACTTAATTCCTCGTTTCTTTGATGTTACAGAAGGAGAAATATTATTTGATGGAGTTAATATAAAAAATGTTTCTCAACATGACTTAAGAGAGAAAATTGGGTATGTACCTCAAAAAGGAATATTATTCTCTGGTACTATAGAGTCCAACTTAAAATATGGTAGAAAAGACGCAACAGATGAAGAAATGAGAACTGCAGCTGAAATAGCTCAAGCTACAGAATTTATTGATTCTAAACCAGAAGCTTTCAAAACTGAAATTTCTCAAGGTGGAACAAACGTATCTGGAGGTCAAAAACAAAGACTTTCTATAGCAAGAGCAATAGCAAAAAATCCAGAAGTGTATATATTTGATGATAGTTTTTCAGCTCTTGACTTAAAGACTGATGCAGCTCTTCGTAAGGCTTTAAAATCGCAAACTGCTGAAAGTACAGTACTAATAGTTGCACAAAGAATTAGCACAATCCTACATGCAGAACAAATAGTTGTTCTAAATGAAGGAAAAATAGTTGGAATAGGAACACATAAAGAGCTTCTAAAAAATTGCGAAGTTTATGAGCAAATAGCTTTATCACAACTTTCAAAGGAGGAGCTAGATAATGAGTAGAATGGGAAGAGGCCCTATGGGAAAATCTATGGGAGCAGGTCAAAAAGCAAATGATTTTAAAGGAACTATGCGAAAACTAATTGCTTATTTATCTAAATTTAAAATATCAATAATTTTGGTAATTGTATTTGCTATTGGAAGTGCATCATTTTCCATAGTAGGTCCAAAAATCTTAGGTAAGGCAACTACAAAGATATTTGAAGGATTAGTGAGCAAAGTTTCTGGAGGTAATGTAGGTATAGATTTTAATGCAATTGGAAAAATCTTAGTATTTTTACTTTGCCTTTACTTGATAAGTGCATTATTCTCTTTTGTACAAGGATTTATAATGAGTGGAATTTCTCAAAAAGTATCCTATAATTTAAGAAAAGAGATTTCAGTAAAATTGGATAGATTGCCAATGAAATATTTTGATACTAAGACACATGGTGAAATATTATCAAGAATTACAAATGATATAGATACTTTAAGCCAAAGTTTAAATCAAAGTATGACACAACTTATAACATCAGTGACAACTATGATAGGTGTTTTGATAATGATGTTATCCATAAGTGGTATTATGACATTGGTAGCAATTTTAATATTGCCAATATCAATGTTTGTAATTTCGAGAATAGTAAAGAAATCACAAAAATACTTTAGGTCTCAACAAGAATATTTAGGAAATGTAAATGGTCAGGTTGAGGAGACTTACAGTGGTCAAACAATAGTAAAAGCATTTAACCGTGAAGAAGAAGTAATAGAAGAGTTTGATAAATTAAATGATAATTTGTATAATTCAGCATGGAAATCTCAATTCTTATCAGGGATAATGCAACCACTTATGATGTTTATTGGAAACTTAGGATATGTAATGGTTTCAATCTTAGGAGGTTGGCTTGCGATTAAGAAAACAATTGAAGTTGGGGACATACAATCATTTATACAATATGTAAGAAACTTTACACAACCTATGACTCAGATTGCACAGGTTGCTAACTTGCTACAATCAACAGCAGCAGCTTCTGAAAGAGTATTTGAGTTTTTAGAAGAGGAAGAAGAAGACCAAATTGTTGAAAATGCAGTTTCAATAGATGGTTTAGAAGGCAAAATTGATTTTGAAAATGTCAACTTTGGATATAATTCAAACAAGACTATAATAAATGATTTTTCTGTAAATGTTAAACCAGGCCAAAAAGTTGCCATTGTTGGGCCTACAGGAGCAGGTAAAACTACAATAGTTAAGCTCTTAATGAGGTTCTATGATGTTAATAGTGGTGCAATACTGATTGATGGTCATAATATTAAAGATTTCAATCGTAGTGAACTCAGAGAAATGTTTGGTATGGTTCTTCAAGATACATGGTTATTTAGTGGTTCCATTATGGAGAATATAAGATATGGTAAATTAAATGCTACAGATGAAGAAGTTATAGAGGCAGCTAAATCTGCACATGTTCATAGATTTATCAAGACATTGCCAGATGGATATAAGATGAAACTAAATGAAGAAGCAAGTAACGTTTCTCAAGGTCAAAAACAATTATTGACTATAGCTCGTGCCATTTTAGCTGACCCTAAAATATTAATATTAGATGAAGCTACAAGTTCTGTTGATACTAGAACAGAAGTATTGATTCAAAAAGCTATGGATAATCTTATGGAAGGTAGAACAAGTTTTGTTATAGCTCATAGATTATCAACTATACGTGATGCTGATATGATTCTTGTTATGAATGAAGGAGATATAGTTGAACAAGGAAATCATGAGGAACTTCTAAAGAAAGGCGGATTCTATGCCAATCTTTATAATTCTCAATTTGAAGAAGATGAAGCAATGTAACAAAAAATTGTTTTAGAACAGATATGTAATTTATTAAGATAAGCTAAATAGATAAGATTATATTTTATAAGTATAGTCTTATCTATTATTTTATGTCTTTACAAAGTATGTATTTTATTATACTATGTAATAAGGAAAATGTTGGAGGTGGTTATCAAAATGTATATTTAATCGTATTCTTTAAATTTTATTATAAATAAAATTTAATTTTAATAGTTGTTGATTGTATAAAAGTGTATATTTCTATTACTTTTATTAATCATGTAAAAAACTACTTAAATTTAAGAATTGGGTTAAATATAATATGATAATTACATGTTAGTCAATTAAATTGGCATATTTTTAATATATATTTAGAATTTTAATCCTTCTTATGATATAAGTAGCTTGTTTGTATTACTTAGATTTGTAAGGAGTTTTTTTATTGAAAAAACTACATAATATAATTGAGAGGGGGTGTATGAAAGTGATTTTTTCTATAAGATTGAGAAAATAATGCACGATTATGGTTATTATAATGTTAAATTAGAAGTGTCATTTAAGGATAAAATAAAGGTATAATTCTTAATGAATTTAATTATAGAGCCATAATCTCGTGCTATATATTAAATAAAAATAGCAGATAAGGAGAATATGGATATGGCGAAAAAAGGAATAATAGTAGGACTAAACATAAATAATAAATCTGAGGATTTTAATGAACTGATGATTGAACTTAAAAACTTGTGTTCAGCATGTGATATTGATGTTGTGGGAAGTATAATTCAAAATGCAAAGCAAGTCAATAGAGCATATTACATTGGTACAGGTAAAGTCGATGAGTTATTAGACTTAATAAAGAAAGAAAATACAGATATAGTAGTATTTTACAATGAACTTTCTACATCACAACTCAAAAACCTTGAAGAAAAATTTAATTGCGAAATTATAGATAGGACAGCATTAATACTTGATATATTTGCACAGAGGGCAAAAACTAGAGAAGCTAAACTTCAAGTAGAAGTTGCTAGTTTAAAATATATGTTACCAAGGCTTATAGGTTCAAATGAAAATTTAGGACGCCAAAGTGGTGGTGTTGGTACTAAAAATAGGGGTTCTGGTGAGAAAAAGTTAGAACTTGACCGTAGAAGAATAGAAGAAAAGATAACTTTTCTAAATAAAGAGCTTGATGATTTAAAATTTCAAAGAGAAACCCAAAGAAGTATGAGGAGAAAATCAAATCTCCCAAATGTTGCTTTAGTTGGGTACACAAATGCTGGGAAATCTTCAATTATGAATAAATTAGTGGACACATTTAAAAATTCTGAAGAAAAGAAAGTTTTTGAGAAAGATATGCTATTTGCTACGTTAGAGACTTCTGTTAGGAATATAGTTCTTTCAAATAACAAAGAGTTTTTATTATCTGATACTGTTGGGTTTGTAAGCAATCTTCCACATGACTTAGTAAAGGCATTTAGGTCAACTTTAGAAGAAGCATGTGAAGCAGATATATTATTACATGTTGTTGATATTTCAAATCCAAGCTACAAAAATCATATTAAAGTAACTGAAGATACTTTAAAACAGATAGGTGCTGATTGTATACCTATGATAAATGTATATAATAAAGTTGATTTAATAGGTGAAGAAGTTTTAAATAATATTGTAGACGATATAGATGGAATCTTTGTTTCAGTAAAAAAAGATATAAATATGGACAAAATGATAAAATGTATTTGTGATAGTATATTTAAGGATTATATAAGATGTAAGATTTTAATCCCATACAGTGAGGGTTATATAGCATCTTATTTTAATGATAATGCAAGCATAATAAGTACAGAATATACCGAAGAAGGAACCGTTTTAGATGTTGAATGTAGTGATATAGAGTTTAATAAGTACAGAAAATATGTTTTAGAGTAGATTTTAAAAAATTAATATAACTTAAAATGTATTTAATGCAAATAGTTTAAATATGAGTTAAATTATACTCATAAAATATAAATATATAAAAAGGGTTCTTAAGAACCCTTTTTATATATGATAATTGTTCTATGAAAAATCAAAACTTACATTATGATTATAGAAAATACAGGTGTATTTTACTATTCATATATAACATACATATTTTTTTGAATGATTCATATGCAATATAACTATTAAATTAGTGTATTTGTCATCAATATGAGAAAGTGATAGTAATTAATATATATTATAATATGTATATTCAATACATTTTTTGGAAATTATATTTATGATGTACTGTGGAAAATATGAAAGAAAAGAATATAATAACATATTATTTGATTAAACAAAGTATTGAGAAAAAGGCAATCTATAACCTAAATAATAACAATATTACTGTGTTTACACAAAAAAATTGTACAACATTTTAGATTGTAAAGTAAAGAATTAAAATAACTAATTACAATAGCAAGTTGTAATTAAAATTCCGTGATATAATGAATAAAGAAGCAACAAATATAAAATTATTGACATAATAGTAATTAGTTACTATAATAAAAAGTAACTAATTACTATTTGTAAATAGTGATGGAAAGTTTGAGGATTAGCATATAGAGAGGGACAAAAAATGGATATAGAAACTTTAATGAAAAAAATTGTGGTGGATGATGAGAGTAGGAAACAAGCTATATTTGCAAATCTATTTGTAATGCAAAATAAACTTCAAACTGCATGTGACAAGTTAGACCCAGAACTTACAATGAAACAATGGTTACTTTTAGCACTTGCAGAATCTATAGATGAGACTGTGACATTGACTAAGCTTGGAGAGCTTATGGGATGCTCACGACAAAATGTAAAGAAATTAGCTGTTGCTTTAGAAAAAAAGGGGTTTGTACAAATTGAAAAAAATGAAAAAGATTCAAGAGCTACTTACCTTTTAATGAAGGATAGAGTAGAAGAGTATTCAGAAAGAGTAAGAGATATGCAAATTAAAGTATTAGAGCTTTTATTTAAAGATTTTACAGAAAAAGAGGTAGAACAATTATTTTCTGGAATTATGAAATTAAGCAGAGGAATTGAGTATGTAAGAGATTATGTAGAAGACAATAATTTATAAGATAGAAAAGTAAAAAATCAACTTGGTATGGCATCAAAAGGAGATAATTTATGAAAAATACAGTAGTTATTTACAAAAGTAAATATGGAGCAACAAAAAAATATGCTAAATGGCTTTCAGAATTATTGATTTGTGACAGTTTTGAGATTAAAGATATAAACATAGAAAAAATTATGAAATACGATACTATTATCTTAGGAGGAGGTCTTTATGCTTGTAATATAGCAGGGATTTCTTTTCTAAAGAAGCATTATGAAGAATTAAAAGGAAAAAATCTAATAGTTTTTGGTGTAGGAGCATCCCCATATAGTGATGAAGTATTAAAAAAATTAAGAGAAGCTAACCTTAAAGATGAATTAGATGAAATTCCTTGTTTTTATTGCCGTGGAGAATGGAATGAAACAAAAATGTCATGGTTAGATAGTGTACTTTGTGGTTTTTTAAAAAAAGCTATAGCCAAACAAGAGCGTAAAGGACTTAAACCAGCAGAAGCGCCATTGTTGTCAGGAGAAAGTTTTGAATGGTGTGATAAAGAATACTTAAAGCCAATACTTGAATATTTAGACAATATTAAAAGTATAAATTTATAAGTATCTTTAAATATGAGATGTTATAAAAATACATTATAGAATATTTACAAAATAATTTTATGAATGATAACCTATAATTTGATTGTTCATTATAGTGTTATAATTTAAAAATCATTCAATTTTAAAATATGATTACTAGCCTACTTATTTAATTAAAGGGGCTTTTTTTATTGATAAATTTATGTTATATTTATGTGAATTTCTTAGAATATAAATTGGTAAAATAAAAGTATATAGAATTTTATCTACAATATAAAATAGAAAAATTCTTCAAGAGGGGATTTTAAATAATGGATATAAATAAGTTAGTGATGCTTCAAAGGCAATATTATAATACAGGAAAAACAAGAGATATATCATTTCGCCTAGAAAAGTTAAAAAGATTGAAGTCAGTTGTATTAGAAAATGAAGAAAAAATACTTTTGGCATTAAAGAAAGATTTAAATAAGTCAAATTTTGAAGGTTTTATGACAGAAGTAGGTATGTTTTATAGTGAACTTGATTTTGCTATAAAAAATATAAGAAAATGGGGTAAGACAAAAAGAGTTAAATCAAGTATGGTTAACTTTCCATCTGTATCTAAGATTATTCCACAACCTTATGGTGTTACACTTATAATGTCACCTTGGAATTATCCGTTTCAATTAGCACTTATACCATTAGTATGGTCAGTGGCAGCAGGTAATTGTGTTATATTAAAGACATCTGAATATTCTGTGTCAACATCTGGTATAGTTAAAGAGATAATTGAAAAGATTTTTTCAAAAGAGTACGTTGCAGTTGTTCAAGGTGGTCAAGAAGAAAGTGAAAAATTATTATTAGAAAGGTTTGATTATATATTTTTTACAGGAAGCACTAATGTTGGCAAAATAGTAATGAAATCAGCATCAGAGTATTTGACTCCTACAACTTTAGAACTTGGAGGAAAAAGCCCTTGTATTATTTTAAAAGATGCAGATATAGACCTTACTGCAAAAAGGCTTACATGGGGAAAACTAATAAATGCAGGGCAAACTTGTGTAGCACCAGATTATGTATTAGTACATGAAGATAGGAAAGATGAATTAATAGAAAAAATAAAATACTATATTATTAAGTATTTTGGAGATAATCCATGTAATAATGAACAATTTCCTAAAATTATAAATGAAAGACATTTTAATCGCATAGTATCTCTTATCGATATAGATAAAGTAGTATATGGTGGAGATTATAATAATGAGAAATTAAAAATAGAGCCAACTATAGTAAATGATGTTACTTGGGATGACAATATAATGAAGGAAGAAATATTTGGACCTATATTTCCTATTTTAATTTATAAAGACTTGGATGAAGTTGTACAAGAAATTATACAAAGACCAAATCCATTGGCACTTTATATTTTTACAAAAGATAAGAAGCTAGAAAATAAAATTTTAGAAATGATTCCAGCAGGTGGATGTTGTATCAATGATACAATTACACATATAGCTACAAATTACTTGCCATTTGGTGGAGTTGGTGAGAGCGGAATGGGTTCATATCATGGAAAAGCTGGGTTTGATACATTTACTCACTATAAGAGTGTCTTAAAGAAATTAAAATTAGATATTCCTATCAGATATGCACCATATAATGATAAATTAATTAAGATTCTAAAAAAAATAATGTAGATTATATTGTAAAAAGATGAATATAAATAAAATTGAGAACTTGTATTCTAATTATACTTTATAGAATTTAAAATTTTAATTTGGTATATTTGTTATAAAAGTAGTGATTTTGTGATAAAATTTAGTTATATAGAAATAAGGAGGAAAAAATGAAAATTAATTGGAATACAAAGTACACAACAATAGCAATTTATACATTTATAATAGCTGCTTGTAGTATTATATTTTATCTAGTATCATCACAAATCGATGTGTTTTCTAATAATTTAGATGCTATATTTACAACTTTACAGCCTTTTATAATAGGATTTGCTATTGCATATCTTCTTAATTTTATTTTGAAATTTTATGAAGATAGAGTTTTTATAAAAAGTGAGAAATTAAAAAACCTAAAACAAAAATCAAAAAGAGGACTGGGTCTTTTATTAACATATGCAACAGCCGCATTGATACTTTACTTATTTATGTATTTCGTGTTGCCTCAAGTAATTGAGAGTATTGTTGGACTAGCAAATGATATACCTATGTATGTAAATAATGCAACTAAGCTTATTGATAAATTAATGACTGATTTAAATCTTGATGAACAATATTTTAATTTAGCAGTAGATAAATGGAATGAATTTGTTGCATATATTATAAAATTTGTAACTGATTTAATACCGATATTAGGAAATATGTTAAAGAATGTAGCTTCTAGTATATGGAATATTGTTTTAGGATTAATTGTTTCAGTGTATTTACTAATCGATAAAGAAAAATTCTATGGATTAAGTAAAAAAATAACTTATGCAGTATTTACAGAAACACAAGCTGCGAGAATTTTAGAATTGACTCATAGAAGTAATTATACATTTGGAAGATTTCTAGGTGGGAAGATATTAGACTCATTTATTATAGGTATTCTAACATTTGTAATACTTACAATAGTTAAAATGCCATATACATTATTAATATCAGTTATAATTGGTATTACAAATATAATACCTTTCTTTGGACCTTTATTTGGAGCTATACCATCAACACTAATAGTATTGTTTGTATCTCCTATAAAAGCTTTATGGTTATTGTTAATTATATTAATAATACAACAAATAGATGGAAATATTATAGGGCCTAAAATACTTGGAGATTCAATTGGTATATCTGCATTTTGGATTTTATTCTCATTGTTGGTTGCAGGAAAATTATTAGGGTTTGTTGGAATGGTTATAGGAGTTCCAATGTTTGCTGTAATTTATTCTATAATTAAAGATGTTGTTGAAGGTAAATTGGATAAAAAGGGATTACCAACAGATACCTCCGATTATATGTAGCCAAAACAGATATTATGTGTAATTAAAAATATATAAATTAAGAAATCTTTAAAGCACTGAGAAGCTTAAACTCTTGGTGCTTTTTAGATATAAAATCATTATAGAAGAGGTGTTTTTTGTGGCGTTTATAGAATGTAAATTTAAATCTAAATATACAGGAGGAGAAACTGATGTAATTGTAGTTTTACCTGTAGCAAATGGAAAAGAACTTTTTAGTGGTAAAGAGATATATGACTTTGAGGGTAAGTTTAAAACATTATACTTATTTCATGGTTTAGAAGATGACCAAAGTTCATGGATTAGATATACTAATGTGGAACATTATGCTAAAAATAAAAATATAGCTCTTGTAATACCAAGAGTAGAAACTAGTTTTTATACAGATATGGTGTATGGGCACAAGTATTTTACTTTTGTAAGTGAGGAATTACCTAAGTTTGTTAGAGCTATATTTCCTTTATCAGACAAGAGAGAAGATAATTTTGTAGCTGGCATGTCTATGGGTGGATATGGTGCGTTAAAGTTAGCACTTTCAAAACCAAAAGAATTTTCAGCAGTTGCAAGTTTTTCTGGTTCACCTGACATGATTCATGAGTTAGAAAATCAACAAATAGAAACTAATGCAGATATTCTATTTCATGATTTTGGAAGACCAGAGGATGCTAGAAATAGTGATAACGATTTACTTTACATACTTAAGAAACTTAAAGAAAGAAATGAAGATATTCCTAAAATTTATCAATTCTGTGGTGATAGGGATTTTTTATATGAAAATAATCAGACATTTAAGAAATATGCAGAGTCTTTAAATGTAGATGTTATATATGAAGAGTGTGTTGGAGGTCATGAGTGGCGTCTCTGGAATTTATGGATAAAGAAGTTTATAGATATGATTGTGTAGGTACTTATGGTATTAAGAAAAAATATTAAAAAATATCTTTAAATATAATAAAGACTGAAATCCTAAAATCTAATTATGATTCTAATATTTCAGTCTCTAAAAGTTCAATAAAGTTTTATTAAGTTCTTATACGAGTTATTATTGGTGTGAAGTTATCAACTATATCTATATAGTATTTACTCAATTCTTCTAAAATATCTTCACATAAATCAGTGCTATGACCAAGGTTAATGAGGAATTGTTTTGTAAAATATCTTATTACAGCTTGAGAAGATATATCATACTTGTGTGAAATATAAACCCTAATTATCTCAGGTTTCATGGCAAGTATACCAATACAAGAAAGTATTAACTCGTCATGTTCTATAGATTCTTTATCATTAACATATCTCTTCATTACCATTTCAGTTACACTTCGTTGATAGCTTAAAATAGCTTCTTCATAAGCTATATCTAAATAAAAATTCCTATACGCTTCATTTTTTAGAAGAAAACAAAGGTCAGCATTCATGGCAAGAAAGAACATCATCATAGTACCTTCTTCATGATAATTATAGATTAAAGACTGCATTTCGTCTCTTATATCTTCATATATTATAGCCCCTATTTCGCTTTTACTTGAGAAGTAATAACTTATTAGACCTAAATTTATATTAGCTCTTTCTGCAATTTGCCTAGTTGTCGTTTTATGATAACCTTGTTCAAAAAATAATTCTCTAGCAGCACTTACAATACTAGCTTTTGTCTCTTTTCCTTTTTCTGATTTTGACATATTTACTGTATATACCTCTCTTTTCAATCTTTTTTTGAAAATTTGCTAACTATAAATATTGTAATAGAACCACCTATTATAGGAATTAAAATTCTGTCAAAGACAGTAAGAATGCCAACCATATTTAATAATGCCAATATCATACTTACTATAACAGCATAGATAGCACCTTTTTTTGTAGCACCTTTCCAGCAAAGGCCAATTACAAATGGTGCAAATATTACACCTGTACATAATGGTGCTGGCCAAAATAATAATTCTAATAAACTATCAAATTTAAGTGCTATAATTGCACCTGCTACAGCTGTTAAAGCTGAAGCAATTTGAGAATATTTTAAAGTATTTTTCAAATCATTAAATTCTATATCAGGATGTAATAATTTGTTGTAAATATCTCTTGATATGATAGCACTCATTGAAGTCATTAATGAATCTGCAGTAGACATTATGGCAGCTAATATAGCAGCTAAGAATAGTACAGAAATTAAAGGTGGTAAAGTTGTTGATATCATTTGAGGTAAAACCTGGACAGATGATATGTTTGGAAATAAACTACCACCAATAGCTCCAATTATTCCTATAGGAAAAGCAAGAAACAATAGTATAAATCCTGCAATTATACTACTTTTAACTGCATTTTTAGCATTATCAGCACATTGATATCTTAAAAAACTTTCATAAGAAAATATTGAGCCTAAAACTAATGGTAAAACTGTATACATAAAATCACTAATCGATTTATTTCCTGGAAAGAATGGTTCTTTTACCATTGATTGTAACATAAGTAAAGGGTTGTCGCCAACTAATTTTAAGCTTATATAAGCCACTATTGGTAAAAATACTATACAAATAGCAAGTTGAATAAAAGCTGATACTGCAACTCCCCACATTCCTGATGTATAAGTATATATAATGATTACTATGACTCCTATAATTACTGCTACATCATAAGGGATGCCAAATGCAGTAGATACAGAACCAAAAGATATTAATTGACTGCCCATGATGGCTAATATTGATATTGGTGTCACAAGACTTTGATAAGTTCTTAAAAATACACTATGACCATATCTAGTTTCAATATAGTCTGCAGGTGTTATATCACAAGATAAACTCCTTAACTTTCCTGCAAAAAATGCGTTTATAAAACAAGCCAAAGCCGCACCTATAGTAGAGTACATACCAACCCATAACCCTCTTTCAGCTCCCCATTGAACTCCACCTACTAAGCATCCTCCTCCAAAAGATGTAGCAGCGATAGTTGCGGCGAGTATGGGTAAAGGAAGATTTCTACCTGCAATTAGGAAATCAGATGCCGTTTTAACTTTTTTAGAAAAATAAAAACCAATCCATATGTACACTGCACACGTAGCAATTAAAAGTAACATAGTTTCTTCTCCTTTATAAAATATTTTAATAAAATTTATAAAATATATTTTAAATATATTTTATGTAAAAGTAGCACAATATTTATTTTTATTAGTTTTGGATTAGTATAGTTATAATAACTTATAGTACTATGTAGAATTACATAAAAAGAAAAAATTGAAAATTCTGAAATTGATACTTATAATGATGTTTGTCTGATAGATTCTTTTTGTAATTGTAACATGCTTTTATTTTTAAATCAATAGTACATGTATAAAAATAAAAGAAATTTAAAAGAGAAAAAAATATTTTTAATATCTAGATGTAGTATAAAAAAATCTTGAATAAATTATTCTTGAATAAATTTATTGAAATTTAAAATTATCAAAAATTTGATAAAATAATTTGAAATATATGTTTTTATGATGTTTTAAAACAGCAAAACAATAAAAAACAAACTTAAATTAAGTTGAATCAGCTTTTTAGTTAATTTTAAAGGCGAAAAATAAAAATAAAAAAGTGTTTGACAATTATGAATTTTGAGAATATAATTAAATTAAAATTATACACATATAAAAAAATAAACTGAATCAAAAAGAAAAAGGAAAAGATTCAGAATATAAAATATTATACGTGAATAATAAAAAAAGTAATTAAATTTTATAAGGGAGGGGTAGATGTGAGTAGTCAAGAAAGCAAACCAAAAGGAAACCTTATATCAAATTTTAGAGATGATATGAGAGACCCTAAGAAAAGAGCAATATACACATATTCAAGTTCTATAAACCTAGCATACAATTTTATAGGTTATTTTGTATCAACAGTAACAAATATCTTTTTAACTGATGTAGCAAAGCTTGGTGTAATTATGGCAGGTGGTATGCAAATTGTACAATCTTTCATAAAAATTGCTGTAGCTCCTATAACAGGTACAGTATTTGACAAGCAACCATTTAAAAAAGGAAAATATTACCCATGGCTTAGATATACACCCGCAGCATTGGCATTGACATATGGGATATTTTTCATAGTTCCATTGATGAAAATAAGTCCAGCATTACTTTTACCTTTAATGACCGCTTTATTATTAATAGCATCTTGTGCTCAACAAGTAGTTTTTACTATAATTTATGCTATTTACCCTGTAGTAGCTAAAACACCTAAAGATAGAGTTATAGGTTCAACTACTACAAACATATTTAAAGAAGTCGGTAAATTTTTAGTAGGTTTTTCATATCCGTTATTATTAGTTTTATTTGCAGATGTATTAGGTGGAGAAGGAATGGGTTATCTAGGTACCTATTTATTCTTTGCAGCAGGATGTCTTTTAGTATTTTGGTTTTCTTCAACAGAGATAATAAAATCTGGTGCAGAAGATGAGGTTCTTCAAAAAGAAGAAAAACCAAAGATTAAAGCAAGTGAGATGGCAAAAGCTCTATTTACTAATGTTCCACTTATGATGGCATTTTGTCTAGAATTTCTTATATGTATAAGATCTATAGGTCTAGGGCCTTTAGCTCCATATTATTTTAAATATGTAATAGAAGATGAACGTGGGTTAGCCGTATTTTTATCAATAATGCCTTTAGTAAGTGTAGCGTTCATGTTCTTCGCACCAATATTTATAAAAATATGTAGAGAACAAAAACTAGCTTCAATAATTTCTTTTTCTATATGTGCAATATGTCACTTATTAGTTGCATGGACTCCTTGGGGAAAAACTACTTTAGGTGTAACTATGTTACTGGCAATTGGTGGTGGTTTTGCAAATGTAGTATCAATAATAAACCTTAACTTCTTTGCTGGTTCTTGTGACTATGGACATTGGAAATCAGGAAAAGATTTACCTGGTTTAAGTATGTCATTATATCCAGTTGCAATACAAGTGGGCGTGTTACTTGCAACTACTATAAGAACAGTTTTGATGAATTCAATGGGATATCAAGCTGATATGGTAGTTACAGAAGCAGTTAAAAGTGGCTTCATAAACATGATTTCTTATTCTATGGCAATACCTTTAATAATAGCTGTTGTTATAGCCATCTTATATCCAGTAAGTGATAAGAAACTAAATCAAATAAGAGAAGAATTAAATCAAAGAAATGCTTAGTTAAAAGAGATTTAAATAGATGATTAATTTTAAAATATTAAAGTAAGTAGACGCGATGGCGTTTATATAAATGAAAATACATATACAGAGGGGGCTTTTAAAAAATGATAGAAAAATTATTGAGAAATACAGTAAAAGAATTACATCAATACGTTCCAGGTGAACCAATAGAAAAAGTTAAAGAGAAATATGGTGTAAAAGAAATAATAAAACTAGCTTCAAATGAAAATCCTCTAGGTCCATCACCAAAAGCAATGGAAGCTATGATTGAAATGTTAAAACAAGGTCAACTTTATCCAGAACCAGAAGCTAATGAACTTAGAAGAAAATTAGCTGACAAGCTAGATTTAAAACCAGAAAACTTTATTGTTGCTAATGGTGCGGATAACGTTATCACATTAATAGGTGAAGCTTTTATAAATAGAGGAGATGAGGTTATATACTGTGACCCAACATTCCCATCATATAGAACTGCAACTGTAAAAAATGAAGGAATACCAGTAGAAGTACCTTTAACAAAAGATTATAAGTATGATTTACAAGGTATATTAGATAAAATTACAGATAAAACAAAATTAATATGTGTATGTAATCCTAATAATCCAACAGGAACAATTGTGGATGATAAAGAGTTGGAAGCATTTTTAAAGAAAGTCCCTGAAAACATTATAACTATATTAGATGAAGCATATATAGAATTTTTAACAGTACCTAATTATGTAGATGGACTTAAGTATGTAAGGGAAAATTACAATGTTATAGTAACAAGGACTTTCTCTAAAATATACGGTCTTGCAGGTCTTAGAGTAGGGTATGGTATTGCTAAAGATGAGATAATAAGAACTTTATTTACAGTAAAAGAGCCTTTCTCTGCAAATCGTGTTGCCATAAGTGGAGCAACAGCAGCACTTGATGATGATGAATTTATAAAAGAAACATATGACTTGAATAGAGCAGGAATGGCTTATTTTAAAGAAGAGTTTACAAAAATGGGATTTGATGTTGTTGATTCACAATCAAACTTCCTTTATGTAGACATGAAGACAGATGTACCAAAGCTATTTGAAGATTTGAAAAAAAGAGGGTTTGTAATAAGACCAAGTGCTACACATGCACGTGTAAGTATTGGAACTATGGAAGAAAACCAAAAATTTGTAGCAGTTTTGAAGGAAATATTAAATTTTAAAGAAGAACCAAGCATTGGATAATAGGTAGAAATATTACGAAATGGGGTGTAGATATGAGCTTAAAAATAAACGCAGAGAGATGTAAAAGTTGTGAATACTGCGTTATATCTTGTAAAAAAGGAGCATTAAAAATATCAGATAACATAAATAAAGAAGGATATGCTCATGTAGAAGTTGATGAAAGTAAATGCATACTTTGTGGAATTTGCTATCAAGTGTGTCCAGATAATGTTTTTGAAATAATTAAAGAAGAAGCATGTCAAGAGGCTTAGAAGGAGTTGGAATAATATGAAGAAGATGTGGAAGGGGAACCACGCCATTGCAGAAGCAGCTCTAAGAGGTGGTTGTGAGTTTTATGCAGGATATCCAATTACACCACAAACAGAGGTAATGGAATTTTTATCACATAGAATGTCTGAACTTGGAAGAACTTTTATACAATCTGAAAATGAAATGGCTGCTATATATATGGTATATGGAGCATATGCAAGTGGAATGAGGTCTATGACAAGTTCCTCAGGACCAGGAATATCTCTAAAACAAGAAGGAATTTCATATTTATGTGCAAATCACTATCCTTGTGTAATCGTAAATGTACAAAGATGGGGACCTGGACTTGGTTCACTGGATTCAGCACAGACAGACTACTTAAGAGATACTAGAGGGGGAGGAAATGGAGATTACCATTTAATTGTTTATGCACCAAACAGTATCCAAGAAACTGTGGATTTAATGTACAATTCGTTTGATGTAGCAGAGAAATATAGAGTACCTGTTGAAATTTTGACAGAAGCAGCTTTAGGTCAAATGATGGAACCAGTAGAATTTCCAGAGTTCAAGAAGAGAGAAGAAGATTTAGGTTGGACTTATGATGGAAGTAATAGAGACCATGCAAAAGTTGCAGATAACCAAAAACCAGCTTTTTGTATGGAAAAACGTATGAGAATAACTGAAAATGAACAGCAATGGGAAGATTATCAAGTCGAAGATGCGGAATATGTGTTTGTAGCGTTCGGTATACCATCAAGAACAACTATGAATGCTGTTAGAAGACTTAGAGAACAAGGTGAAAAAGTTGGAATAATAAGACCAATAACAGTGTGGCCTTTCCCATATAAGGCATTTGAAAAGGTAAATAAGAATGTAAAAGGATTTATATCAGTAGAGTCAACAGATACAGGTCAGTTAGTAGAAGATGTTGCTTTAGCATCAAAAAAAGTATGTAAAGAAAATGTACCTGTTTATGGACTATTCAGTGGAAATCATATACCAAAAACACTGCAAGTAATGGACACTTATAGCAAAATAAAATCTGGCGAAATCAAGGAGGTGTTCTAATATGGCTACAGAAAAATTAACACCTAGCGTTGTTTCAATACCAAACAAATTTTGCCCAGGTTGTGGTCATGGAATAGTAAACCGTATAATAGCAGAAGTAATAGAAGAACATGGATATGAAAAAAATCATGTATTAACTTTAGGAGTTGGTTGTGTTTGTAATATGAATTTTAGCTGGAATGGAGATAAGATGCAAACTGCACATGGTAGAGCTTCATCCACAGCTATAGGAATTAAAGTAGCACTTCCAGAAACATTAGTAATGACTTATCAAGGTGATGGAGATGCTTATGTTATAGGTCTTTCTGAAACTTTAAATACCGCATATAGAAATCATAATGTTACTGTATTTGTAATAAATAACAATAACTTTGCGATGACTGGTGGGCAAATGTCATGGACTACTATGCCAGGTCAAGTTACAACAACAAGTGTAAATGGAAGAGATATAAACACTACTGGTAGTCCATTAAAAGTTCCTGAAATGATGGCAGACTTCTTTGATGTAGCATATGTAGCAAGAGGTTCAGTTCATAGTCCAAAGGAAATAATTAATCTAAAAAAATATATAAAAAATGCAATAGAAGCTCAATTGAATGGAGAGGGGTATTCATTAGTTGAAATATTAGCACCTTGTCCAACTAACTGGGGTGTATCATTAGAGAAATCTATCAAGTGGATGGAAGAAGAAATAGTGCCATATTACACTCTTGGCGAATTTAAGCAAAGGGATGGTGAATAGTTATGGAAAAAGAGTTAGTATTTGCAGGGTTTGGTGGTCAAGGAGTTTTAACTCTTGGTCTAATTGTAGCTGAGTCAGCACTTGAATTAGGAAAACAGGTAACTTGGATGCCTGCATATGGTCCAACTATGAGAGGTGGAAAAGCATATAGTGTAGTAAAGTTTTCTGATGAGAGTATAGGTGGACCTGATATGGAAGAAATAGATGTTTTAGTAGCAATGAATAAGCCATCTTTAGATTATATAAACTTAGTCAAGGAAGGTGGAACAGTAGTTATTAATACATCTGTAATAGATGATAATATAGCATTAAGAGAAGATATAAATGTAGTTAAAATAAATTGTCAAGAATTAGCTCAAAAAGTAAACAATCCCAAGGCAGCAAATATAGTAGTACTTGGAGCATTAATTGCTAAAACTGGATTACTTGAAAAAGAATTAGCTTTAAAAACTATGTGTGATTTCTTTGAAGAGAAAGGAAAAGGTAAATTCAATATTCAAAATAAAGCAGCATTCATGGAAGGCTATAATAACGCCATTTAATAAATTACCCTTATCTTAAATGATTTATCTCAAGATTTAATAATCTTTAGTGCCAAGATAAGTTTCATCTTGAGATAAAATTCATTTAAAATCACAACTATAAAATATAGGAGAGTGAATTTATGAGCTTGGAAAAACTTATTAGACCAAAGAGCATTGCTATAGTAGGAGTTACTGATAAGCTTGGTTTTGGTAGAAGTGCAGCACTTAGTATAGTAAAAAGTAAAGATACAGATAGAGTATATTATGTAAATCCTAAAAGAGATGAATTGTTTGGAAGAAAGTGCTATAAAACGATACAAGAAGTACCAGAAGTGGTAGATTGTGTAGTAGTATGTACACCTAGAAATATAGTTCCATCTGTATTAAAAGATTCTGGAGAATTGGGAACAAAAGCAGCTGTAGTATATGCTAGTGGATTTGCAGAAGAAGGAACAGAAGAAGGAATAGATTTAGAAAATCAACTTATAGAAATATCAAATACATATGATATGAAAATATTAGGTCCAAATTGTATGGGATTATTAAATTGTATAGATAAAGTTAATCTATGGGCAGGTGGTTCTAAATGGGATTTAGATACTAAAAAACCTGGGATAGGAATTGTAGGTCAAAGTGGATTTATAACTGCAGAGATTGTTTCAAGTGATTATTTTAATATATCTTATGGTTTCTCAACGGGAAATGGAAATATAGTTACATTAGAAGATGCTGTTGACTTCCTTGTAGATGATAATTACGCATCAGTAATAGCCATCTATCTTGAAGGCTTAAAAAATCCTCAAAAATTTATAGACTCTCTAAAAAGAGCTGCACAAAAGAGAAAACCAGTAATAATATTAAAATCAGGAAGGTCAGAAAAAGGAGCTATTTCTGCTGCTTCTCATACAGGAAACTTAGCTGGCTCGAGTAAGGCTTTTGAAAGTATTTTTGAAAAATATGGAGTGATTTCGGTAGAGAACTTGGAACAATTTATGTGTTTAGCACAGGCTTTTAGTGTTCTAGATGGTAACTTGCCTACAAATTCTAATTTCGCAGCAATAAACTTCTCAGGAGGAGAAAATACTATTTGTGCAGATTTAGCAGAAGAAAATGGTGTAGACCTTGCAGAGATATCTTCTGAAACGAAAGAAGAAATGAAAAATTATCTTCCAGGATTTGCGACACCTAAAAATCCATTAGATGCTACAACTGCGTTATTCCATGAAAAGGATATGATAGTAGGTCTATTACATACATTTGAAAAAGATGATAGTGTTGGATTTACTATGGTAGGTGCAAATATAAGAGATGAAGAAAATGAAATGCATGAGACACTTTGTCAAGCTGTAAGTGAAGCAAGAGAACAAGGGTTAAGGAAGCCTGTGTTTGCAGTTCCAACACTTGAAGGAAATAGATATCTAAATTATAGAACTAGATTAGAAGATAATCAAGTACCTATAATGTCATCAGTTGGAACTACGTTTACTTGTTTTAATAAAATGGCTAAATTTGTAGATTATGATTATTCAAAGAGAACTTTAGAGTTTGAGGCTATTAAGAAAAGAGAATCAAATAATGTAGTAGCTCTATCAGAGTTAGATAGTAAGATTGAGATGAAGAAATATGGAGTACCAGTGCCAGGGCAAGGTAATGCAAAAAGTATTGATGAATTAGATGAAATTTTGAAATATATTAACTATCCTGTTGTTTTAAAAATAAATTCTTCCGAAATATTGCATAAATCTGATGTTGGAGGAGTTAAAGTAGGAATTAAAAATAGAGATGAGGCAATAAATGCATATAATGAGATTTTAGCCAATGTAAAAAAAGAAAAACCAAATGCTAAAATTGATGGTATATTAGTTCAAGAAATGGTGGAAAGTGGTATAGAAATTATTATTGGTATTACTAATGATGACCAATTTGGTCCAATGTTACTAGTTGGTCTAGGAGGAGTATTTGTAGAAGTATTTAAGGATACTACTTTATATCCATTACCTATAAATCATGATGAAGCTATGATGATGCTTAGAAAATTGAAGTCATTTAAGCTTTTAGATGGATATAGAGGAAGCGAACCTTGTGATGTTGAAGCCCTTGCAGATATGATGGTTAAGTTAGGAAAATATGCCTATGAAAATAAAGATGAAGTTAAGGAAATAGATTTAAATCCAGTGTTTGTATACCCTAAAGGAAAAGGTGTATGTGCAGTAGATGCTTTAATAGTTAAATATAAATAGCTCATAAGTTTTGGTATTCAACCATAATCAAAGTACTGGCTGAAAATCACATTTATAAATTGAGTAGTGTGATTTTCAGTCACCCCAAATTTTAAATTTAAGTATCTTAAAGTGAAAATAGATTTTTAAAAATTATAAAATAGAACTGTATAAACAATAAAATACTACATATAAAACGAATAATAAAAGGTGTCTTAATGTAAATAATCAATGTTGATTTTCATTAAGACACCTACTTTATTATATTAAAAGGTTTTAAATACTATATTGTTACAGGTGGATTTGTTGGGGCTGCATATGTACGATTAGCAAATTCCTGGTCAACAAAGAATAGACCACCTTCTCCAGCAAGTTTAACACGTTTTATATTGTCTTCACAATTTGTTTCTTCCTCTGCTTGTTCAGATATAAACCAAAGTAAGAACTGAGAAGTTCTAAAGTCTGCCTCAGAGTTTGCTACAGCTGCTAAATTGTTTATTAAAGATGTAACCTTTTTTTCATGAGCTAATGTACGCTCAAGAATATCCATTGCAGAAGTAAAGTCTGAATCTGGCATTGGGATAGCATCAAGTTGAACTTTTCCTCCTACATTATGTAAATATTTGTAGAAAAACATAGCATGGTCTGTCTCTTCTTTATATTGAACATAAAACCAATTAGAAAATCCTTTAAGTCCTTCTGCTTCAAGGTAAGAAGACATAGAAAGATAAAGATATGCAGAATATAATTCATGGTTAATCTGCTCATTAAGTAATTTTTCCATTTTAGCTGAAATCATTTTCATACCTCCAAATTTTAAACGCTCTTATAAAATATAATAATATTAAATGGAAAAATATTCAATAAAAGTGTTTAAATATTTTACATATTTAATAAAAATTTATACTTCCATTAAAAAATTTGTAGCTGACAATAGCTATAGAGCCGATTAATGGTGCATTTGCTCCAAAATTTGAATGTTTTACACTTATTTTTTTATATTTAGAAAAACTTGCCGAAGCAGTTAGTTTTTTTAATAATGTATTTTCTATGAATGTGCCTGGTATATTAAAATCATAGCCTATTATTATAGAACTACAGTCAATCAATGTAAGTGTATTTACTAATGCGTATGATATATATGTACAAAATTCATCAAGTAAAAACATAGCAAGAGTATCCTTATTATTTGCCTCATCTATTAACTTAACTAGAGAAAAGTCTTTACAGTTAATTAATGGAGAGTCAGGATAAATATGGCTCAATGATTCAATTCTTTTAATTAAATTACTAACACTTGTGTAATAATCCAAGCATCCATTATTACCACAACTACATAATGGTCCACTAAAATTAATAGATGTATGTCCTATTTCTCCACTCTGACCCAGATTACCAGTATGAAGCCTATTTTCCAGTACTAGACCAGCTCCAATACCATTCATTATGTGCAAGTATATATAATTTGATATATCTTTACCTAAACCATACATTTTTTCAGCTAAAGCACCTGAATTAGCATCATTTATCAAAAATATTGGCAAATCAGACATTTCTTCTATAAAATTAACTATATTTAGATTTGATACATTTCCAAAGTCTGGAGGATTCAATATAATACCATTTATATTATCTACTGGACCTATTGAAGAAATACCAATTCCAATTATATCTCTTTTATTATTCTTCATTATCTTAGTAAACATTCTTTTTATTATATCTTTTAAGACCTCATTTGATAGATACTTAGGGTAAGTTTCAGAAAGTTGTTTTACAATATTACCTTTCAAGTCTGAAATAATTACCTTACATATATTTCTTCTTATTAGAATTCCACAGATACAAGGTGATATATTAGAAATATCTAATAAAATAGGTTTACGACCTGATGAATGTGCATTTAAAGTTGATGACTCTATTTCTCTAATCATGTTTTCATTAATAAGTTCTGTAACTAGATTTGATAAAGTCATTTTGGTAAGTCCTGTAGACTTTGCTAAATCAACCCTAGACATAGGTGTATTTGTAGAAAGTAATTTCAATATTATTAACTTATTTTTAATTTTTACATCTTTTATGTTAGAACCTTGTTTGTTGCTCATCGTAAATCTCCTTAAATAAAGTTAAGTGTTTTATTTATTTTCAAGCACAATGTCACTTTATAAAACAGTAACATTTTTTAATTTGAAAATACCATTAATTAGAATATATCACATTATATATCATAAGACACATAAAAATATGTTAGAATTAAATTAAAATTGAAAAATATGTTTACATATTATATAGTAAAAACAGTATGTACTTAATAAAAAAATTGACACATAATAAATTTATTAAAAAATGTATTTTTAACAATATTGATAAAGAATTTACTTAATAATGAATAGATTCTGTAAAAATATAATCTGTTTGTTGTATACAATAAATTTCCATTTTGTAAAAAAATATAATAAATATGAGATATAAATGTCGATTTTTATTACAAATTGTTACTAAATATATGTACATATGAACTGAAACCTTAGAAATTGTAACTAAAATGTAAATTTTTCCTCTAATCTATCTAATATTATGGAAACTTTTTGTAATTTATGATATAATAACAAATATATAATTATTAAATTATAATAAATGACTATAGCATAGATGTAGTACTATGCTATAGTCATTTTTGAATTAAACTTGATATATCAAGGGGGAAGAATATGAGAACAATTAAGAGAGTTTTAGCATTAGGTCTAACATTAGCTATATTTCTAATAAATGTGCCTAATGTAAATGCATTAACATCAGATACTATTAAAGGTAACAATATATATGAGACGGCTGGATTAATAGCAGACAAAAAGAGTTATGATACAGCGATTATGGTAAATATGGATAGTTCGATAGCAGATGGTCTTTCAGCAAGTGGTCTTGCTGGTGCTGTTGATGCTCCAATTTTACTTGCACAAAAAAATAACATACCAAATGAAACGAAACAAAGATTAAAAAATGTCAAAAAAATATACATAATAGGTAAAGAATTATCAATAAGCAAATCAGTAGAAACTGAACTTAAAAACACAGGAGCACAAGTAACTAGATTAGGTGGAGATGACAGAATAAAGACTAGTTATAGTGTTGCTAAAGAGGTAAGTAGTATTAAAAAAGTTGATGAAGTGATATTAACTAATGCATATAAAGGAGAAGCTGATACTATAAGTGCAGCACCTGTGTCAGTAAGAGATGTAGCTCCTATAGTGCTTACAGATGGAAAGAGTGTTCCTTTTTCAACAAGTGATGTAAAATCATATGCAGTAGGTGGAAGTATATCTATGAGTACTAGCTTAGTTAATAAGACTAACTCTAAAAGACTTGGTGGCTCAGATAGATATGATACAAATAAGAAAGTTATAAAAGAATTTTATCCAGATGCATCAGAATTTTATTTAAGTGATGGATATGATTTAGTAAATGCACTTACAGGTTCTACAATTGCTAAAGAAAATCCAATTGTGTTGGTGTCAGAAAGTAGTGATAAATCTATATTAGCAGGAGCAGACAAAATTACTAGATTAGGTACAATAAGTGATAGCATATATAATAAATGTGTTTCTGCTGCACAGAATAATGGTGACTCATCTACAAAAGGTGATTCTCCTATGAAAAATGAGACAAGCATATTAGGTGAACCAACAGCTAGTTTAGAAGCTTGTTTAAAATGGGCTAAATCTAAAAGAGCTAATGATTTATTTATAGAATTAATACCAATATTGTATGATACTGCTGTTCAAGAAGGTGTAAATCCTGTATTAGCAGTAGCTCAATCTGCAAAAGAAACTGGTTTCTGTAATTTTGGTGGGGTATTAGATGCATCATTCAAGAATCCTTGTGGACTTAAGACTTCTTCAGGAGGTTCTGATACTGATAAGAATGCCCACTCAAGATTTGGTACGTGGGAAGAAGGAATCTTAGCTCAGATTCAACATTTATGCTTATATGCAGGACAAGATGGTTATCCACTTTCAAATCCAGTAGACCCTAGACATGAAAAATCTTTATTTGGGAAAGCTAAAACAGTTGAAGGTCTTTCTAATAATTGGGCTGGAGGTCAATATGGACAAGATTTAGTTAGAATGATGGGGGAAATTGAGGCTACAAAATAATTAAAGTATTAATTTAAGATATGCTTATTAAAGATTATCAAATAGCTGACAAATAAGGAATGATTATTGTGAAAAAGAGTAATATTTTTAGTATCATATTTCCCACAATTATAATGATATTAATGTTTTTAACCTTTGCTACAGATATATTTAATATACCAAATGTTCAAGCTAAAGGGATTTTTGTAATAGGAATGGTATTGATTTTTCCAGTTGCCTTTTTAATGCAGGGGATAGTTTGTGTACTAAATAAAACTAATTGGATTTTATCACTTGTAGTGTCTTTAGTAACTTATATAATATTAATGTATATATTTTTAAATGATTCAGCATATGTATATGTTTTACTTTATGCAGCTTTCTATATGATTGGGCATATAACTGCTAAACTCTATTACAAAATTAAGACTTTTAAAAGTTAAATAAAAAAGTGTGTGAAAGAGAAGCATCTTTAATGATTTTCTAAAATCAAAATAGATGCTTCTTTTTTATGAAAAATTATGTAAATAAAATTTAACTCTTATAATATTCTTTTAACACTTGTATACAATGAACTCGTAGTATAATTGAGATAGATAAAATAAAGGGAGGGATAATATGAATTTAATAGATAATCATATTCATACTAATTTTTCAAGTGATGGAAAGGATTCGATGGAAGATACAATAAAAAAAGCTATAAGTATTGGTGTTAGATATTTAACTTTTACAGACCATTTAGAGCATGATGAAGGTAGAGGCTTTTGCATTAATTATAATGACTATGTTCCAGTGTTTAATAAGTTCAAAGAAAAATATAAAAAGGACATAGAGTTATTATTAGGAGTTGAAGTTGGTTATAGAAAACATCTAAAAAATGAAATAGATGAAATAATAAACTCTAATCCTTTTGATTTCATATTGTGTTCAACTCATACAATTGATAATATACCTGTTCCATCAAAGGAGTATTTTAAAGGGCTTAGCAAAGAAGATGCATATTATAAATATTTTAATAGTATACTTGAAACTAATCGTGAATTTAGAGACTATAACATATATGGGCATTTAGATTACATATCTAGATATGGAATATATTCAGATAATAGAGTTATATACAATGATTTTAAAGATGTTATTGATGAAGTTTTAAAATCAATAATCGATAATGGAAGTGGTATAGAGTTAAATACTTCTGGTTATAGATATGGATTAAATGCTATACATCCAAATGAAGATATATTAAAAAGATATAAAGAGCTTGGCGGATTTATAGTTACTGTAGGTTCTGATTCTCACAGAGTAGAAGATATATGTAGAGATTTTGATGTGGCTTATGATATGCTTAAGTATCTTGATTTTAAATATGTATCTTTATTTAAAGAAAGAGAAACTTATTTTATAAATATAGAAAAAGTTAAATCTAACAATATAGCTTAGAGTATGTTTTGAAATGAATTAACAGATAGTAAAAAAGTTAATAGTATAATATTGTATCCTCTAGAAAAATACTAGAGGTTTTTATTTTGCAAAAATAACTGGATAAAATTAAATTTAATAATATAATTTATTTTAACTTGGATAGCATATTGTTAATATATTTTACTATTATATATTTTTATTGTGATATAATAATAAAATATATTAACCTATCTTTAAATTATGTAAATTATTATAAAGGAGGGAGAAATTTAAATTGTCTAATAAAAATAAAAAGAATATAAATTTAAGCAATAAAATCAAAGAAACTACTAAAAAAAATTTAACAAAAGAAGCCATATTACATATACCAATGAGTAACTATGCCTATGGTTATGATAGAGAAACATTACATATAAGACTTAGAACTAAAAAAAATGAAGCAAAAAAAGTGATTTTGAGAATAGGAGACCAATATGTATGGGACAAAGGTGGTGCAGGAGGAGGAAATTTAAATGCATCTGGGATTGGTTGGTCTGGTGGTTCAAATATAATAATGGATAAAGAAGTAGAAACTGAATTATTTGATTATTGGATAGCTAAGTGCAAACCATTAAACAAACGTTCAAGATATGGGTTTATAATAGAAGGCCAAGAGGAAAAGATTCTATTTACAGAAAAAAGGATAATAGAGTTGGGCAATGAAAATGACAAAAAAGAATTGTGTGAGATAAGTAATTTTTTTGGATACCCATATTTAAATTATATAGATATACCTAAAGTACCAGATTGGGTTAAAGAGACTATTTGGTACCAGATATTTCCAGATAGATTTGCAAATGGTGACCCATCTATAAATCCAGTAGGAGTGGAGGAATGGGGAGCTATTCCAACAAGAGATAATTTTACAGGTGGAGATTTGCAAGGTGTGATAGAACACTTAGATTATTTGAGTGATTTAGGGATAAATGGAATTTATTTTTGCCCTATTACAGTTGGAAATACAAATCATAGATACGATACAATTGATTATATGAAGATAGACCCTTCATTAGGAGATAAAGAGACTTTAAAAAGGCTAATAAAAGAAGCTCATAAGAAAAATATAAAAATAATGCTGGATGCTGTTTTTAATCATATAGGATACTATTCTAAACAGTGGCAAGATGTAATTAAAAATAAGGAAAATTCTAGGTATAAAGAGTGGTTCTATATAAAAGACATGAGCAAAGTTGATACTCCAATAGAACAAATAGATGAAAAAAATATACCTTATGAAACTTTTGGCTGTGAAAAGTATATGCCTAAACTTAACACAGAAAATTTAGAAGTAATAGAATATTTATTAGGTGTAGGAAAGTACTGGATACAGGAGTTTGATATAGATGCATGGAGATTGGATGTCTCAAATGAAGTAGACCACGTTTTTTGGAGAAAGTTTAGAGAAGAACTTAAAAAAATAAAACCAGATATATATATACTGGGCGAAATTTGGCATGGTAGTTTACCATGGTTGATGGGGGACCAATTTGATTCAGTTATGAACTATTTGATGTCAGAAGCTATGAAAAAATTCTTTTGTACAGATGAGATAAATGCTGAAGAGTTTAAATACATGATAAATGATATAATGGTAAGTTATCCAATGCAAGTTAGTGAAGTTATTTTTAATTTACTTGGAAGTCATGATACCACAAGGATACTGAATTATGCTAGAGGAAATGTTGATAGAGTTAAACTTGCATATTTGTTTATGTTTATACAATCAGGCAGTCCTTGTATATACTATGGTGACGAAATTGGAATGGACGGAGAACTGAGTTCAATATCTGAAGGACAAAGAAAATGTATGGAATGGAATGAAGAAAAATGGAATAAGGATATATTTGATTTTATGAAGAAGATTATTAGGCTTCGTAAAGAAAATAAAGAACTTAGGTCTATGTCAAATGAATGGATATTAGCAGATAAGGAAAGTGGAACTATTCTACTAAAAAAAGAATCCATTTCCATAATAATAAATAATTCATCTAAAGATATAACTTTAAAATTACCAGATTATTTGGCTAATAGAAAAGTAAAAGATTTGTATGAAGAAAAAATAGTAGACTTAAAAGAAGAAATAAGAGTAAAAAAATACAAGTTCATCATTTTAAAATAATATAAAATGTATTTATAGAAGATAGATGAAATACGCTATCATAGACGTAAGTGTTAGTTCAAATAGAAACTATTTTCAGTAAAATAGATTCAGTATGCTTTTTATTTGAATAAAAACAAATATTAACACTTCTAATCATTCTGTAATTCAATAAGAAAAGTAATTACTGAATAGGTAGGGGGAAGGAGCGATATGAATGACTATAAAGAACATATAGTTATAGTAAAATCAGGAACTGTAAATTTAATTTTAGGTGTTATATTTTTATTAATTGGAATTGTTATAAATGTATTACTTCTATATGTTAAACAGTATTATATAGCAGGAATCACTTTTATATTTACAATGTATGGATTATTTTCAATTTTTGATTATACAAGAAAATATATTATTTTTGATTTACATAATATTAAAGTTCGTAAATGTATAGGAAGTGAAAAAGAGTATTCATATCATGATATCACTAGGATTTCAATAAATAATAAAAAACAAGGGTGTCCAGTTAAAATATATGTAGATAAAAGTAAAATTGTAACTTTTTTTATATCTGATAAAAATTACATGTCTGCTATAGCTGAGATGAAGCGAAGAGAGTTACCTTTTGATAATAAAGCCATAGACTATATATCAGATACTTCATTATGGGTTCCAATTCGAGATAATGAAATTAAAGAATTCTGTAATGAAGCATCACTAAAACTTGAAAATCAGATTCGGGAAAATCTGCATAAAATAGAAAAAGAGTTGGGAACAGATATATCTTTTTCTTTTGGTATGGATGTTGAAGAAAATCCATTTGTATGTGTATTTTTAGTGTGTATTATGAAGAATGAAAACTATACAAAATTTGTAAAAAAATACAGGGGAAAAGAAGCATGGGCTATATTTCCAGTATATATAGTTGGACCACAATTATATAATAAAGAAATTGAAAAAGGAAAGTTTATTTGCAATATAAACTATTTAAATGCCTTTTCTGGAAGAATGTGGTCAAATTTTTGTAGAGCAATAAAAAAACAAGGTGTAAAAGAAAGTGAAATGGAAATAGATTTTGAGTTAAAGACTGAATTAGAATAGAAAATTCTATAAATAATACCTTAAATGTAAGAGAGAAGGTATAAAATAAATTGATTATTAGTCTAAAAATTTCTTGTAGAAAGAGGAAATAAGAATGATTGAAGCATTTATATTTGATTTGGATGGTGTAATTACAGATACTGCATATTATCATTATATGGCTTGGAGAAAACTAGCTCATAAGGTTGGGATAGATATAGATACAAAATTTAATGAATCTTTAAAAGGCATAAGTAGAATGGAGTCATTGGACAAGATATTAGAATTTGGAAATAAGAAATATTTATTTTCAGAAGAAGAAAAAGTGAGAATGGCCGAAGAAAAAAATAGTTATTATGTATCACTGATAGATGAGATAACTTCAAATGATATTTTGCCTGGAATAGAAAATTTATTAGGTGATATAAAATCTAATAACATAAAAATAGGTTTATCATCTGCAAGTAAGAATGCAACAAATGTGCTAAATAATTTGGGTATGAGTGATAAATTTGATTTTATAGCTGATGCAGGAAAATGTAAAAACAGCAAACCTCATCCAGATATATTTCTTATGTCAGCAGAAGGGCTTAATGTAAATCCTCAAAACTGTATAGGAATAGAAGATGCAAGTGCAGGGATAGATGCTATAAATTCTTCTAATATGTTTTCTGTTGGTGTTGGAAACTATGAGAATTTTAAAAAAGCAAATTTAGTTGTAGATTCAACAAGTCAATTAAATTTCGAATATATACAAGAAAAGTATAATGAGTATATGGTTAGGAGAATTATATGAAATGTTTATTTAATAATATAGATGAATGGAAGATTATACAAGATAAGATTGAAATCAAAGAAAATAGATTAGCAGAATCTATAATGAGTATAGGTAATGGTTATATGGGTATGAGAGGAAACTATGAGGAAAATTATAGTGGAGATACTCATAAGGGGTCTTATATAGCTGGAGTATGGTTTCCAGATAAAACTCGTGTAGGATGGTGGAAAAATGGATATCCAGAATACTTTGGTAAAATCCCTAATTCAATTAACTATATAGGAATAAGAATTTTTATAGATGACATAGAATTAGACTTAGCAAAATGTAAAATTGAAAATTTTTATAGAGAATTAGATATGAAAAATGGGATTTTAAATCGTAGGTTTATTGTACACATAAGTGATAAAAAATTTGAAGTTAACATTATTAGATTTTTAAGCATATCAGTTAAGGAGTTAGCAGTAATTAAATACAGTATAAAAGCATTAAATTCTGATGCTAAAATAAAATTCATACCATATTTAGATTCAAACATAAAAAATGAGGATTCAAATTATGAGGAAGAGTTCTGGAATGGAGTTTCTTCAAGTTCTTCAGAATATCGAGGAAGCATACTTTCTAGAACAAAGGAAAATGCATTTAATACACCAGTATTTACTGTGGGTGCAATGATGTATATTAAGGCAAGAGGTAAGATAAAAGACCTATCTCATACAAATGAATATAACTACTGTGAGAATTCAATAACAATGGATATTCTAAAAGATGAGGTTGCTAGTATAGAAAAATATGTATCTATAACTTCAACTAGAGACTATAAGGAAAGTGAGCTATTAGGAAAATGTGAAGATATTTTAAATAGAGAAATATCTAAAGATTATGATGATATATTAAATGAACATACAGAGTTATGGAATAAAAGATGGAAAAGTGCAGATGTAAAAATAAATGGAGATAAAAGTAGTCAACAAGGAATACGATACAATTTATTTCAACTATTTTCAACATATTATGGAGAAGATTCAAGATTGAATATAGGTCCCAAAGGCTTTACTGGAGAAAAGTATGGAGGGGCTACTTATTGGGACACAGAAGCATTTTGCGTTCCAGTATATCTAGGGGTAACAGATAAGAAGGTAACTAGAAACCTTTTGGAATATAGATATAATCAATTGGAACAGGCAAAAGATAATGCAAAAAAACTAGGGCTTAAAGGTGCTTTATATCCAATGGTTACATTTGATGGAGTAGAATGCCATAATGAGTGGGAGATAACATTTGAAGAAATACACCGAAATGGAAGTATAGTATATGCAATATATAATTATGCAAATTATACAGGTGACTTTGAATACATAAAAGAAAAAGGAATCGATGTAATAATAGAAATAGCTAGATTTTGGGCTAGTAGAGCTCATTTATCTATAAAAAAAGATTTGTATATGATACATGGTGTAACCGGTCCAAATGAGTTTGAAAACAATGTCAATAATAATTGGTATACTAATTATATAGCTAAATGGTGCTTAGAATATGCTGTAGAAAATGTATTAAAATTAGACATAGAATATAGTGAATGTATTGATAGAAATAATGTAACTAAAGAAGAAGTTGAGCTATGGCAAATGATATCAAAAAAAATTTATCTGCCATATGATGATGAGTTAAAAATAATAGTTCAAAATGATAATTTTTTAGATAAAGAATTTATAGAAGTAAAGGATTTACCAAAAGAAAATCTTCCTCTTAATCAAAATTGGTCTTGGGATAGGATTCTTAGGTCGTGTTTTATAAAACAAGCAGATGTATTACAGGGAATTTACTATTTTGGAAATAGATTTACTAAAGAAGAAAAGAAGAGAAACTTTGATTTCTACGAAAAATATACTGTACATGAATCTTCTTTATCTTCTAGTATTTATTCCATTATTGCTTCTGAAATAGATGATTTGGACAAAGCTTATGAATTATACTCAAGAACTGCTAGGCTTGATTTAGACAATTATAATAATGATACCAATGATGGACTGCATATAACTTCTATGTCTGGTTCATGGCTTTCTATTGTGCATGGGTTTGCAGGTATGAGGACATGGGATGAAACATTATCTTTTGACCCTAAGTTACCGAAAGAATGGAGAGGTTATTCTTTCAACATAAGCTATAGAGATAACATTATTAATGTAGATGTATGTAGTGATTTAATTAAAATAGAAAATTTAAAAGGTAAGCCAATAAAAATTATTGTATATGGTAAAAAATATATATTAGAAAAATATATAAAAATTGATAGAAATAAATTTAAATAATATTTTTATTATGTAAATAGTTAAAATAAGTTTATCTAATTATGAATTTATTTTAACTATTTTTATTTAATAGAAAACTATATATTATAACAATAATTGCGCTTTTAGTTAAATATATTTCATAAATCTTCATAAAATCTTCAAAATTTCGTAAAGAAAATGTAACAAAAATAAGATATATTGTATTCAGCAGATAATATGAGGGAGGACAATAATTATGAAGAATAAAAAATTCATTGTTATAATACTGATAATATCAGTTTTAATAGGTGTAGGAGTAAAAGAGTATTTCACCAGAGATATAAACAAGGAAGATATAGAGGTTAGTAAGTATATAAAATATTCTGATTTAGCAAGTAAAAATAATGTACAAGTTAACTGGAAGTATGTAGCTTCTATTGTTGCTGTATTGAATAAAAACAACTTAAAAGAAGTTAAAGATTCACAAATAAAAGAAGTATCAGATTTATTTGTTAAAAATTTTTCTGAAAATAATAAAATAAATAAATTAAGTAATGTCTTGGATGAATTAGAATTTAGTAATAAACAAAAAAGATTGGTTGATAATTATATTGACGAACTTAAGGATTATGGCATAAAGCCAGAAAGATTGAAGTCTGATACACAGTATATGAAGTTTATAAACGAAATTAAAGAAGAAGCTATACAAAATTACGAAGATTATAAAATACTTCCATCTATAACTATTGCACAAGCTATAATCGAATCTAGCTGGGGCAAATCAACTTTAGCAAAACAACACAATAATCTATTTGGCATAAAGGCAGATGCCTCTTGGAAAGGTAAATCAGTGACTTTAGAGACAAAAGAACATTTAGATACAATTATAGATGATAAATTTAGAATATATGATGATAAAAACGAATCTATAAAAGACCATGCAAAGTTTTTGGCTACGAATAAAAGATACAAAGCCAATGGTGTATTTGATGCAAAAACGTATATATATCAAGCTAAAGCATTGGAAAAAGCAGGTTATAGTACAGCAAAAGATGAAAATGGAAAGAGCATCTATGCAGACCGTTTAATAGAAATAATTCAACAATACAATCTTCAATTAATAGATAGTGAAATTCAAAGCAACATGTAACTTTGATGTAACATAAGGATGATATATTTATCGAGGAGGTGGCTTTTATGAAAAAAATAGTCTCGATATTTATAAGTTGCATGGTTGTTATAACTACTATTACTGGTTGCAGTAGTGGGGAGGTGGCTAATAGCAAATCATCCATGTACAATGTTAAAAATTTGGATTTTAGTTTTGAAGTGAAACCTGAAACCTTTGAGGTATCAGTTGAATCTAATGGTTCAAGAGAAAAGATATCCGAGCCATTAAAAGAAAGGAAGGTATCAAATTTCAAAAAGACAAAAACAGAAGCATCATGGACATATCCTGATGAAAACATAGACATAAATATAAAAAAAGAGAACAATTATTTAGATGTAAACATTAAATCTAATTCAGAACAAGAAGCTAGTTTTAATTGGCCTAAAGTTGAAGGTGAAAGTTATGTACTACCACTTTATGAAGGTAAGTTTATACCAAGTAATGATAAGTATTGGAAAGAACATTTAAATGAGTCTACTTATAATGTTATAGAATCTTTTTCAATGCAATTCTTTGCAGTAAATAAAGCAAAATATTCTGTGTTATATATTATTGAAAATGAATTCAACAATGAAATTGAATTTAGTTCTAAAGATAAGATTAATTTTACGTTTAAACATGAATATCCAAGTATCAATAAAAATAAAGAGTATGGGTTTAAAGTGTACTTGACCAATAAGAATATTACAGATGTAGCGAAAACTTATAAAAATTATATAGTTGATAAAGACGAATTTAAAACATTAGAAGAAAAATCTAAGGAAAATAAAAATATTGAAAAACTCTATGGAGCACCACAAATTTATTTTGGAGATAAATCTATAATCACAATAAATGATATTAAATGGAATAAATTAAAAGAAAACTTATCAGATGATTTGATTAATTGGATGAAAGAACTTTTAAGTATGAAGTCTGATGATAGTGAATTTATAGAAGTGACTAATCAAATAAAAACTCAAGACTATATAGATAAATATCAAAAAAATCAAATAGTTCAAGCATTTAATGAGGTTATGCAAATGAATACTTTTTATAATGACAAAGTTTTTAATAGTAAGGATAGAGATATAAAAAGAGTATTAGACAAAGGTATATCTAAATTAAATAGAGTAGAACTTATAGAATTTAACAAGAGATTATTAAAATCAAAACTAGGAGATAGTGTGAATGATGTTGCTACATGGACAAGATATAATACAATTGATGTGATTAATGACATCAATAAATCTGGTATTAAAAATGCCTGGATAGGTTTTGATGATATGAAAGAAGGTTATGTATCTCCAGAGATGGTTAAGAGAGCTAATGATTTAGGATATCTAGTAGGGCCATATGATTCATATCATTCTATACACAAGCCAGGAGAAGAAAAATGGAGTACAGCATCATTTAAGGATAAATCTCTATATGAAAATGCTACTATAGAAAACAAAAAAGGTGAAAAAGAAACTGGATTTCAAGGAGAAGGAAGAAAATTAAATCCTACATTGTCTTTACCAAGTGTGAAAGAGAGAGTACAAAGTATATTGGATGAAGGATATAAATTTAATTCTTGGTTTATAGATTGTGATGCTACAGGTGAAATCTATGATGATTATTCTCAAAGTCACATAACAACTCAAGCACAAGATTTAAAGGCTAGACTTGAAAGGATGTCATATATAAGAGATAATGCAAATATGGTTATAGGTTCAGAAGGTGGAAATGATTTTTCAAGTAGTACCATAGCATTTGCACATGGTCTTGAGACACCAGCATTTGCTTGGGTTGATAAAGACATGAGCAAGAATAAAGATAGTGAATACTATGTCGGTAGATACTATTCTCCAACAGGAGGAGTACCAGAAGTATTTTCAAAACAGATACCTGTAAAAGAAAAATATAAAAAAATATTTATAGACCCAACTTACTCTCTTCCTTTATTTAGATTAGTTTATAATGATTCTGTTGTATCTTCTCATCAGTGGTTATGGGGAACTTTCAAAATTAAAGATGAAGTTGGAAGCAGAATGATGAGAGAAGTATTGTATAATACGCCACCTATGTATTATATAGATAGAACTGAATGGGAAAAACACAAAGATGAAATAGTTTCACACAATAAAGTATGGTCAGAATTTAATAAAAAGGCTATAAAAAGAGAAATGACAGATTTTAAATTTATTTCTGATGATAGGTTAGTTCAAATGACTGAGTATGGAGAAGATTTAAAAGTAGTAGCTAATTTCTCTCAAAAGGATGTTAAGTATGGGGCTGAAGTTATAAAAGCAAAATCTTTGGTAATATATGATGATGATAATAAAGTTGTATATAAACCAGAACAATAAATTTAATAAAAACAAATAAACATTATGTCAAATGGTCATTCTGAAATAAGAATCAGTCTAGCCATTTGACATTAAAAAGTATCTTTGAGGAAATGAAATGTATATTTTTAGCTGTAATATGATTTTATTATGATATCTCATTCTTATATAGATACTTAGCAAGAACTGAAATTAATAGCATAATTATAAACATACATATTATAGGTATATAAACTTTAAGGCTAAAAACTTCAAATAATTTACCATGCATAATTTGACCTACTGGAGCAACACATTGTGATACAGCTGTAATAGTGGCCATTACCTTTCCCAATAATTCATTAGGTGTTTGTTTTTGGACAATAGTTAGGACAAATACAGTGATAATTGTCATAGACATAGCAATAGGTATAATGCAAATAAATAATAATATAAAAGATGGATAATATCCTAGTCTGAGCATTGAAGGAGAAATTGAAATAGCCATTGGAATCATTAAAATACTAATTAGCATTAACCAGCGATATAATGTATTCATCTTCATTTTTTTTGCAAATAAACCTATTGAAAGTGCACCTAAAACACTACTAAATTCTATAATCCCTATTCCTATGCCATACATATTATTGCTACTGTGCATTGTTACACGCAAAATATATTGTATTCCGACAAGTAAAAATGGAGTTAAAAATAAATTTAAAGAAGCTGCCAGAATCATAGCTTTACTAATATAAGGCTGTTTTACAACATAAGAAAATCCTTTTTTCATGTCATTAACTATAGTCATTACTATGTCACCATTAAAGTCTCTTTTATTAAAAGGGATATAAATAAACATCTCCATTACTGCTGATAGAAAAAATGCAACGCAACTTATAATAAGAAGCATCTTAAGTCCAATAAGACCGTATAAAAGACCTCCAAGTACAGGAGCAAACATACTTGAAAGTGCACCTATTCCATTTACAATTCCATTTGCTTGTTCTAAATCTTTTTCATTTACTATTAAAGGTATGCTTGCCTGTACAGTAGGCTGATACATACAACTAATAATAGATAGGAGTATCATAATAATTCCAATTAATACAATAGAATCATTTATAGTAGAAAAAAGACAGATAAAAATGAGGATAATTATAGAACTCATAAAATCAAATATAACCATTAGATTTCTACGATTGAATCTATCAGCTATTGCACCACCAATTGGGGACAATAGAAGTGGAATATTTGATATTGCATATAAAGTTGCAAATATATCTGCACGACCTGTTATATCTAAAATATAAGTAGAAAGACCAAATCTTAATAATGATGAACCCAGTATAGATATAATTTGACCGAGTACTACAAGGTTAAAGTTTTTGTTAAAAGAATTATTTGTTTTATCTAAATTTTGCATATATAGGACACCTCTCTTTTTCTTGACCGACTGTCGGTCTATTAAAATTATAATAAACTATATTCCAAAAGTCAATAGTATATATTCAATGAAAAATTTTAAGATAAGTTTTTACTGTTAATATAGAAATCAATATGTATGAAAGATTATTATGTCTTAAAAAGGATAAGAGCTATATGGTGAATAATCAAAAATGGGTAATTTAGAAGAGTTTTTATGAATAGTATTAATATATAGATATAGGGAGATTGATGTGATTATGTATGAAAATAATAAGGTAATATATAATTTTGAAAGATGTGAAAGACTAGAAAATACTTTTTATTTATCTCAATTTAATACATATAAAAATTTTAAGTTAGCTTCTAAAAAATCCATAGTAAATTCATTGGAGACATCTGTTTGTAATATGAATATTCATAATATAAGTCTTGTTGATACGATGGAATGTGTATCATTAGAAGATGAGCAAATGACGGGTAAGAAATTAATTTTAGTTGGTGATATAGATACTGATGTGATACTAGATTATGTGGGGAATAAGAGAAATAGAAGCTCTAATAAGAGAAATATACTTAAATTAAAAATACCTTTCAGTACATTTATACAAATGCCTAGGAGAATAGAAAATAAAGAGAAAATTAATTTAAAGTATCTTATACAAGATATGGCATCGTCTATTTTAGATGATAATAATTTATTTATTAGTGTGACTGCAATTATAAGTTATGAAAATAGTTCTAAAATGGAGTAATCTTTAGATTATAGAAAGGTGGATGCAATGAGAATAACTAAAACTACTTTTAATGATGTCTTTTCAAATGATATAAGTGGAAGTATTTTAAAAGTAGAAAAATATGTTGATAAAAAATGTGCATCTGTATTCGACATTTTGACTTACACTATTATTGTTACAAATACGAGTAAATATAAAACAGGAAATATATTTTTTAAAGATTATATTTCTAAATATATAGAATTTATAAATAATACTGTAAAAGTTAATAGTATTACAAAATGTGGATTAGACCCACAACAAGGTTTTTACATAGGAAAAATAGATGCTAATTGTAAAAAAATAATATCTTTTAAGAGTGTAGTTTTGCCAAATTCAGCATATAGAGTTATAAAGAATAATGCTAATATATACTATTATTATAAGTGTACCCTAGATAAATTTCCAACAAGAATATCAGTGGAAAGTAATAGTGTTTATACCAACATAAACAAAACTGTATTTAAGCAGTTGAATATAAGCAATACTTTAAAGATGCCTAAAAACCTAAAAGATATATTAAAAGTAAACATAAATAGTAAGATACTTTATGTTAAACCTATAAAAAATCCTACAAACAAAGGAAAAGATTTAAATCTGTGCAATTTAATAGTTTTTGGAAGTATAGAATTTGAAATGGACTATAGTTGTAGAAATCATAGTAAGTTTAAAGTAATGAGCAAGTCTGATAATATTCAGAAAGAAATGGGTTATGATAATGATTTACAAAATAATAATAAGAATATAAGTGACTGTAAGAAGCAAACAAATTTTAATGAGAATAAAGTAAAAAAGATAACAAAAACTTTTGGATTTTCTTGTTTTATTTGTTCACCAGTTGGAATTGTTTATGAGGATATGAAAAATATAAATATAAAAATTGAACATACATCAGTAAATGAGCTAAATGCAGATGAATTATTTATAGATACATCACTTTTATTGTATTATTAACTCTTCAAAGTTAAAAATTAAATTTATTAAGCTAGCATTTTATTAGATAGAAAAACATAGATATTGATATATATTGTATATATAAATAATTAATAGAAATTCTTAATTTTAAGTAATTCTAAATAATAAGTATAATATAATATTTTAAAAGTGTAGATTTATGATAAAATAAGACAAATATGTTAAAAAAATGATAATCACAGAGAACTTTTGCCTTCTTCAATTAATATATTATTATTAGTAATAACTTTAAAATCATATTACTATTATATAAAAATTGGCTTAAAAGAAGGTGAAAAAGGTAAATGAAAATATGCATAACAGTAGGTCATAGTATACTAAAGGGTGGTAAAAGTACAGGTGTAAGTGGCATAGTTGATGAATACAATTATAACAAAAAATTAGCTCCTATGTTAGCTGAGATGCTTATAAGTCAAGGTAATACAGTAGATGTAATAGTTTGTCCAGAAAGGCATTTTATGTCAGAAAGAGAAGAATTTTTCTATAGAGTTCCAAAAGTAAATAGTGGCAAATACGATTTACTAGTAGAGCTACATTTAAATAAAGGTGATGGAACAAAATCTGGTGCAGAAGTGCTTTATTATGGTAATGAAGGATTAGAATATGCTAAAAGAGTATCTAATAAACTTGGAGAATTATTTGAAAATAGAGGAGCTAAAAAAAGAGAAAATTTATATATATTGAGAAACACAAATCCAGTTGCAATACAGATTGAAAGTTTTTTCTGTGATAATGTGGATGATTGTAATAAAGCCAATGAAGCAGGTTATGATTATATAGCACGATTAATTGCAGAAGGTATATTAAACAAAGATATAAGTATGTGAGATTATGGTGACTTAGGTGTTGATTAATACCTTTTAATTTTAGATACAAACTAAAACACAATATATTGGTATAATTTAAACCTGTAAAAGATACATTAGTTTAGTTATCCACAAGAAATACCCCTTGAAAGTATTGATTTATCAATATATTCAAGGGGTATTTAAATATAAATCTATAATTTATTTAGAACTAAACTGTAACTTTATATAATATAGATATTATTTAAGTATAATAAATAATATAAAAATGTTACAACCTTGTATTATAATAAGATAATGTAGAAAAATATAAGAGATAAGATAAATATAATAAGGTGGTAATATATGAAATATACATTCGAAAAATTTAAATTAAACGAAAAGATACTTAAGTCATTGAAAAATTTAGAATATAATATACCTTCTAGAGTACAAATAGAGGTTATTCCAAAACTGTTAAATGGTCAAAACATAGCAGTGAAATCAAAAACAGGAAGTGGAAAAACAGCAAGTTTTGCGATACCTGTATGTGAGAATATAGATGTAGAGTACAATAATATTCAAGCACTTATAGTTGTTCCAACAAGAGAATTAGCTTTACAGGTGAAAGAGGAGATATCAGGAATAGGGAGATTAAAGAAAGTTAGATGTAGTGCTATCTTTGGTAAGCAACCTATAAAAGAACAAATATCAGAATTAAAGCAAAGAGTTCATGTTGTTGTAGCTACTCCAGGCAGAATAATTGACCATATAAATAAAGGTACTATTAAGTTGGAAAATATAAAGTATTTAGTAATAGATGAAGCTGATAAAATGTTTAATAAAGGTTTTGTTGAGCAAATGGAAAAAATATTATCAAGTTTACCTAAAGAGAAAACAATAGGACTATTTTCAGCTACAATGAGTGAAGAAATAAAATATATATGTGAAAAATATATGCCAAACTATGGCATTATAAATGTAGGTGAAAATGAAGATAAGAATAATGAGAAAGTAAAACAAATAGATGATAGAATAATAAAAGTAAATGAACAAGATAAGTATATAATTTTAAAAAATTTAATATACAGTGAAAATCCAAAGAGTATAATAATTTTTTGTAATACTAGGGAAAAAGTATCTAGACTATATAATAAGATGAGTAAAGATGGTTTTTTGGTAAGGCAGTTACACGCTGATTTATCACAAGAAAAAAGAATATTTGTAATTAAAGATTTTAAAGACTTAAAGTTCAATGTGTTAGTTAGTAGTGATGTAGCATCTAGAGGAATACATATCGATGATATTTCTTTAGTTGTAAACTATGATGTACCTTATGATAAGGAAAACTACATACATAGAATAGGAAGAACTGGAAGAAAAGGAAGTAGTGGAAAAGCTATTACTATAGTGGATACGTGGGATGAAAAATATATAGAAGGCATAGAAGAATATATAGGATATAAAATATATGAAATACCTGAAATAGAGAAAAGTAAAGTTATATCAGGGAAAAGATTGTTTGATGAATATTCAAAAGAACTTTTAAAAGAAGCATTAAAAAGAAAGAAAGTCAGTAAAAGTTATCAAAAGGGCAAAGATACAAAACTAAATTCAGAAGATGAAGTGGTAAGATTATATTTAAATGCTGGTAAAAAAAAGAAAATAAGAGTTTTAGATATAGTTGGGGCGTTCAGTAACCTAAAAGAAATTGCTAATGATGATATAGGTGTAATAGAAGTTCAAGATTTGTGTTCATATGTAGATATATTGAATTATAAAGGAGACTTAATATCAAAAAAATATAAGGAAATACCTATAAAGAAAAAGATGGTTAAGGTAAAGAGAGATATGAGATAGTTGAAGTTAAGAGTGTGAATTAAGTTTAATAAAATAATTTTATATTTTCAAAAAATTATTGAGTTACGAAACTTTAAAAAGTAAGTTATAATGGTATTATGTGTTTATAATAATAGTCACTATGGATATAAGTTATAAACATATATTTATAAAGATATTAGAGGAGGGAATGTATGGCATATTTCACTTATAATGACAAGAAATGTTACTATAACGAGATAGGAGAGGGTATACCATTACTTTTTTTACATGGTAATACTGCTTCTTCTAAGATGTTTAATGAAGTAGTTGATTTTTACAAAGATGAATATAAGGTAATATTAATAGATTTTGTAGGTCATGGTGAATCTGAAATGGTGGATAAATTCTCTGTAGATTTATGGTTTGATGAGGCTATGCAGGTTATATGCTTTTTAGAAAAAATGAATTATAAAAAGGTAAATATAATTGGAAGTAGTGGAGGGGCTCTTGTAGCATTAAATGTTGCCCTTGAAAGACCTGACTTAGTTAATAAAGTAATAGCAGACAGTTTTGAGGGAGAAGTTCCTTTAGAGTCATTTGTAAAAAATGTGAAGATAGAGCGTGAAGAATCAAAAAAGGATGCTGGGGCAAAAGCTTTTTATATTTATAATCAAGGAGACAACTGGGAAAAAGTTGTAGATAATGATACAGAAGCTATTTTTGAACACTATAAAACTATAGGTAAATTTTTTCATAAACCTCTAGAAACTATGCAACCAGATGTACTTTTAACAGGAAGTAAAGAAGATGAGTTTGTATCTTTAGTATCTCCTGATTTTTTTGAAAATACTTTTTCAGCACTTATTGAAAAAATTAATAATTGTAAAATGTACTTGTTTGATGAAGGTGGTCATCCAGCCATTTTATCAAATGGATTGAATTTTTCAAATGTAGCAAAGGAATTTTTAAAAGAATAATTTAGTAATATGATTATTTAAAGTTTTAGTATTTACATAAAATGTAGCTTAACTATATAAATTTTAGAATAAATTTATATAGTTAAGCTGTAAGGTTAAATACTTTAATTAAATAAATCTATTATCTCATCATCAGACAAGCTTTTCAAGACACCTTCATTGGATAATTCTCCATTTATAAATTGGTTTATAAGTTCTTTTTTACTTTCTTGTAATTTTATTATTTTTTCTTCTATAGTTCCTTTAGCAATCAATTTTATAACTTGTACTGAATTTTTCTGACCAAATCTATGAGCCCTATCACTAGCCTGATTTTCCACTGATGGATTCCACCATGGGTCGAAGTGAATTACCATATCAGCAGATGTAAGGTTAAGACCAGTTCCACCTGCTTTTAGAGATATCAAAAAAACTTTTTTATCCATACTATTATTAAACTCATCTACAAGCTCAAGTCTTTCTTTAGCATTAGTTTTACCATCTATATAATGGTATTCAATTTTGTACTTATCAAGTTCTTTACTTATGTTTTTAAGTACAGAGGTAAATTGTGAAAATAGTAATATCTTGTGGTTTTCATTTATACTGTCCCTAAGTATTTCTAAACATGTTTCAATCTTTGAACTTTTTTTACCATAATCTTTTACTACTATACTTGGGTCTAAACAAAGTTGTCTTAACTTTGTTAAGTAAGAAAAAATAACTATTTTATCTTTCTTTAGATTTTTATCTTTTATTTTGTCTTGTATATCTTTTGCATATACACTATATATCTTTTTCTGTTCCTTATTTAACTCGACAAAAAAGTTTTTCTCAATTTTATCTGGAAGCTCTTTCATAACTTGTTTTTTACTTCTTCTAAGAATAAAAGGTTTTATAAGTTTTTTTAAATTTTTAACATTATCTTCTTTATTTATGAACAACTCTTGGAATTTTGTTTTACTATATAAATAACCAGGCATTATAAAGTCAAATATAGACCACAATTCTAGAAGATTATTTTCCATAGGAGTACCAGTAAGTGCAAATTTATTTTCTGCATTTATATTTTTTACAGATTCAGTCACCAAAGCTACAGGATTTTTGATATTTTGAGCCTCATCTATGATACAATAATCAAATTTTATTTCACTATATTTTTCTAAATCATTTCTAAGGGTTCCATACGTTGTAAGTATTATGTCAAAATTTTGTAACTCCATAAAACATTTTTCTCTATCTCTCTTACTTCCATGTATCAATAAAACTTTTATATCTGGAGCAAATTTTTCAAATTCATTTTTCCAATTATAAATAAGTGATGTGGGTGTAACGATAAGACTTTTTTTATTAGATAATGATAATAAAAATGCAATAGTCTGTATTGTTTTACCAAGACCCATTTCATCAGCTAATATACCACCAAATTTATAATAATCTAAAACCTTAAACCAATTAAAACCATTTACTTGGTAGTCGCGAAGATTTGCTTTTAAGTTGTTTGGAATTTCCAAATTTATACTATCAAAGTTTTTGAATTTTTCACAAATACTATCCAATTCTTTTTTGCCATCTATAAACTTTAAGTTTTTACCTTTTATCATGTCATTTATATATAGAGCTTTATTATTATGAATTTTGTTGTTTTTTGATTTATCTATTATATCTAGATTTTCAACTAATTCAAAAAAGTCTTGTGTTTCTCTTTCTGATAAATCTATAAAGTTTCCATCTTTAAGCTTATAAAAAGTACGTTTTTCTTGAAAAGCTTTCAGAATAGACTTGTACTCTTTTGGATTTATATCAGATATATTAAAATTAAATTCTAGATAATTTTGATTAGTTTGATTGATTGAAGCTTGAATTGATGAAGAATTGTATATCTTTTTCAATTTAAACTTCTCAGAATAATATATATCTCCAAATTCTTTTAAAGATTCTAATTGTGAATCTAAAAATGTAAATAGGTCATAATCGCTTCCTTTAAATACATAACTGTTATTTTCCTTTATAAATTGTGAAGAAGTTATTTTATTCTCAATTTTAGCTTCTTTTTGTGTATTAGGAAGTATAAATTTTTTCTCTTCATTGTCATATATATACTTTATATCACAACATATGTTTCCATCAATCATATCAAAGTAGAATTCAGCTCTAAAATCTTTTGTTATATTATTTGTTATATTGTCATCTAAATAAACTTCTTGAGATATAGCCCTTAATCTAGGTACCAATAATCCTAAAACATCTTTAGAATCTTCCTTGTCAAATTTAAGTTCTTTAGATTTTGATAATACTTGATAGATTTTTGAATAATCATGAGCTTTTTTATGTGATAACAAGTATAGATTACCATCATATAAAAGTACATCATTTTTTTTTGTAAGTGGAACAGGTAGCGAATCTTGAGAAGATAAGACTATTTTATCTTCTATATTTTTAAAATTAAACTTTAGTGGCAAAGTATCATTTAATATTTTTGGGTGGTATTCTTTTTTAGAAAAAATAAGTGTAAAATCTTTGTATTTAATAGCATTTAAAAACTGTTTTAAAGAGCTTGCATTTATCTCCATAAACTTCTTTGAATATGATGAAGAAAAATTGTATGAAAGATTTGTGCCATATTCTTCTATAATGTCTACTAATTTCTCATCTTCATCAGCAAAATAATGAATGCTAGGATTATAAGTAAATTTTTTTCCAAAATCTAACTCATATCCATTAAGTTTTGAATATGCAAATTCAGTAATATTTTTTAGAATATACATCTTGTCAATTCCAATTTTAAATTCGGCAATTGCTTTATTTGAATCTATATTTATTAATACATCTAAATTAACTCTTTCTCTTTTAGTATTATCTAAAAAAGAAAGCAGTTGCTTACTTAAGTCTAAGTTAGTTTTAGAATTAGTATTAGAACTTTTATCCTTATCATTACCTAATATGTCTATTAAAATAGGAGGAACATCTTTTTTACTTTTTATTTGTCTTAAACTTTTTATAACAATAGCAACTATATGTTTACATATGAAAATTCTTTGATTTACACCCTTTGATTGACAATCAGCACAACCACAATCATTTTCAATTATCTTAAAATGTCTTATATCTATAGTTATTGAGCTAAAATAAAAGCTATAATTATCTTCAGAATTGACTCCACCACGAAATGTCAGCAGATTATTCTGTAGGTCATCAATATCTATGTCTATATAATCAACCAACTGATTAGTGTAGTATTTTACACCTCTTGACCACCTTGATGGCTCTGTATTTCTTTTTATTAATTTATATATCATATCTATTTTCATTTTATTCACCTTACCTCACTGTATATATTATAATCTAAATGCATTTAATTTACACTCTAAATCTATAGCTAAAATTAAAGTATATATAAATAGCTTTTATCTATCATAAGATATATGCAAATAACAATTTACTATTAGATTTTTGTCGTATTATCTTATAAACTATGAATGAAAAATAATTATCTAAATAAATATTAGAAATATAAAGCTTTATTATTAAAATATTCTTAAATATTATAATATATAGGATTTAAAATATGATATTTGAATGAAAAGAATGTATAATAAGTTTAATAATTATATTTATTATTAGGAAAGGAGAGTGTCAATATGAATAGTTGTAATTTGCTTAAAGCTAAAATACCATGTGAAGAAACTGGCATAGAAATAAAGAGAACTTTGTGCGATATTTGTTCTCCAGGAATACATTGTGGAATTGATGCATATGTTAAAGATGGTAAAATTATAAAAATAGAAGGTACAAAAGAACATCCAATGAACAAAGGATTGCTATGTACAAAAGGTCTTTGTAATAGAGAGTATATCTATAGAGAAGATAGAATAAAGACACCATTAAAGAGAATTGGTAAAAGAGGTGAAGGTAAGTTTAAGCCAATATCATGGGAAGAGGCTTATAGTGAAATAGGAGAGAAATTAAATAAAATAAAAAGTGAATATGGAGCAAAGCATGTAGCATTTTTTACAGGTTATGGAAAGTGGTATAGACCGTTTTTACAAAGGTTTGCATCTTCCTTTGGTTCTCCTAATTATGGCACAGAATCTAGCTCATGCTCAACATCAGCACAGATGGCTGGAAATGTTGCGACTGGGAGAAACTTTACAATGCAAGATATGGAAAATACAAAGACTTACTTAGGGTGGGGATTTAATCCATACTACTCTAAATTTTTAAATAGTGTAAATCTAACAAAATTAAAAGAAAAAGGAATAAAGTTTATAATTGTAGACCCTAGAATAACACCAACAACTCAAAAAATAGCAGACATTCATTTGAGAGTTAAACCTGGGACTGATGGGGCCTTGGCTCTTGGTATGGCAAATCTATTTATACAAAGAGATTTAATAGATAAAGAATACATAGAAAAACATGTATATGGATTTAACGAATATAAAGAATATGTCAAATCATTTGATTTAGATACTGTAAGTAAGATTACAGGTATTTCTAAGGATGATATAATAAAAGCAGTAGATATGTTGTCTCAAGGTCCGTTTTGTATAAATGAAAGTGCAGCTCCAATAGTTCATCATCAAAATGGATTTCAAAACTATAGAGCAATGATGTCTTTATCAGCTATAACAGGTAATTATGACAGAGTAGGTGGTAATATACCAAAACAAGATTACTTTGCTGGTAAGTTAGGTGGATTTCAAGCACTAGAGAAAGATTTTGTAAAAGAGGTTCTACCTAAAAATATAAATGAAAGAATTGGTGGAGAAAGGTTTCCTCTATGGAATGAGATGGTGACTCAATTTCAGGCTATGGATTTAACAAGGCAGATAGAAGAAAAAACACCATATGAAATAAAAGCTTTGTTTTGCCATGGGATAAATGCTAGAATGTTTCCTAATTCTGGCAGACTTTTCAAAGCATTAGATACTGTAGATTTTTTTGTAAATATAGACTTATTTATGACAGATGCATCAAAATATGCAGATATACTTTTACCTGCATGTACATCTTTTGAAAGAGAAGAATGTAAGAGTTATCCAGGTGGATATATTACATATACTAAAAAGGTTATTGATACATTATATGATTCAAAATCAGATGTAGAAATACTTTCAGGTTTAGCAAATGTTATGGATGTAGATGATGACTTATTAAAGGCAGGTTATGAAGCAAGTATAAGACATATGTTCAAAGATACATGTGTGGATGTAGATAAACTTAAAGAAAGTGATTTGCCATTAAAATGTAAAGACTTTAAACCATACATAGTAGGTTCATACACAAGAGATGGATATGATACTAGCACATCTAAGTTTGAATTAAAATCTGTAATTATTGAAAAATATAAAGATTTTGGGTTAGATGCACTACCAACATATAGAGGATTTAATGATGATATAGATAGTGATTATACTCATCTATTGACATCAGGAGCAAGAATTCCAAATGCATTACATTCAAGACTTCATGACATAAAGCTTTCAAGGCTATTAAAAAATGAAGCTAGTTGTGATATTTCTAGTTTAGATGCAAAAGAATTGGATGTTATTAATGGAGATTATATAAAAATAACTACTAAGATAGGAAGTTTAAATGTGAAAGTTAATGTTACAGACAGAGTTTTATACAGAAATATACATATGTATCATGGATACAGAGAAGCTGATGTAAATAGCATCATTTGTGATAATTTTGACCCTTATAGTGGATTCCCTGCATATAGAAGTTGTAAGTGTAAGATTGAAAAGATAAATAGATAGATGGAGGGATAAAATGAAAAGTTTATTTAAATTTAATAAAGAATTATGTACAGCATGTGGAGCATGTTTACTTGCTTGTGTAGACCAAAATGATAATAATATAGATAATGGCGAATTTTTTAGACGTGTATTTACAATGGAAGATGGTGAAAATATAGAATATTTTTCGTTAGCATGTATCCATTGTGATGAGCCAAAATGTTTGGATATATGCCCTAAAGGCTGTTTTAAAAAAGATGATGGGTTTGTTTTATTGGATAATCAAAATTGTATAGGATGTAAACTTTGTGAGAAAGCTTGTGAATATGGAGCTTTGAATTATAGCAAGGATGGCAAGGCAAATAAGTGTAATGGGTGTGTTGAAAGATATGAATGTGGTATGGATTCACCTTGTGTAATGGTATGTCCTACAGGAGCATTAGAATTTAATAAATAAATCAAAAAATAGTGGCTTACACTTAGTTGTAAGATGTTTTTTATGAAAGACTACATTGAGTTTGTATTATAACAAACTTAATGTAGTTTTTTTTATGGATATAGTTGGATACTATAATATGGCTATGGGGGATAGTTTTTTGCTATTGGACAAAGAATGGAAAAAATATTAAACTTATGTTGTTCAAAGTCGAAGTATAATACAATAAATAGAAAATTGTATTATATTTGTAGTATATAAATAAGGGGTATTGAAATGGAAAATACAAATACATTAATTTTAAAAAATATTACTCATTATTATCAATCTAAAAATGGAGAACATATACATGCTATTAATGATATAGACCTTTCTGTAAAAAAAGGAGAATTTCTAGCTATTGTTGGTTCTAGTGGATGTGGAAAAAGTACACTTTTAAACATAATGTGTGGTATGTTAAAACCTACAAAAGGAGAAGTCTTAATTGATGGAAAACCATTGCATTTTGGAAGACATAAAATAGGATACATATCACAGATGGATACTTTACTTCCTTGGAGGAAGATAGTTGATAATATTGCTCTTGGTCTTGAGATAAGGGGAGAAGATAAAAAACATAGAATAAAATTGGCAAAAGAGCTTATGCAAACTAGTGGTTTAGCTGGTTTTGAGGAAAAATATCCATATGAGCTTTCTGGAGGTATGAGAAAAAGGGCGATTATAATGCGTGCTTTAGCCCAAAATCCAGATGTTATTTTTATGGATGAACCATTTGGTCCATTAGATGTATTTACAAGAGAATTGTTACAAGATGAAATTTTAAATATTTGGGAAAAAAGAAAAAATACTATTGTGTATATTACTCATGATATATCAGAAGCAATAACATTAGCAGATAGAATTATACTTATGAGTTATAGACCTTCATCTATTAAATCAGAATATATTGTAGATTTACCTAGACCACGTAATAATATTGAAAGTAAATCAAGCTCTCAATTTATAGAATTAGAAAAGCAAATTTGGGATGATATAAAGTCTGAAGTAATAAAAGGGAGAAAAGAGGAGATGGGCGAGTATGGAGCTTAAAAAAATACTAAAAAAATGTTATTGTTTAATTTTTATAGCAGTATTTTTAATGGTTTGGGAATATCTATCTGATAATAATTTCATTAATACTTTTTTCTTTAGTTCACCATTGAGCATCATAAAAGATTTAATAGCTATGTTTGGTACAGGTGAAATATGGCCCCATATTTATATAACATTAAAAGCTTCATTATTTGGTTTATTTTATGGTGTAGTATTTGGAGTAATAATAGCATTTTTATTTGGAAATATACCACTTTTAGCAGATATATTTGACCCAATATTAGTAGGATTATATGGATTACCAAAACTATCACTAGGGCCTTTATTTATAATTTGGTTTGGAATAGGGTTACAAGCCAAAATTTTTATGGCTGCAATAATGGTGTTCTTTTTGGTGTTTTTTAATGCATATGCAGGTTTTAAAAATGTAGATATAAATTTAATAAATACATTAAAAATTATGGGTGCATCCAAGTTGCAGATTATACAAAAAGTAATATTACCTTCCTGTGTTCCTTGGATTATGGCTAGTTTACGTTCAGGAGCAGGGGCTTCAGTTTTAGGTGCAATAGTTGGAGAATATTTAGGTTCTAATCAGGGATTAGGATGGATGGTACAAGCAGCTGGAGGTGTTTACAATATTACAAGAGTATTATCTTGTATCTTTTTAATGATGTTTATAATGTCAATGCTTGATTATATATTAAAACATGTGGAAAAAAGAATTTTAAGATGGAGAGAGAGTATTGACTAAAAAATAATGTGAGGAGAGAAAATATGAAAAAATTTATTTCGATTTTGTTATGTGGTGTTATGTTATTGGGTATGGTTGCTTGTAACTCTGGAAAAGAAGAAGAAAAGAGTTCAAAAAATGCTAAAAAAGAAACAAAACAGTTAGAAAAAGTTAAAGTATCTGAACCAGTGAGAGGTGAGCTTTGGGGACCAGCATACTTAGCAAAAGCACTAGGATTTTTTGAAGAAGAAGGTTTAGATGTAGAATTTGTTACAGTACAAAGTGATATGCCAACAGCACCAGTGTTATCTGGTGATGCTCAATTTGGTCTATATGGTCCAGAAATGATTTTAGGTTTTAATGAAAAAAATCAAGGCACTAAGTTATTACTTTCAACTACACAAAAATATCCATATTCATTTGTGGTAGCACCAAAATATAGCAGTGTAAAAGATATGAAAGGTAAAACTATAAACGGTGCTGATAGTGGTTCATCTCCTAGAGCATTTGTACGTTCTGTGTTAAAAGAAAATGGTCTTAATCCAGATACTGATGCTACATATGTAAATCTTCCAAACTCAGCATTAGTTGCAGCTTTGGAAAAAGAAGATGTTGCAGGTAGTTATGTATCTCCATCTGCTCGTAAAATTGTACTTGATGCAGGTAATAAGTTAGTTGAAGATATATATAATCCAGAAGTTCATAAAAAGTTAATTGGTTCTGAAAATTATGAAATGTATATAACATTTACTACAGATAAATATATAAAAGAGAATCCAGAAACAGTACAAAAATATGTAAATGCTATATATAAAGCTATATTATGGACAAATGAAAACTCTGCAGAAAAAATAATAGAAACATTGAAACCATTATTCCCAGGAAATGAAATGCTTGAAGATTCTGTAAAAGAAATAAAAGATAATAATATATATTCTAAAGATGGAAGTTTCACTGATGATGGATATGCAGCTATAAATAGAATGTCTATGGCTTCAGGTGTTATTAAAAAAGAAATACCTCGTGAAAAGGCTATAGATGATACTTTTTTAAAAAATGCTCAAAAAAATGTTAAGTTAGATAAATAGATATAGAGAAAGAAATTGCCTTAAAAGCTGAAATTTTTAAGGTGATTTTTTCTATGTTACTATAATAATTTATCAAACAATATATTAAATTAGGAGATGATGATGATGGAATTGACTTCTGCTGAAAGAATGAAAGCATTAATGAATAAAGAAAAGTTAGACCGTATACCAGTTAATCCAAACGTTACTTTATATGCGGCTAACATTTCAAATTATTCTTCAAAAGAATATTATATGGAAGCTGAAAAAGCTTTTAAAGCTCAAATGTGTTCAATAAATTTACATAAGTACGATGCTACTCCAGGTTATGCTATTCCAGAATGGCAGACTTGGGATTTTGGTGGTGAATTAATGTTTTCAGAAACTCCAAGAATAAGACTACCAAAAGTGATAAGAAGACCTATAGAGGATATAAAAGATGTTAAAAATCTAAAAATACCTGATGTAGACACTGCACCATCAGCAATTAGGTCTTTGAAATTTGCTAAAATATGTGTGGAAAATGGGTTTGGTTTTTCAGTTCCATCAGGTTCTCCATTTGGTGGAGTACAAAGTATTCTAGGAACAGAACTATTATTAAAATCCTTAAGAAAAGACCCTGAAGTAATACATCATCTTCTTAGAATGGTGACTGATTACATGATGGCAATAACAAAGAAAAGCATAGATATATTTGGTGTAGAAAAAATATCAACATTTTCAGCATATCCTATGGAATCTCATGGAATAATTTCTTCAAAAGATTTTGAAAAATTCTCCATTCCATATATAAAAGAGATTCAAGATATGTATCAAGAATGGGGGATTAAGAAATGGATAGTACATCTTTGTGGAGACCATAAGGAAAACTTAAAATACTGGACAAATGAATTAAAATTACCAAGAAGAACTGTATTTACATTAGGTTATGAGATGGATATGAGAGAGACAGCAGAAGTTTTGGGAGATGAATACATTATTGGTGGAAATGTAAGAAACTCTATTATACATTCAGGGAAACCTGAAGATGTATATGAAGAGAGTAGAAAAGCAATTGAACAAATGAAATATTCTCCAGGAGGATTTATATTGATGCCAGATTGTGCATTAACTCCTCTTGCTCCAGCATGTAATGTACAAGCTATGGTGAAAGCAGTAGAAGATTTCGGAAGATATGATTAAGATATTCATATTGACATTATGGAATAGACTCTTTGAATATATGCTAGTTAGTAAATAGATTTTTCATATTAGACAAAAAATAATAAAAATATTAAATTTAAGATAAGATAAATTATTTTGACATAAAAGTATTTTAAAAATGACCTTATGGTTACTATTATTGTTCAATTTTAAAAATTGGAAAAATGAAAATTAAATTGGTTAAGGGGGAAATATATATGAGTAAAGAAAAAGAGGAATTGTTAAAAAAATTAGCTCATAATGTAGTTGAGATGGAAGAAGAACAAGTAGTAGAGATAGCTGAAGAATATTTAAAACAAAATTTTGACGCATTTGAAGGAATAGATAAGGGGCTTTCTGTTGGAATGCAAAGAGCTGGTGAGTTATATGAAGAAGAGGAATATTATGTTCCAGAACTACTTTTATGCTCAGATGCAATGAATGCAGGTATTGATGTTTTAAAACCTCATATTAAAAAAGAAGATTCAAAGAAAACTGGAAAAATAGTAATGGGTGTTGTGCAAGGTGATACTCATGATATTGGAAAAAATATAGTAAAAATAATGTTAGAAACAGCTGGATTTGAAGTTTACGATTTAGGAAGAGATATACCTATGAGTGAATTTGTTGAAAAAGCTAAGGAAGTAAATGCTGATATTATAGCAATGTCTACTCTTATGACTACAACTATGGATAATATGGAAGTTTTAATAGAAGATTTAAAAGGTCAAGGAATAAGAGATAGTTTTAAAATAATGATAGGTGGAGGTCCTATATCTGAAAGCTATGCTAAAAAGATAGGTGCAGATGGATATTCACCATCAGCAGCAAAAGCTGTTGAATTGGCAAAAAAATTAGTATCCTAAGCGTTATTTATATTATATAAAAAGGATGGTAAATTAATTTGTATACTTGCAAAGAGAGATTATTGAAAGTTTTAAATAGAGAGTCTGTTGATAGACCTCCTTGTATTTGCCCTGGTGGTATGATGAACATGGTTGTAGAAGATGTGATGGATATGAAAGGAATAAGTTGGCCTGATGCACATTTTGATGCTATTAAAATGGCAGAACTCACTTATGGTATCTATGAAAATGATGGTTTTGAAAATTGTGGCGTACCATTTTGTATGACTATAGAAGCTGAGGCAATGGGAGCTAAAGTTGATTTTGGAACTAAAATTACAGAACCTAGAGTGAACTTTTATCCTATGGACACAATATCTGATTACACAAAATTAAAAGAACTTGATATAAATATTGGACGAGCAAAAGTTGTTATAGATGCAATTAAGTATCTAAAAAATAAAGATAGTGATGTACCTATCATTGCCAATGTAGTCGGTCCAATAAGCGTTGCTACATCTTTAATTGAACCTACTATATTTTATAGAGAATTAAGAAAAGATAGAGAAAGTGTCCATAAGTTTTTAGAGTTTGTGACAGAAAATATAATTAAATTTGCAAAGGCACAAATTGAAGCTGGTGCAGATTTAATAGCTATTGCTGACCCAAGTGCTACAGGAGAAATACTTGGACCTAAAAAATTTGAAGAATTTGTGGTTCCATATATAAATAGAATTTTAGATTCATTAAATGAAGATGAAAATAATATTCCAAGCATAGTACATATTTGTGGAAGATTAAAAACTATATATCCTCAATTGAATAGTATTCGTAGTTTAGGTATAAGTTTTGATTCAATAACTGATGAAAAACAGGTTGTATTAAATGTTCCTAACAAAGCAATTATTGGTAATGTAAGTACATATGCCCTTGAATATGGAACTGAGGATAAAGTTGGAGAAATAGGAAGAAGATGTATAAAAAATGGTATAAATATTTTATCTCCAGCATGTGGAATAGGAGCTAGGACTCCAATTAAAAATATACAATCAATGGTTCTGAGTGCACGAGAAAGTGAATGTTAAGCATATGGTAGGTGTCAAAATGTACATATTAACTGTAAATGATAGATATGGAGAACAAAAAAGATTAAAGTTTGATTCTGGAAAAAATTTGTTAGAAATTTTAAAAGAAAATGGAATAATGATTGAAAACCCCTGTGCAGGTAAAGGGTATTGTGGAAAATGTAAGGTTAAAATCTTAAGTAATATTAAAGATAAGAATTTAGAGGAACAAAGAAGGTTTTTAAGTGAGGAAGAAGTTTTAGATAATATTAGGTTAGCATGTTTATATCAAGTACATGGAGATATTGATATAGAATTGTTGCATGATGAAAAAAAAGTAGAAGTATTAGATGAAGGTTATATGCCTAAGTTTGATTTAAATCCTGCTGTAAGAAAAGAATGCAAGATATTTTCAGAAAAGTCTCTTTTACAAAGTGATGCAGTAGAAAAATTATTATTAGAAGATAAAGAAAGTTTACCCTTAAATGTAATAAAAAGGTTTTCTAACTTAAAAGAAGGAGAAACCTATACAATAACTAGGTATGATGGAAAGATTATATCCATAGAAAATGGAGATACAAGAAGTTTGATGTATGGATTTGCAGTTGATATTGGTACAACTACCATGGTGGTATCATTAATAGATTTAAATACTGGTAAAGAAATTAAAAGTGCTTCTTCTATAAATCCTCAAAAAAGCTATGGATTGGATGTGTTATCAAGAATTAATTTTGCATCAAAAGAGAAAAATGGAGCAGAAATTCTAAGTAAAGTGGTTGTTGAATGTTTAAATAATCTATTTAATTATTTGTGTGAGGATAATAAAATAGCAAAGGAAAACATTTATGATATATCAATTGCTGCAAATACTACAATGTTACATTTACTCTTAGGAATAAATCCTAAAAGTTTAGGAATAAATCCATATAGACCGATGTTTAAAGATAGTAAGACTTTTTTAGCTTCAGATATAGGTCTAGAAATATCAAATTACACGAGGCTTTATTGCTTACCGAGTGTGTCTGCATTTATAGGTGCTGATATTACTGCAGGTGCTATTGTCACAAATTTAAAAAAAGTAAATCAGAAGATACTTTTCATAGACATAGGAACTAATGGAGAAATGATTTTATCTGATTGTGGAAAATTAATTGCATGTTCGTGTGCTGCTGGACCAGCATTAGAAGGAATGAATATAACTTGTGGAGTACGAGCAGGTGAGGGAGCTATTGAGGGAATAAGTATCAAAGATGAGGGAATACAAATAGATATTATAGGACAGGGAAATCCAAATGGTATTTGTGGAAGTGGTATTTTAGATTCTATATCTGAAATATATAAAGCGGGTTTGATTAATAAGAGCGGAAGGCTAAAGAAAAAAGATGATTTTAATGAGGATAATTTTCTTAAAAATCTTTTGGTAGAGGATGGTAAAAAGAGAAGTATAGTATTATCTAAAAAATATAATATATATATTACTCAAAATGATATTAGACAAGTTCAGCTGGCAAAAGGAGCTATTTTATCTGGTATTTTATCTATGTTACATAATTTAAAGTTAAATCCTAGAGATATTGACAAAGTAATAATAGCTGGTCAATTTGGAGCACATTTAAAGGTTGAAAGTATTGTTGGTGTAGGAATGGTTCCTGTAGAATTTAAAGATAAAATTAGTTATATTGGAAATTCCTCTAAAAGTGGTGCAATTTTATGCCTTTTAGATATATCAAAAAGAGCTGAAGTAAATGATGTTTTGAAAACATGTGATTACTTAGAATTATCATTACTAGAAGATTATGAACGTTTATTTGCAAGTTGTTTAAGCTTTGATATAAGTAAGTTGAGTAAATAAGTAAGTGGAGGTGAGTTAAAATTAAAGAAAAATACAATTTTAAATGTACATATGATACTACAGGAATGGAAGAGTTAAAATTTCTAAAGGAAAACAATCTAAAAATACCAGATGTTTATCTAAAATGTGATGAAATGGTAAAGGCTACAAAACTTTTAAAAGAAAGTACAAAAAATAGAGTTTGTTATCTTCCGTTATGTGACACTATGTGTGCACAAAGTTTAGGGGCAAATATTTTAATTGATGAATTGAGTACACCAAGAGTAAAAAGCTATAAATATAATGATATTGAAGAATTATTAAATCTTCAAAAAGTTTATTTAGATGAAGTAGAAGCTAATGAAGTATTAAAGGCAATAAAAAAATTATCATGTGAAAACGAAGATGTTATTTTAAGTATTGAAGGCCCAATTAGCATTTTGAGTAGCTTAATAGACTTAACAAATATAGTAAAAGCTTTGAAAAATAGAAAAAATGATTTATACAAAATTCTAGAATATGTAAAAGATTTTATTGTAGAGTATGCTGTTAAAGGAGTAGAATCTGGAGCTAAAATTATATCTTATGCTGACCCAACTGGAAATATGGATATTTTAGGTAAGAGAACTTTTTGTAACTTAAGTAGTGATATAACAATAGAAATATTTAAAGAATTACAACAGAAAATAAATGGTAAAGCAAGTATACATATCTGTGGAAGAACAACAACTTCACTTTTGAATTTAGGACTTATGGAGATTGAAGAACTTAACTTTAATAATAATATGACTTATGCAGATGTTCTATTGAAAGAAGGTATATGTAAAGGAAGAATGTTTGGGCAAAATTGTATTAAAAATACTAATAAAAGTGTATTCAATGAAAAGATATATACAGTCAGAATATTATAAGCACTTTAACTTTGAAGTAATATAAATTTTAATTATTGGGGCGTGTTGAGATGAAAATATTAAAAGATGAATTAACACCTAAAGAAAGGGCAATTTTATATAAATCAGGAAAAGAAGTTGATAGATTACCATGTTCATTTTCTTTATCTGAAACAGCACCTGTTATGTATGGATTAAATATAAGTGATTATTATTATTCTTCAGAAATGATGATTGAAATGGAACGAAATTTAGCAAGAGATTTTAATGTGGATTCTATGGGTGTAGGTTTAGGTCTTAGAGGCATAGGAGAAGCTCTTGGTTCTAAGTTAAAATATCCCAAAGATTCAGTCTCTTTTATAGTTGAGCCTGTACTCAAAGATTATTCAATGCTTGATTCTTTAGATATAATAGACCCTTATAAAGATGGGAGAATGCCAGCTATTATAGAAGCATTAAAAGTCTTAACAGATGAATTTTCAAATGAAAGATTTATAGGTTCAAGTTTAGCAGGTCCAATAAGTAATGTTGTAGCTATAAGAGGAGCTGAGAATATACTAAAAGATACTGTTAAAAATAAAGAAAATTTACATAAACTTTTAAAATATACAGTAAAATGCATGCTAAGATACACAGAAGTAATTTATAAAGAATGTGGGTCAAGTGTCAGCCTAGCTGAACCAGTAGCTTCGTCTAATCTGATAAGCTTAGTGCAGTTTAAGGAATTTGTAAAACCATATTTAGAAGAATTCGTACTAGGAGTTAAAGAAATTACAGGTTCAGCACCATCTATACATATATGTGGAAAGACTAAAGACAGATGGCAAGATTTAGTTGATGTAGGTCTTTCTGCGTTTAGTGTTGATAATTGCGAAGATTTAGAAGAGGTTAAAAAAGCAATTGGAAACAGTATGGGTATCTCTGGAAATGTACCACCAGTAGAAATTATGAGAAATGGAAGTATTAATGATGTAATGGAATCAGTAAAGGAATGTATCTTAAAGGCAAGTGACAATCCATGTGGATTTACGTTATCTCCTGGTTGTCAAATTCCGGTAGGAACTCCTATTGAGAACATACATGCATTTATGAATGCTGCTAGAATTTATAGTAAAAATGCTGTAAAAGGTAAATTATGTACATTTTAAATATTAATAAAAATATCATTGGAGGAAGTCATGAAAATTAAAAAATTAATTAGTTTATCACTAATAGCTATACTATCATTATCATTAGTAGCATGTTCTGGAAATGATAATGAAAAAAAAGAAAGTGAGTCTGCTAAAAAAGAAGTAAAAACTGTTAAAGTAGGTACATCTGACCCTATTATAAAAGAAATGTTAGATGCAGTACAAAAAGATTATTTAAATGATGGTTATAAAATGGAAGTTACTCTTTTTGATGGAGATATAATAAGTCCAAATAGTGGAGTTGCTGAAGGAACTTTAGATGCCAATTTCTATCAACATAGTGCGTTTTTAGAGCAATTTAATAAAGATAAAGGTACAGACTTGTCAGCAGTAGGAGAGCCTATTTATTATTCAAAAATGGGTGTATACTCAGATAAATTAAAAAGCTTAAATGATGTTAAAGATAATATGAAAGTTGCTATACCATCAGATGCAACTAATAAATCAAGAGCATTAGTTTTATTAGCAGATGAAGGTTTAATTAAATTAAAAGATGGTGTCAAAACTTATAGTCCTTTAGAGGTAGTTGAAAATAAACACAATCTAGAATTTATAGAAATGGATACTGTAAAAATTCCAAGTGCACTTCCAGATGTAGATTTAGGAGTGGTTAGAGCAATACAAATAATGAAATCTGACAAAGACCCAGAAAGTGCTTTAGCTTTTGATGAGCATGGGTCAGAATATGGTATAGTTTTAGCTACTAAAAGTGAAAATAAAGACCAAGAATGGGCTAAAGCTTTAACTAAAGAGTTAAAAGGAGAAAAAGTAAAAGCTATAATAGAGAAAAATTATGGTACTACATCAGTTCTTATAGAAGATAAATAACATAATTTTTAGATTTAACTATTTAAAAGAATTAAGCTGTTTTATGTGTGTATAAAAAACAGCTTAATTCTATGTGAAAAACTTGAGGTGATTATTTGATAAATGTGTCTAAATTGTATAAATCTTTTGGAAGTTTAGATGTGTTAAAAGATATATCTCTTTCTATAGAGCAAGGCGAAATATTTGGTTTGATAGGGAAAAGTGGTGCTGGGAAATCTACACTTTTAAGATGTATAAATCTATTGGAAGATTATGAAAAGGGTGAAATTTTGGTAGATGGATGTGAAATAAAAAACAATTCATATCGCAAAATTAGAGAATACAGAAAGAATATAGGAATGATATTTCAACATTTTTCTCTATTAGAAAGACAAAATGTATATAATAATATAGCTATTCCAATGAAGTGTTGGGGATATAAAAAAGATGAAATAGAAAAAAAAGTAATGGAACTTGTAAAAATAGTAGGTATAGAAGATAAGATATATCAAAAGCCTAAAGAATTGAGTGGAGGACAACGCCAGAGAGTTGCTATAGCTAGAGCTTTATCACTGGAGCCTAAAATTTTACTTAGTGACGAAGCTACATCTGCACTTGACCCAGAAACTACAAAATCTATACTATCACTTTTGAGAGAAATAAATGAAAGACTAAACATAACTATAGTATTAGTCACTCATCAAATGGATGTTATTAGAGAAATATGTAATAGAGTAGCTATATTAGAATATGGAAAGATAGCTGCATTGGGAGATGTCCAAAAGCTATTCTTGAATCAACCAGACTGCTTAAAGAGACTTTTAGGAGAGCAATTGGAGATTATGCCAGAAGAAGGTGTAAATATAAGAATATTATTTAAACAGGATAAAGCTAAAAATACATTGATTCCAGAAATGGCAAAACAAATTCCAGTTAATTTTTCAATTGTGTCTTCTAAGCTAGAAAAATTCAGAGATGATATTATAGGTAGCACTGTTATAAACATGGATGCTAGAGATAAAAAAATAATTAGTGAGTATTTAAATAGTAGATGCATAATTTGGGAGGCTTTAGATAATGGATAATCCAAGTCTTGTAATAAATAAAATAATAATTCCTGCAGTGTTTGATACTATTTATATGGTTACATGGGCTACTGTTATATCTTCTATAATCGGTTTTATATTAGCTATTATATTAGTAGAAACTTCAAATGAAGGACTTAGACCTAATAAATACATATATAAGATTTTAGATTTGATGATAAATATAATTAGGTCATTTCCATTTATCATATTGGCGGTGTCTATAACTCCAATTACAAGATTTGTAGTAGGTACTTCTATTGGAAAACAAGCAGCTATGTTACCTCTTATAATAGTTGCATCTCCATTTATAGCTAGATTAATTGAAAGTAATCTTAGAGAAGTTGATAAAGGTATGATTGAAGCAGCTAAATCTTTTGGTGCTTCAAATTTACAAATATTGTTTAGTATTATGTTTAGAGAAGCTATACCATCTATATGTTCAAGTATAACTCTTGCAACTGTATCAATACTTGGTAGTTCTGCTATGGCAGGAGCATTAGGGGCAGGAGGTTTAGGGTCAGTTGCTCTGATATATGGTTATCAAACATTTAACGATACCATAATGTATGGAACTGTAATTATAATAATTATAATGGTTCAAGTGATTCAAACTGTTGGAAATGTATTATATAAAAAATTGAAATAAAATTAGATTTAAAAGGAGAGAACAAATTATGAAGAAGCTTAAGTTAATTATTATGCTTGTTTTAGCATCATCACTTTTAATTACAGGATGTTCATCAGGAAATAATAAAAATAAAGAAGAACAAAAAACTATAAGAGTTGCTACATCAGGAACGTATTTCCCCTTTGCTTTTAAAGAGAAAGATAAACTTAAAGGGTTTGAAGTGGATTTCTGGGATGAATTTTCTAAACGAACTAATTGTAAAGTTGAATGGGTATTAACTGATTTTAGTGGATTATTTGGATTATTAGAAGCTGATAAAGCAGATGTAGTATCTGCTCAACTTACTGCAACACCAGACAGAAAGGAAAAATATGGTTTTTCAGATGCTTATAATTATAGTGGAACAAATATTATTGTTAGAAAAGATGATAATAGTATAAAATCAATAGATGATTTAGTTGGCAAAAAGGTAGGTGTGGGTACTGGAGCAGTGGCAAATGAAATACTAAAAGAAAAGTATCCAAATGGCGAAATAAAAATAGTAAATTATTCAAGCGCAACTCTTAAAGGGAACTATCAAGACCTAGAAATGGGAAGATTAGATGCAGTGGTTGCACAGGACGTTGAGGCTTTAATAGCCATAAAAGAACAAAAATTAAATCTTAAAATGGTAGAACCTCCTATTCAATTTGGTGCTTGTTCTTTTGCACTTCAAAAAAATGAAAAAGGTGAAGAATGGACAAAAGAAGTAAATAAAGTAATTGCAGATATGCACAAAGATGGAACTTTGACTAAAATATCTGAAACTTGGCTAGGAAAAGATATTACTAAGGAGCCTACTAATGAGTAATTTGAACTTTGAATTTTGTCTAAGTATATTTCCATTTTTAATTAAAGCCTTGGGAATAACAATACTAATATCTATTGTTGCATTTTTTATATCAATATTATTGGGTGTGATACTTGCATTTTTTACACAGACAAAATCAAAAATTTTGAAATACATAACTAGAATATACATTTCATTCTTTAGAGGAACACCACTTTTAATTCAAATATTTTTCTTTTACTTTGGATTTCCGATGATATTTTCCTTCATGAAAGATTGTTCTCCTTATTTAGCAATAGTAATTTGTTTAGGTGTAAATTCATCTGCATACATGGCAGAAATTATACGAGCATCCATTGAGAGTGTTGATAAAGGACAACAAGAGGCCTGTTATGCTTTTGGATTAAGTAAATATCAGTCAATGGTTAAAATAATCTTACCTCAAGCAGCTACATCTGCAGTACCTCCTATTGTAAGTTGTACACTAGATATAATTAAGGGGTCTTCCTTAGGTTTGACTATAGGAATACAGGATTTAATGGGAGTAGCTCAAGTAGAAGCTGCATCAAGTTTTAAATTTTTTGAGATATATATGGTAACGATACTAATTTATTGGGCGGTATCTATAGTATTGAGTAATATACAAATCAAGGTTGAAAAAAGGATAGGAAAAGCATATTAGATTTTGGTGTTTAAAGATAGGTTATATAAATATGTTCCTTCTTGTAAATAAATTTTTAATTTTAGAAAAAAGACATTTAGTAGTCTAAATATCAAAAAAATATAGTATCAAAAGGGTCTATATAGTCAGTTAATAAAATAGTTTTTTTCTATTGGAAAAATAAAGAAAATTCTATTATAATTTAACATGTGACAAAAGCTTGCAAAAAACAACATTAAGTGAGGGGGGATTTATTTTATGATTTTTAGTATGAAATATTTTTTAGAATTATTTCCAATAATAATGAAATCATTCAATATAACTGTTATTTTGGCAATAAGTTCATTAGTATTTTCATTAATTATAGGTACAATAGTAGCGTTATCATCTTATTACAAAGTGAAAGTATTGAATCAAATATGTAAAGTGTATGTATCTATCTTTAGAGGTACACCTCTTATGCCACAGTTATTCTTTCTATATTTTGGACTGGCATATATGAGTGATTTGGTTAAAAACATGGACCCAGTATTTGCAACCTCTATAGTACTTAGTTTAAATATGGGAGCTTATATGTCTGAAACTATAAGAGCATCCATACTTTCAATTGATAAAGGGCAGGTAGAAGCATCATATGCAATGGGATTAACAAATTTACAAACCATGAAAAGAATAGTGATACCACAGGCTATAAGAGTTGCCTTGCCATCATTATTCAATAATTTTATAGATTTAATTAAAGGGTCTTCTGTAGCTTTTGTTGTTGGAGTAAATGATATAATGGGTGCTGCTAAGTCACAAGGAGCATTGAGTTTTAAGTTCTTTGAAGTGTATGGAGCAGTTATGGTAATTTATTGGTGTATAATAACTCCTTTAGGATGGGGACAAAAAAAGTTAGAAAAGAAGATAAGTGATTATTAGAATATTAAAAAAATACATATAAAGTATTTTTACATAAAAATGGTGTGAGGAGAAGAGATATGATAAAAAGAAATATTATAAAATGTTTAGTAGCAGTTTTAGCATTAGCAGTTGTAACTACTGGTTGTTCAAAAAAAGAGGAAGCAAAGGATGAAAAGGTTATAAATGTAGCTTCATCTAATTCAGCCGACCCATATTCTTATGTTGACAATGGTGAGCATAAAGGTTTTGAAGTTGACATGTGGAAAGAGATTGGTAAAAGAAGTGGATATGAAATAAAAATGGAGCCAACAGGTTTTAGTTCTATATTTGGTATGTTAGATTCTGGTAAAGTTGATGTAGCAGCCAACTTCTTTGGAATGTCTAAAGAAAGATTAGAAAAATATGATGCCTCTATACCTTATGGTTCTGATGCTGTATGTATCGCTGTAAAAGATGGAAATAATGAAATTAATAAACTTGAAGATTTAAAAGGAAAAATTGTAGCAGTATCAGAAGGTTCTCAAGGTCAACAAGTTGCAGCTAGTGTTAATAAAGATAATTTATTTGAAGAAAAGGTTTATGGTGATGGAACTAATGGTATTCAAGATTTAGACTTAGGAAGAGTTAGTGCCTGGATTGATGCGGAACTTACTGTTGTAGGTGATGCTAAAAAAGCTAACATGAAGATAAGAGTATTAGATGATAAATTATCAGTTACTAACATAGCATATTTCTTTAAGAAAAATGATGAAAAATCTAAGACTATAAAAGAAGATGTAAACAAAGCAATAGAGGAAATGCTTGCAGATGGAACAGTGAAAAAAATATCTGAAAAATGGTTTGGAATGGATGTAAGTGCTGATATACAAAAATAAGTACTCCAAAACTAAAATATAAAGTTTTGATAACTATAGATAAGTATACTAAATTTATCTATAGTTATCTGTGTATTACAATATATTTATAGTAGTCTTTATAAATAAAAATAAGTTATGGAGGTATTGTAAATGATTGAAACTAAAATAAAATCTATTGCACTAAAAAATAGGGAAAAAATCATAAAAATAAGGCGACAGATACACCATAATCCAGAGTTGGCATTTAAAGAATTTAAAACATCCAAACTTATAAAGGAAGAACTAGATAAACTTAATATAGAATATATAGATGTTGCTGGCACAGGAGTATTAGCTACTATAGAAGGAAAAAATATTAGTGGTAAAACCATACTACTTAGAGCGGATATGGATGCTCTTCCAATAAAAGAGGAAAATGATTTAGAATTTAAATCAATAAATGATAATATGCATGCTTGTGGGCATGATGCACATGTTTCATGGTTGCTAGGAACAGCAATGATTTTAAATGATATAAAAGAAGAACTAAATGGAAATGTAAAGTTACTATTTCAACCTGGTGAAGAAAAAGGTGGTTCTGATATTGTAATTAAAGAAAATGTACTTGAAGGTGTAGATGTATTAGCAGCTGGTCATTGTTGGCCAACCATTGAATCAGGAAAAATTGGAATAGCTAGAAATTGTGCAATGGCAGCAACTAATACTTTCGAAATAACAATAATCGGAAAGGGTGGACATGGAGCAGAGCCTCACAATTGTATAGACCCAATTGCAGTTGGAAATGCAGTGTATTCGTCTATTCAACAGATAGTATCAAGAAAAATTGATCCAGTTGTACCAGTGGTAGTATCTGTTTGCTCTTTTAATTCTGGTGTTTCCAAAAATATAATACCAGATATATGTACACTTCAAGGAACTATTAGAGCAGTAAGTCAGGAAAAAGTGATTGAAGTAAGTAAAATTCTAGAGAACATAGTAAGAAGTGTATGTAAAGCACATGGAGCAGACTGCAAGTTTGAAAAGAGTGCAGGAGGAGATGCTATTATAAATGATAAAAATATGATAGAACTGGGGAGAAAAAGTGCTTGCAAAATACTTGGAGATGAAAATGTTGAAATGATTGATTTTCCAGCAATGACAGGTGAAGATTTTGCTATTTATATGAAAGAAAAACCTGGTTTATTTATGTATATAGGTATAGGTAATAAAGAAAAAAATATAAACTATAAATTGCACAACAGTAAGTTTGATATAGATGAAAAATGTTTGAGCATAGCATCTTCCTTATTATCTCAACTTGCAGTAGATTATTTATGTCAATTTTAGAGTATATTTATTAAAAAAGGTGGAGAACTATGATAAAAGTAGAAAATTTACATAAAAGTTTTAAAGGGACAGAAGTTCTTAAAGGTATAAATCTAGAGATAAATCAAAGTGAAGTAGTAGCTATACTTGGACCATCTGGAACAGGTAAATCAACACTCCTTAGATGTTTAAATTATCTAGTTGAGCCTACAAAAGGGAAGATAATGATTGGAGATGTAAAGGTAGATGTAGAAAAAGCGACAAAAAAAGATATAGCAAATTTAAGAAAACATACATCTATGGTATTTCAGAATTATAACCTATTTAAAAATAAAACTGCACTAGAAAATGTAATGGAGGCATTAATAGTAGTACATAAAAAAAGTAAACAAGAAGCTAAAGAGATATCTTTAAAATTAATAGACAAAGTAGGTATGTTGGATAGAAAAGATTTTTATCCATCAAAATTATCTGGAGGTCAACAACAAAGAATAGGTATAGCTAGAGCTATGGCAGTAAATCCAAATGTAATATTATTTGATGAGCCAACATCAGCACTTGACCCAGAACTTGTTGGAGAAGTGTTAAGTGTTATAAAATCACTTGCAAAAGAAGGAATAACAATGCTTATTGTAACTCATGAAATAAATTTTGCAAAAGAAGTTGCTGATAAAATCATATTTATGGATAATGGTGTAATAGCTGAAGAAGGAACTCCTAATGAGATATTTAATAATCCTAAAAATGAAAGAACTGCAAAATTTTTAAATATCATTAGGAAAGAAGAAGTATTTAATTAAATTTAGACAACTTTGAAAGAATACTATAAAACTAATAGTAGCAACAATAGCTACTATAACTGATATTCCTAATACTATATTAAATACAACTGGTAATACAGTAACATCAATGTTAGTTGCACGATTAGTGGAAGGAAAAGACTGGCTTATAGATAAAACATCAATTACTACAAAAAAATAAGCTAATTATAAATCCAATTAATATATAAAGTTAATAGATGTCTAATTTTGGATAAATTAGACATCTATTAACTTTTTGAGTAAAAATATAAATTTAAGATTCAAGTACAATACTTATAATTTTAATCAATTAACATAATTTATATTGAGGTAGACAAGTTTAAATGTCTAGTCTACTTTTGAAAACAGAATATTTCAAACTTGTTTTTATTAAAAGATAACAAACCTTCATCTCTCATCTTACCAAGCTCTCTTGACATAGAACTCCTATCAACGCACAAAAAATCAGCCATTTCATTTCTTGAAAAAGGAACTGTAAATTTGTGACTACCTGTTTGTTCTATTTGTTTTGAAAAATACATAAGTAATTTTTCACGAGTCGTTTTACGAGAAAGTAATTCTATTTTATTGTGAAGTAAAATATTTTTTTCAGCTATTAATTGTAACATGTTTTCAATTAATCTATTATGAAATACACATGTTGATGAACAAATACCAGTTACACTTTTAAACTTTATAAATAAAATTTCACAAGAAGATGTTGTAGTCACTGTGACATTGCTTTTATGTAGTCTAGTACATGCAAATACTTCTCCAAATAAATCTCCAGGTAATAGTTCAGCTACAATATTTCGATTACCTTCAATATCTTCCTTTATTATATGTGCATTTCCTTTAAGCATAATTCCAATAGAAGTGACCTCACTTCCAACTGAGAATATTATGCTATCCTTTGGATAAATCTTATCAACAACACCTAAACATTCTAACATTGCTTCAAGTTCGTCATTTTTAATTCCTTCAAAGAGAGGAATTTTTTTTAGCAGACTTATATGTTTTTCTAAAATTTTTTTCAAACAATCACTTCCTTGTTGCATATGCAACCGATAATTTGTTTTTATTGTACTATACTAAATTTATAAAAGCAAGAAGATATAAAAATCTTATTACAAAAAATTTGAAAGAAAAAGATGTAAGTCTTGAAAATAAATATATAAAAAATCAATATTTTAAATTAAAAAAATTTTATGAGGTGATATAAATGATGAGAAAAATAATTAAAATCGATGAGAAAAAATGTAATGGTTGTGGATTATGTGTTGAAGCTTGCCATGAAGAAGCTATAGGAATGGTAAATGGAAAAGCAAAACTTTTAAGAGATGATTATTGTGATGGTCTAGGAGATTGTCTACCAACTTGTCCAACAAATGCTATTTCATTTGAATATAGAGAAGCAGCAGAGTATGATGAAGTAGCAGTAAAAGCAAACATGGAAGCAAAGAAAGCACAAAATACAAATCTAGCATGTGGATGTCCAGGCTCTCAGTCTAAATCTATAAATAGAGACGTGTCAGATAATGAACAGGTAAATAATAATATAGCAGCTGAAACACAAGGGTCTCAGCTTAATCAGTGGCCAGTACAAATAAAACTAGTACCAGCTAATGCATCATATTTAAAAAATGCAAGTCTTTTAATAGCAGCTGACTGTACAGCATATGCATATGGAAATTTCCATAATAAATTTATGAAAAACAAGGTTACATTAATTGGTTGCCCTAAACTTGATGAAGTAGATTATGCTGAAAAACTTACAGAGATTTTAAAAACGAATGATATTAAAAATATAGTAGTAACACGTATGGAAGTTCCTTGTTGTGGTGGTATAGTAAATGCTGTTAAGACAGCTCTACAAAATAGTGGAAAGATGATACCATGGCAAATAGTTACTATATCTGTAGATGGAAAAATTGTGGATGGAGAAATTTAATCAAGCTAATAACAAAAAATGTAATAAATTTTAATAAATAAAAAGGGAGGAATAAAAATGGAGAATATGTTTTGTTTTCAATGTGAACAAACAGCAGGGGGTAAAGGATGTACTATAAACGGAGTTTGTGGCAAAAAGGGGGGTACAGCCAACTTACAAGATGAGCTTACAGGAGTATTAATTGGTCTTTCAAGAGCAACTATTGGAAATAAAAATAGACCAACAAGTGAAACAGATAAAGTTATGATAGAGGGATTATTCACTACTATAACAAATGTAAGTTTTGATGATGAAGCTATAAAAAGACAAATTGAAAAAACTGAGATAGAAAAAAGTAAACTTGTACCTAGATGTTTAGATTGTGAAACAAAATGTAGTAGAAATGATAACTATGATATGAAAAACTTGTGGAATGACAATGAAGATGTACGTTCATTAAAATCATTAATTCTATTTGGATTAAGAGGTATGGCTGCTTATGCATATCATGCAATGGTACTTGGTTATATAGACAAAGAAGTAAATGAATTTTTCTATGAAGGATTAATAGCAGTTGGAGGGGACTTAGCGATTGATGAACTTTTAGGATTGGTTATGAAAACTGGAGAAATAAACTTAAAATGCATGGAATTACTTGATAGAGCAAATACTGAAACTTATGGAATACCAGAGCCAACTCAAGTACCTATGAAAATTGAGAAAGGGCCATTCATAGTAGTTACAGGACATGACCTTTATGATTTACACAAATTATTAGAACAAACAAAAGATAAGGGAATAAATATATATACTCATGGAGAGTTATTACCAGCACATGCATATCCAAAATTAAAAGAATATAAGCACTTAAAAGGAAATTTTGGTACAGCATGGCAAAATCAACAAAAAGAGTTTGATAATATTCCTGCTCCAATACTGTTTACAACAAACTGTTTAATGCCTGTTAAAGACAGTTATAGAGATAGAGTATTTACTACAGAAGTAGTTGCTTATCCAGGAATGATTCATATTGATGAAGATAAAGATTTTTCTAGTGTAATAGAGAAATCTCTTGAACTTGGAGGCTATAAAGAAGATGTTCACATGACTGGTATTAATGGAGGAGATAAATTAACTACTGGTTTTGCAAGAGGTACAGTTTCATCTGTACAGGATAAAGTAGTAGATGCTGTTAAAAGTGGAGATATAAGACACTTTTTATTAGTTGGAGGTTGTGATGGTGCAAAACCTGGAAGAAACTATTATACTGAATTTGTAAAACAAGCCCCTAAAGATACTGTCATATTGACACTTGCATGCGGAAAATATAGATTTAATGATTTAGACCTTGGAGAAATTGGAGGTTTGCCTCGTTTAATGGATATGGGGCAATGTAATGATGCTTATAGTGCGATACAAGTGGCAGTCTCATTGGCGAATACTTTTGAATGTGGAGTAAATGAATTACCTCTTAGTATGGTATTATCATGGTATGAGCAAAAGGCCGTTTGTATACTTCTTACATTACTTCATTTAGGTATCAAAAATATTTATATAGGACCTTCTTTACCAGCATTCTTATCTCAAAATGTATTGAATATATTGGTTGATAAATTTGCATTAACACCTATATCTACTCCAGAAGAAGATATGAAGAAAATACTAGGATAAAGAGAATAAGTATATTCAAGAAGGGCAGTATTTGTAATTAAAATAAATAAGGAAGTGTCTCAAATTAACTTTTTAGTTCATGAGGCACTCTTTTTTTTATGAAATCAAATATATTTTTATCATTTCAATAATAAAAAAGAGGCTTATCTCTATTTTGGGATAGCCTCTTATTTATTTTTTATAATATGTTAAGGTACAGAAATTATTTTGATTCGTTAAATTTATTACTTATAATATCTAAAACAAATACTATATTCTATAATATTTATTTTAGATATTATAAGGTATGTACAGTACAAAGTACTTTAAATACCGAAATAGTAACATCGTTATATAGAACTTGCATAAAATATATATACTACTATAATGAAATTATTTTAACTGAAATTTAAAATCGATAAGGTATTTTGTATGGGGGTATATATATGAAAAATTCTAATTTTAATATATTGACTTTTGATGGTGGAGGATTAAGAGGAGCATTGAGTATAGCCATACTTGAGAGAATGGTAAATCAGTATCCAAATTTGTTAGATAATATAAATATGTTTGGAGGTACATCTACAGGAAGTTTAATCGCATTAGGTCTTGCGTATGGTGTAAGTCCAAAAGATATAAAAGAACTCTATTCAATAGAAAATTCAAAGCATATTTTCAGTAAAAGTTATGCAGAAATGTTAAGACCTAAGTATGAAAATAAAAATTTAAAAGAAGTTTTACTAAGTATATTTCCAGAAGAATTAGAATTAAAAGACTTGAAAAAATTAGTAATGATACCAAGCTTTTATATAGGAAATGAAGAAAACTCATGGAAACCAGTGTTTTATAATAATATGCCAAGTTCTCTTACAAAGACTAGTAAGGTTATAGATGTAGCAATGGCAAGTAGTGCTGCTCCTGTGTTTTTTCCAACATATAATCGACATATCGATGGAGGAATAATAGCAACTGACCCAAGTTTAGCATGTATAATTCATGCCATTGATAGTGGGTTTAAACTTAAAAATACAAGACTTTTTTCAATAGGAACTGGATATGTGTATAATAGTATAAAGGCAGATACTACTGAATGGGGAGCTATTGATTGGATAATTAATAAAGAACCCGATTTACCAATTATATCTATAACATTAGAAGGAAATTCTCAAATGAGCCAGTTATTTTCTCAAAAACTTCTTGGAGATAATTACTATAGACTAAATCCAAAAATGGAAAAGGATGTAGCTATGGATGATTATGATGAGTTGGAATATCTGTTATCTTTGGGCGAAAATTGTGATATAAAGGATGCTTTTGGATGGATAAGTAAAAAGAGTTTTTATAGAAAATAGATTTAATTTATAATTACATTTACAAACATTATTTTACTAATTAGATAAAAACAAGAAAATACAAGATTATTAAGCTACTTCTTAGGGAATAAATAAAATATAATTTTTTTAAGGAGTGATGAAAATGATAAAACTTGCTACTTTTGCAGGTGGATGTTTTTGGTGTATGGTGAAGCCTTTTGATAAATATGATGGGGTTATAAAGGTAGTTTCTGGATATATAGGTGGTCATGTTGAAAATCCCACATATCAAGAAGTATGTTCAGGAACAACTGGTCATGTAGAAGCTATTCAAATAACTTATGATGATGATATAATAAGCTATGATGAGTTACTAAATATATTTTGGAAACAGATTAATCCTACAGATGATGGTGGACAATTTGGTGATAGAGGGACTCAATATAAGACTGCTATATTTTATCATGATGAAGAACAAAAAAATATAGCTTTAAAGTCAAAAGAAGATTTAGAAAATAGTAAAATATTTGATAGCGAAATAGTAACAGCTATAATTCCAGCAACTAAATTTTATGATGCAGAAGAAAATCATCAAGATTATTATAAAAAAAGACCATTAAACTATAATATGTATTATAAAGGTTCAGGTAGGTATAACTTTGTAAAAAGTCACTGGGATGGAAATAATATAAATAGAGAAGAGTTAAAAAAGACTTTAACTCCTATACAATTTGAAGTTACTCAAAATGATATGACAGAAGTACCTTTTGAAAATGAATACTATGATAATGATAAAGAAGGGGTTTATGTTGATGTTGTGAGTGGAGAAGTTTTATTTTCATCAAAAGATAAATTTGATTCAGGATGTGGATGGCCAAGTTTTTCAAAGCCAGTAATAGATAAATCTATAGTTGAGAGAAGCGATTTTTCACAAGGTATGTATAGAGTTGAAGTAAGAAGTGCTAAAGGAAACTCTCATTTAGGTCATGTATTTGATGATGGGCCAAAAGAACTTGGAGGCTTAAGATACTGCATAAATTCTGCCTCTCTTAAATTTATACCTAAAGAAGAGATGGAAGGTTTAGGATATGGAGAATATCTAAAACTTTTTAAATAATTAAAATTAGCTATTATAGACTTAGATAAAAGGTGAAAATAAAAGATATATTTTCATCTTTTGTTTTTTTGTCAATAATATGATAAATTATTAATTGTAATCTTATAATTTATATTGATAGATTAAGAATTTAATTTTGAAAGAGAGAAAACAAATGAATTTAAAAGACTTTAATGGAAAGAGATTAAAATCAGCTAGAGTTTTTAGAGCAAAGACTATAGAACAGTTAGCTAAGGAAACGAAAATAAATAAGAAAGATTTGAAGGCTTTTGAAGAAAATAAATATATTCCTAACATGGAAAATACATTAAAATTATCAAATATATTAAATTTTCCAAAAGAGTATTTTTATAAACATGAAAATATGAATGTTATTGTTGAGGATAGTCATTTTAATCCTCAATCTAAACTACCTAGAGTAGAAGAAATTTCTTATAGAGAAAAAATGATAATTATTCATAAAATATACTCATTTATGGAGAGTTATATTAAGTTTCCAAAAGAAAATTTACCAAGTAAAAGAATAATGTCAGATACTAACATAAATGATATAGAAAGTCTTGCATATAAAACAAGAGAATTTTGGGATTTAAATAACAGCCCAATAGTAAATATGGTACACTTACTAGAATCTAATGGAATTATAATATCTGGTATGAATGTAGATAAAAAAGGGGCAACAATCTTTACCCAAAAACAGAGAATTGGAAAAGAAGTTAAATATTTAATATCTCTGGGCAATGATAAAAAATCAGCATCAATTAGAAACTATGATTTAGCATATGAACTTGGTTATATAGTGTCAAGTGAATTGAGAATACCAAATAAGCAATTTTCAGCAGATGAGTATGCATGTGCATTTTTATTACCAAAAGAGAGTTTTTTAGAAGACTTGATTCATCCAGAAGACATAGATTATTATGTAGAGTTAAAGAAGAAGTGGATTGTACCTATGTCTGCTATGCTTTTTAGAGCATATAATCTAGGTAAGATAAATTATAAAAAATATAATTATCTTATGAATGAGATGGAGAAAAAAGGGTGGTTAAGAGAAGAACCTCTAGATAAAATGAAAGGTTCAAGTCCAATGTATTTAAAAAGAGCAGTCGAATTATTGATAGAAAATAAAATAATGAGTACAAATAGTATAGTATCTAGTTTAGAAGAATTTGGAATAAATCTTTATCCAGAAGATTTAGAATTGTTAATGGGACTAAAAAAGGGATTATTATCTCAAAATATAAATAAAAAAAGCAAAGTTATAAAATTTGATGGAAATAAGTAGGTTGATATTTTAGTATTGAAATTAAAAGCAGGTATAGATGATTTTAACATTAACTTAGTTAAAAGATTTTTGTTATGAGTAATTTACCTGCTTTTAATATAAAGTTTTAAAATTTAAAAAAAGTATCTTAGTCGACCATTAGTAGCTCATAACAAACACCTTGAGCTACCAAGTTAAATCCAAAATGTAAACCAACATGACCAATTCCGATTATTGATATTTTTCTAGGTTTTATTGTAAAACTTAGCATCTCATCACATTTTGTTTTATGTATACATATCATGATACTCTACAATAATCATAGAGTTATTTAAATGAGTTAGATAAGACTCTCTTAAAATAATTTTGAATCTAAAGTGTTTTTGAAAGTGCAATATGTTCTCTTAAAACAGAGCAAGATTTACTAAATTCATTTTGCTCATCTTCAGTCAGATTGATTTCAATAATTTCTTCTATGCCATCTTTTCCTATAACACAAGGAACACCTGCAAATACATTTGTCTCATTGTATTGACCTTCTAACAGTGTAGAGACAGGTAGAATTTTTTTCTCATTATGTAATATAGCTTTTACAATTTCTACTAAAGCAGTTCCTATTCCAAATTCTGTACAATCTTTACCATTTATTATGCTTATACCTGTTTTCTTATTTTTTTCAACTATTGATGGCAAATCTAGTTCTCCATAAGTAGTTGGATTATCCTTTATCATGTCTAATAAAGGCTTACCACCAATTGAAACATGAGACCAAGGAACCATTTGAGAGTCTCCATGTTCACCCATAGAATAAGCTTGTATTGACTGTTGAGCTATTCCAGTTTCTTCAGATAGAAGTCTTCTAAGTCTTGTTGAATCTAAAGCTGTGCCAGTTCCAATAACTTTATTTTTAGGAAAACCAGATTTTTCCCAAATATAATTTGTGACTACATCAACAGGATTAGATATAACTATAAATATACCATCAAAACCAGAATTAATTATAGGTTCTACTATAGACTTTATCATTCCAATGGTTGGTCTTAGTAGGTCTAATCTAGTTGTGTTTTGTCTACGTAAAGGTCCTTCTGAAGAGTCAGCAACGCTTATTACTACTATATCAGAATCTTGGCAATCATCAAAAGTTCCCTTGTCTATAGATACTTTATGTGGTAAATAAGAAACTGCATCAGCTAAGTCTAAAGCTTGAGCTTTTGCCTTAGCCTCATCTATATCAATCATAAAGAGTTCATCACAAACCCCTTGAGTTATCAAACTAAATCCACAATGAGACCCAACATGCCCTGAACCCACAATAGATATTTTTCTTGGTTTTATTGCCATTTTATATCACTCCTCCTAAAACAACGACACATTTATAAGAAAATTATAGATGTTATTAAAAGCTGTTTTTGTATATTTTAATATTCTATTATTTCAGAAAATTTATTTAATATGATTTTATACTAAAATTTTTAAAAAATCAATGTTAATATACTCTATATTAATGAATGTTAAAGTATTATATGTATATTTGAAATTATTAATAATTATTAAAATATGTAATGTCACGGATATTTAAAACATTTAAGAGTAGAATATGTGCATAAATAATAATGATGTCGGTTGATAATGATATTAAATTGAGGTATACTGTTTTCTCAAATTAAAAAATAAAGGAGTAAATGTGTTATGAATTATTACACAAAGGAAGAATTGATGGAAGCACTGAGAGTAGTTTCTTCAAGTATTATTAATTGTGAAAAAATACAACCAAAATTTTCAGAGGGGACTTCTCAGCATTCCCTTCTTAGAAATAGGATAAAAGCCTTGTATATTTCTAAGGCATTGATAGAATCTGAGGATATTATGGATAAATATACAAAAGAAGAGTTAATAGAAGCTTTACCACCTGTAACTTCGATTATTAGCAAATGTGAAAAAGGACAGATGAAATTTTCAGAGGGGACTTCTCATCACACACGTTTTAAGAATATTATAGAAGCAATGTATATTTCAAAATCATTAATAATGGATGAAATTAGTAAAAGAGATTAAAGCTTATTTTGCAATTTAACATGTTTTAATATACTTTTCATTATATAAGAAAATAAGTAAGCATACATGTTATAAGATATTAGAATAATATACAATTATAAATTTGTTAACACTAATATCTATATGTTAAAATATAGTAGATGATGTTAGTAAATAATAGGATGAGTTCTATTTTAATACAATTAAATTAAGCTTAGGTTGAAATTTGTATTTAAAAAGTAAAGTAGTCTAGAATTAAGAAAATGGAGATAGAATTATAATGGAAAAGTTATATTATACAAACCAATATGTAAGAGATTTTACAGCAGAAATAATTGAAATAAAAGAAATAGAAAATAAGTATCATGTTTTATTAGATAAGACAGCGTTTTTTCCTGGTGGAGGAGGTCAGTTTGGAGACCTAGGAAAAATAGAGAATTATGATGTAATAAGTGTGTATGAAGATGGAAAAAATATATACCATGTATTAGATAAAAAACCTATAAAGATACATAAGGTAAAGTGTAGTATTGATTGGGAGAGAAGAGAGGATGGAATGCATCAACATTTTGGACAACATGTATTATCTGGATGTTTTTTTAAAACTTTTAATGCAAATACGACAGGTTTTCATCTAGGAAATGAGTATAGTACAGTAGATATAGAAGGTAATTTAGAAGAGGATAAAATTAGAGAGATAGAGTTGCTTGCTAATGAAATTATTCGTCAAAATATACAAGTAGAAACCTTACTTCCAACAAAAAAAGAACTAAAAAAGATTTGGTTAAGACGTGACTTGCCAAATACTAATGAAGAGATAAGAGTAATAAAAATAGGTGATTTAGATACAAATGCGTGTTGTGGAGTGCATCCAAAATCAACTGGTGAATTGAGAATGATAAAAATAAAGAAATGGGAAAAACATAAGTCAAGTACAAGAATAGAGTTTCTAGCAGGTAAAAGGGCAGTGGATGAAGTATTAAAGAGGGATATATATCTGACTAAAATATGTAGATATTTGAGTTGCAGTGAAGAGGATGCTATAAATGGTATTGTAAATTTAAATAATAAGGTGGAAGAAGCTCTAAGTAAAAAAAGAAAGATTGAAGAAGTAGTAGCTAATTATCAAGTTAAAGAAATGATTGAAAATGCAAATAAAATTAATACTATTTCAGTTATTAAAAAGGCCTATGATAATGAAGATTTAAAATATGTAAACAAAATAGCAAACAAAATTACAGAAGATGAAAATAATATTGCATTATTTGCTGTTAAATTTGAAGATAAAATAAATCTAATTTTTGCATGTTCTAAAAACTTGAAAAATATTAATATGGGAAATTTATTAAAAGATGCAATAAGTCTTATAGATGGTAAAGGTGGAGGAAGCCAAGTACTAGCTCAAGGTGGAGGAAAAAATAATGGTAATTTAGAAGCTACACTTGATTATGCATTTATGAAGCTAGAAAAAACTCTATAAATATATTTAAGCAAAAACATCAATGTAATAAAATAGATATGGGGGAATAAACATGGAACAACAAAAGGATTATATAGAGTTATATGAAAATGAAGAATTAATAGAGATAAGGGAAGCTCGTATAGATGATTTGGATGTAATAGCAAAATTTAATTATAATTTAGCTAAGGAAACTGAAGGAAAAGAGCTTGATATGGATGTTCTGACTAAAGGTGTAAAAGCATTATTATTGGATGAAAGAAAAGGTAAATATCATGTCTATACAGTATTTGATAAAGTTGTTGCACAGATTATGTATACGTATGAGTGGAGTGATTGGAGAAATGGGAACTTTCTTTGGATTCAGAGTGTATATGTAGAGAAAGAATATAGAAGAAAAGGTATTTTTAATTATTTATTTAATTATATAAAAAATATGTGTGATAGAGATGAAACTATTGTTGGAATGAGATTATATGTAGAAAAAGAAAACATAAATGCAAAAGCAACATATGAGTCTTTAAATATGTATGAGTGTGATTATAATATGTATGAATATGAAGTAATACACTAGTAATATAAACCTATGATATTATAGAGATTATTGAGTATATTGATAACTATGTGAAATAAACTGGATATTATAATTAGAATTTTTAGGGGGTATAAAAATGGACGTTTTCAAAGGAATGTTTTATGTATTTTTATTTTTAGATTTAGTATCAATATTTTGCTTCTTTTTTAACAAAGGAAAAATAGCATCTAATAAATTTGTATTTAATGCAATAGGGGTACTTACATTTGTGCTTTGTTTTATGCTTTTTAGTTATTATCCAAATAGCAATATTCTTGGCAAGTTTATTGCATCTATATTTTTTATATTTGGAATAGTAGGAGTTATGTTAAAAGAGAAAAACTTTTTATATGCTAGGCTTCTTTTAACATTAGTTATTGTTTTTTCAACAATTATATTGTTCGTTATTCATTAGAATATATTTGTTTAAGGATTTGTTAAGGTCTACACTTTTTAGTGTAGGCTTTTTTTTGTTTTTAATAAATATTTAAGGAAATTTTAAGAAAATTTTAAAATCGTCTTAAATGTTTATTGCTACCATTGAAATATTAAGAGAGAAGGTGATTATTAGTGGAAGAAAATAAAAAATTAGAAAAATTTTTACTATCAATTGTGTACATAATATTTTTTGTATATGTTTTATTGACTATAAGAATAATTTTATTTAAAGATGTACCAATTTATGCTATTTTTAAAGGAATGTTCAGGTCTGTAAATTTAATACCATTTTATACAATATGGCAATTTATCATAGATAATAATATTAGTTTTATGAGAGCTACTGTAAATATTATAGGAAATATAGGCATATTTATTCCAATGGGGATTTTCTTTCCTATAGTATTTAAAGAATTAAATAAAAAAACTATGATTACAGCAATTATATTTATTAGTTTAGGATTTGAAACAATACAATATATTCTTGCTCTTGGAAGTAGTGATATAGATGATATTATTTTAAATTCATTGGGTGGTATAATTGGTATTGCTATTTACATAAATATGACTAAATTATTTCCTAATAATATAATAAAGTTCAAGGCTATAATAGGAACTAGCTTGGTTTTAGGAGTTATAGGGCTAGGAATTATTTCTATAAATTATCAAGACTTGTTAAACTTTAAATTTAAATCAAATAAAGAAATATCAAAAATATTAATTGATGAAAATAAGGAAATAATCAAGGATATAAATAAAGATGAGGTAGACATAATTGGTACATTTGAGAGATTTGAAAAAGGCACAATAACCATTAAAGCTGGTTCTAATAATAAAGTAAAGAGACCAGAAAATATAATTGATAGTGATGGAAATATAAGAATTTATTTAAGTGAAAATACAAGATTAGTATCTTATGTGATTACTGAAGAATCAAAAAGTGATGTAGTTAAATATCAAGAATTTGATGTTAAAAATTTACCATTATTAAGGAAATACGATACATTTTATGTTTGGATTGATAAAGAAAACCAATCAAAAGATAAACATGGGATTGTAGCTAGCAAATTGTTAATTGGATTAAATGAATAGGACATTAATTTAATATAAAAGAATAACAAACATAAAAAACGAAAAAACTATTTCTATAACTATTTTTACATTATGCATAAAATAAGACAACTTAGTGAAGGAGTAGAGATAAATTATGGAAATAATAAGGTATGTTTTGTACTTTTTTATATATTCTTTCTTAGGATGGACAGTAGAAAGTATAGGTTGTTCTATAGCGAGCAAAAGAATAATTAATAGAGGCTTTTTAAATGGTCCAATATGTCCTGTTTATGGTTTTGGAGCAGTGATTATAATATCATTATTGGAAAGGTTTGATAATATAGTCATAATATTTCTATTAGGCATGATTTTAACAACAATATTAGAGTATTTTACAGGATTTATTTTAGAGACCTTATTTCATGCAAAATGGTGGGATTATTCTGACAGAAAATTCAATATAAAGGGTAGAGTATGTTTAAAAAATGCAATATACTTTGGTGTAATGTCTGTTATAATAGTAAAGTTGATACATCCATTTATAAAGTATTTTGTAGGAACAATTCCATATAGAATATTAATATCAATTGCTATAATTACAACACTTTGGACTATAATTGATTTGATTGTTACTATTATAACACTCAAAAAATTGGATATAAAGTTAAGCTTGTTAGATGAGATAATTGCAGACCTTAGTGATATAAATGTGAAACTTGATAAATTTGATAGAGGCGAGATACAAGCTTTATTTAAAACAGTAAATAAAGATGAATTGGAAACTAGAGAAAAAATAAACAAAATAAACAGTAAATTAGACCGTATAGAGTCCAATATTATCCTACAAAAAAGAGTTATCAAAGCTTTTCCATATATAAAACATAAAAAACAACAAGAGCAATTAGAGTATTTCAAAGGTATTATTAGAGAAAATAAAAAATAATTATATAATTTAATAGAAAATAAACAGAATAATGGTATTTATAAGTTAATTTTCAAAGGACTCTATAAAAATAGAATAGAGTCCTTTATTTTTTGTGGAATAATGTTTATTTGATAAGAATAAAATATATTGTTCCTGAATAACAAATATTTTGAAAATTGTAAAAACATATATTGACAATTTGTGTCAAAGATAATAACATTAAGTATATAAAGAATTTTATATAGGAATATCTTTATAAATCGCAATAATTTTAAAACATAAATCTATTTAAAGAGGGGATGATTTGCCAATGAGCGAGATAACTAGTCAAATGATAAGTACAGAAGAAAAAAAATATGTTGCTAAAACACAAAAAATACCTTACTATCCAGTAGCATTTAAATCAGGTGATGGTGCAATGTTATATGATTATGAAGGTAATGAGTATGTTGATTTTTTAGCAAGTGCAGGCTCTGCGAATGTAGGTCATGGAAATAAGGAAATCTCACAAGCAGTTAAAGAACAAATGGATGATATTACACAATATACACTTGCGTATTTCCATAGTGATCCTCCTGTAAAATTAGCTGAGAAGCTTGTGGAAATAGCCCCTGGAGATAATGATAAAAAAGTATTATACAGTGCAACAGGTTCTGCTTGTATAGATGCTGCTATAAAACTAGCAAGAGGGTATACTGGAAGAACAAAAATAATATCTATGTATGAATCTTATCATGGAAGTACTTATGGAGCTATATCTATATCTGCATTAAGTACAAATATGAGAAGAAAAATGGGTCCATTGTTACCAGAAGTTTATCACTTCCATTACCCTGATAAAAATAGAACAGCTAAAGAATGTTTAGATGAGATAGAATATGCTTTTGCGCACTATTTACCAGCAGAAGAAGTAGCTGCAATATTTATAGAACCAATTGCAGGAGATGCAGGAATAATAGTACCTCCAGTAGAGTGGGTACAAGGTTTAAGTAAAATATGTAAAGAAAATGGAATACTACTTATAAGTGATGAAATACAACAAGGTATGGGAAGAACAGGTAAGTGGTTTGGTATAGAAAATTTCGGAGTTGAAGCAGACCTTATAGTTCTTGGAAAATCTGTTGGAGGTGGATTACCTTTAGGAGCAGTTGTTGGAAGAACTGAGATAATGCAAAGCCTTGATGCTCCAGCACATCTATTTACTTTAGCTGGAAATACAACAGTATGTGTAGCTGCTTTAAAATCTATAGAAATAATTGAAAGAGAAAACTTACTTCAAAAGAGTATAGAAATGGGAGATTATATTAAAGCAGGATTTGAGAAGTTAAGAGAAAAATACGATATAATTGGAGAAATAAGAGCTTTAGGATTATCTATAGGAGTTGATATAGTTAAAGGAAATGGCTCTAATGAAAAAAATCCAGATGCTACAGCTAAGATATGTTATAGATGTATACAAACTGGTTTAATAATGATATTCTTAGGTCAATCTACTTTAAGAGTACAACCTCCTCTAGTAATAACTAAGGAACAAGTAGATAAAGCAATGAGTATCATAGATTCTGCAATAGATGATTATTTAAATGGTAGAATTGGTGATGAAGTATATGAAGTAACTCAAGGTTGGTAAAATACATATAAATAAAAATAAGAGTTATCTCAGTTTTAGAAAGTAATTTCTGAAATGAGATAACTCTTTTAAATTACCCACAAGTAAGAAGATTAGTTGATTCATTAAGGGTCATGTTTTGGATGTCATTCTTGTGAGCATCAGAAACAGTATTATGAGAGTAGTTACCTTTACTTGTATTATCTGTTAATTTAGTTATAATTAATATTGCTAAAAGAATAAAAATTACTGTGTATAGGGCAATAACATAAGGTTTTCTTTTATATTTGTATTTGTTGTTAAAAAAAGAATGACCATAATTATTTTTATTGACTTTAGATTTATTGGTATTTATATTCTTTTTCTTGTTATTTTTCTTTTTATCATCCTTTTTTTTATTTTTAGGGTAAGGAATGACTTTGTGTGTATTATCAAGTTTGATATTTTTATTTTTTTGAATATTGCTTTCTAGGCTAGCTTTTTTTTCTCCAAATTGAATAGTTTTGTTGGTATTGTTGTTATCTTTCAATGTTAATCTCCCTCCCTTAAACTTTCCCTTTAGATAATATTACTACTAACCCATAGAATATACAATAAATAATATATAAGTAATAAAATTTTATAAGTATAAGTCTCTTTCTCCACGTTCTAAGGCAGTCATATTATTAGATACTATGTTTCTTATATCTTCTCTTTCTATCTTAGCTATTTCTTCTGTGATAAGTTTTTTGCCCATAGCTTTAAGTTCCTCATCACCATAATCAATTAGAAATTCATTTAATGTAGTAAGAGCATTTGGTGTACAGACATTGTGGATTTGGCGACTTTTAGCTAAACTCATAAATCTATCTCCAGTTCTACCTTTGCGATAACAAGCTGTACAATAACTAGGGATATATCCATCAGTTATTAGTTCTTTAAGCACCTCTACAGGGCTTCTATGGTCTCCAACTTCAAATTGTTCTGTATTGTCACCATCTTCATATGCTTTATATCCTCCAACACCTGTCAGAGAACCTGCACTGACTTGTGATACACCATACTTTAGCAATTCATTTCTCATATCAGCAGTTTCTCTAGTGGACATTATAATTCCAGTAAAAGGAACGGCTAATCTAGTTATAGCTACTATTTTTTTGAACATATCATCAGAAACTAAGTGAGGAAAATCTTCTAAACTCATTCCTTCAGCTTTTTTTAATCTAGGGAAAGATATAGTGTGGAATCCTACTCCGAAATTTTCCTCTAAGTGTTCATTATGCATCATAAGTCCTAGAACTTCAAATTTTGGGTCAGATAAGCCAAATAAGACTCCAGCACCAACATCATCAACACCAGCTTCCATAGCTCTATCAAAAGCTGTTAAATGGTAATAGTAGTCATTTTTTATAGATTGACCATGCATCTTTATAAATGTTGGTTTATGATAAGTTTCTTGGAATAATATATAAGTTCCTATTCCTTTTTCCTTTAGTAACTTGTATTCATCTACACTTGTAGCAGCTATGTTAACGTTTACCCTTCTTATATTTCCATTTTCGTTATATGTTGAGTAAATTGCATCTAAGCAATCTAAAATATAATTTATATCACAGTTTTTAGGGTCTTCACCAGCTTCTAGAGCAAGTCTTTTATGACCCATTTTTTCTAGTATTTTAACCTCTTCTTTTACTTCATCCATAGTAAGTTTTTTTCTTTTAAATTTGTTGCATGTACTGAAACCACAGTAAACACATTCATTTACACAGTAGTTTGATACATAGAGAGGGGCAAATAAAACCACTCTATTACCATATATTTCGTTTTTTATTTGCCCAGCTATACTAAATAATCTATCTAGTTGTTTTTTATCTTCCACTTCAAGAAGAGTAGCTATATCTTTATAAGTAAGTTTTTCCCTTCTATCAGCCTTATCAAGTACCTTTTCAATATCATCATAAGTTGAATTTTTTGCATCCTCTAATAAAGAATTAATTAGTTCATGTTTTATGAACATTTACAAACGCCTCCATTCAATATTATCACCACGAGAATAGTCGACTTTAAGTCCTAATGACTTGATGTTTTCTTCTAAACTTTGGTGATACTCACAAGCTTCTTGACCAGTAAAGGCTTTGTTATCGTAAAGAGAATATTGTTTTCTAAATTCTTGAGGAGAAAGGTTTGGCATAATTACATTACAGCCAGCTAAAAGACCTGCATTTCTTCCACTAGGGTTTATAGATGCAAGGGCCGTTGTAGCAGGTAATAAAACTTTTGGAAGTAGAAGTCTTGTAATTGAAAGCATAAGTAGTGTCTTTTCTAAATCTCCATGTTTATAATCTTTAAATATTGTATCATGATGTGGAATAAAAGGTCCTATTCCAACCATATGAGGATTTAATTCTTTTAGATACAATAAATCACGAACAAGGTCCTCATTGGTTTGAAATGGTGACTCAACCATAAATCCAGCACCTACTTGATAACCAATTTCTTTAAGGTTTTTTAGGCATTCCTTTCTAGTTTTAAGTTCAATGTTTGGTGGATGTAATTTTTTATAATGACTGTCTGTAGCAGTTTCATGTCTTAAAAGATACCTGTCTGCACCACTTAAAAAGTATTTTTTATATGAGTCATAACTCTTTTCTCCCAGTGATAGTGTTATGGCACAATCCTCATATTTATTTTTTATAGTTGAAACAATTTCACATATTTTATCATCATTAAAATATGTATCTTCACCACCCTGCAAAACAAAAGTCCTGTATCCTATTTTATATCCTATATCACAACATTCAAGTATTTCATCAAGTGAAAGTCTGTATCTTATGATATTTTTATTAGAAGATTGTATTCCACAGTAGTAGCAATTATTTTTACAATAGTTTGTAAGTTCTATAAGTCCTCTCAAATAGATTCTGTTTCCATAATGCTTATTTCTCATGTCGCTAGCTTGCTTATAAAGATAGTTTCTTAAATTTTGTTCAAAGTTATATTCTTCATTGTCAATATTTTCTATTAAATATAGTAGTTCATCAAAGCTTAATGAATTTATGCTGTAAAGTTTATCTATAAAGTATTTAATCTTATTTTTAGTCATATCTAAATATGTAATTATTAAATATGGTTAAATTTTTAATAATTGAAAAGTTCAAGTGATCTTTCTAAAATACCTTTTACATATGCTATTAAAATACCATAGTTTACTATAGGTACATTGAAAGATTTTGCCTTTTCTATTCTAGATAACATTCCAGCTCTATTCATCATACAAGCTCCACAATGAACTACAAGTGCATATTTATTTATATCTTCAGTGAAGGATACTCCAGAACTAAATTCAAAAGTAATATTTTTGCCAGTTTTCTTTCTAATCATGTTAGGAATCTTTACTGTTCCAATATCATCAGTCTGTCTGTGATGAGTACATCCCTCAGCCATCAAGACTTTATCACCATCTTTTAAATTTTCTAAAGCATAAGCGCCATTAATTAATTCTTTAAGGTCTCCCTTTTGTCTAGCAAATAATATAGAAAAAGATGTAAGAGGAATATCTTTTGGAGTATCTTTATCTACTTGTGGAAATACTTGAGAGTCAGTAATAACAAGTTTTGGTTTTTTACCTAGACTAGATAGAGTTTCTTTTAAACTATCTTCCTTTGTAACTATAGAAATTGCTCCAGTATCTAAAATATCCCTTATAACTTGCTGTTGAGGAAGTATAAGTCTTCCCTTTGGGGCGGCTTTATCTATTGGAACTACCAAAACAACTAAATCACTTGGTTCAATTAAATCTGATACCAATTTAAATTCAGTGCTGTCTTTAGGTAAGACTCTTATTATTTCATTCTTTAAATCTTCAATTCCAATTTTATCTGTTGATGAGACAGAAACAACTGGACATTTAACTTTATTTTTAGTTAAGTCTAAAATTTCAGAGTGATTCTTAATTGTATCAATCTTGTTAAGAACTAAAATATGAGGTATATTCTTATCATTAAACTTTTCAATTAGCGTTAAATCTTCTTTTGATATACCAATTTGGCAATCAACTACTAGTAAAGCTATATCTGTTTTTTCCAAAACATCTAATGATTTACTTATTCTAAGTTCACCAAGTTCACCAACATCATCAAGACCGGCAGTATCTATAAGAACACAAGGTCCTATAGGAAGGATTTCCATTGGTCTAAATACTGGGTCTGTAGTAGTTCCAGCAATATCTGATACTATCGCAGCACTTTGATTCGTTATAGCATTTATTATGCTAGATTTACCTGCATTTCTTTTACCAAAGAGACCTATATGTACTCTTATTGATTGTGGAGTAGAATTTAGACTCATTTGTACTCACCACCTTAAATTTCTTTTTTTGATATACTAGTTTTTACAGATACATGAGGTATGTTTCCCAATTTACCAGTCAAACTATTAATAGTATCCATTTCGCCAACAACTGCTATACATACAATCGATACTCCTTCTTCTTCACAAGGAATTCCCATTCTGCCTTTAATAATACCTTTAAAACCTGATACAACCTCATTAAATTTAAGCTGACATTCTTTTGGCTCTTCTAAAATAGCACTTATGACCGCAACCTTTTTCATAAATATCCTCCTAACTCAGAAAATATGTCTTAAACAAATCCAAAATCAAAAAACTTTTCTTTTAAAGAAAAGTTTCTACAAAAGAAAAGTTATTAATTACACAAGTATAATGTGCCATATTAAACTATTTCCTTACAGATTAGATAACTCTTTTCTGGTAGGGTTAGCTTGTAAAAATTTAATTTAACAACAATTAACTAAAGAAAATTGAAGCTACTTATATAATAGTAGTAAATTGAAATTAAGTCTATAGGAAAACCAATTTTTGTATAAAAATTAAAATTAAAATTGGTTATTTGTTAAGAAATGACTTTAGTAAAATGTGTATTTAACTATTTTTTAAGCATATAGTTTATAAGTAGTTTTAGAGTGTTTTCGATAGCTTCTATATGTGTTCTTTCATAGTGATGACTATTGTTTGTTCCAGGACCAACACATGCTATTTGAACATCTTCTCCCCAACGAATGGCCTCTGAAGCGTCTGAACCATAGAAAGTAAATACATCGACAGCATAATCTAAATTATTGTCTTCTGCAACATCGACAAGTTTGTTTCTTAAATTAAAATCATATAATGATAAATTATCTTTTGCAACTATAGTTACACCATGTTCACTAGATGTTTGACTTGGACCAGTTGGTGCTATATCTATTGCTACAAATTCTTTTGTTTTTTCAGGTAAAGCTTTAGAAACACCATGTCCAATTTCTTCATAATTACTTATATAAAAGTTAGTAGTATGTTTAGGAGTTAAATTATTTTCCTTAAAATATCTACATATTTCAAGAACCATTGCTACAGCAGCTTTATTATCTATATATCTAGATTTTATAAAACCAGATTCTGTAGCTTCAAAGCGATGGTCTAGACACACAAAATCTCCAACACTTATTCCTAAATCTAATACATCTTGTTTTGTAAATACTTTTTCATCAAGTCTGATAATCATTGTTTCTTCATTTCTCTCAGTAGCAGCCTTTGTCTGACCATATATATGTGTAGAAGCATATTTAAATACAATACTTCCTCTGATTTTTTTACCCTTTCTAGTTATAACAGTACAGTTTTCTCCTTCTATAGCTGCCCAACAACCACCACCAACTTTATGGTATTTAAGAGTACCATCAGATGATATTTCTTTTACCATAGCTCCAAGTGTATCCATATGTGCAGATATTGTTATTTGATTTGAATCATCTTCACCAGGAAGAGTAGCTATAAGTGCACCTTTTTTTGTAAGAATAGTATTAAGACCTAATGCTTCAAAGTCTTTTTTACTTTCTAAAACTGCATTTTCAGTATATCCAGCTGGACTTGGGATATCTAAATATTTTTTCATTAAATTTATAGTATTAGTTAAATTTAAATTCATATTGTTTCCTCCTAAAAAATATATATTCATACAAATTATAACATAAATACGAATGTTCCGAAAACTAAAAATAAAAGAAAAAATTCTAAATATACTTAAAAAAAAAGTATATAAAATAAATTTAATTTATATTGTATAGATTTAAAGTAAAAATAGTTTTATCACATAATTAATAAAAATAAATACAAAACAAAATGAATGAATAAATAAAATATTTAGTTTAATTATCTTTACAAATAAAAATTTTAGTAATAAAATAATTGTTGGAAAAGATTTTAAATTCAGATTATTCATTTTTTAAAGTAATTAATCTGCAAACCTTTATTAATATATGTAAATAGTTAAGTATATATGTATTTAATTAGCATAATATAGATAAAAATATTTATTTTAATTGTTTATTTTCTGAAGAAAAGGTCTTTATTAGTAATCATAAAAAATAAAATTAATTAAGAAAAGAGAGGATGTGTATATTGTGATTGAGAATGGATTTGTATATTGTAGTTTCTTAGTTGTATTTGTAGGTGTAATTTTTTTTATGGTAGATAAATTGAAATGGAAAATATTTGATGTAATTAATCCAATGCTTTTAATATACTTAGGAGCAGCTATACTAGCATCATTTGGTTTATTTGCACAAAATGATGATGTTGGAATATATCAAAATATAATAACAGTAAATTTTTTACCATTAATGTTAGTTTTCTTGTTAATTCAGTGTGATTTAAGAAAAATATTAAAAATGGGTCCTAAAATGTTATTATCATTTTTCTGTGCTACATTTACATTTATGCTTGGATTTGTTATAGCATTTATAATTTTTAAAGGTTCAATGGGTGCAGACTCATGGAAAATTCTTGGAGCAGCATCTGGTTCATGGATAGGTGGTTCATCAAATATGATTGCTGCAGCAAATGCTTTAGGAGTTGCAGAAGAAGGTCTTAGCTATGCAATACTTATGGGTTCTATAGGATATACAGTATGGATGTCTGTTTGTTTAATGTCTGTAAAATTTGGACCTAAATTTAATAAATGGACAAAATGTGATACAAGTTTTATAGATGAAGTTACATCAAAACTTGAGAAAGAAAATAAAGATAATACAGCACCCACATTTGTAGAACTTATGACTTTACTTTCTGTTGGGTTTGGAGTAGCAGCTTTTGCACAAATTGTATCTAAGATACTTCCAACTTCGGGAATACTTAATGAAACTATGTGGGTAGTACTCGTTGCATCTACAGTATCAATACTATTAGGTATGACTAAAATATCAAAACTTAAGGGAAGTACATTAGTAGGGAATGTGTTTATGTATTTACTTCTTGCAGCTACAGGAAGTAAAGCAAATTTCTTTGGATTGTCAGAAGCACCTGTTTACATAATGTTTGGGTTAGTAGTAGTACTTGTACATGCTATTTCATTTATAGGACTTGCAAAATTGTTTAAACTAGATTTATTTACTTGTGAGGTAGGAAGTATAGCTAATATAGGGGGAGTAACCACAGCACCTATGATTGCTGGAGTTCATAACCCAGTATTAATACCAGTAGGAGTGCTTATGGGACTTTTAGGAAATGTCATAGGTACATATTGTGCTCTTATGGTAACTCAAATATTACATATGTTAGCTTAATAAAAAACAATATTAAACTAATACTTTTATATAAGAAAAGTCATCTCAATTTAAGTGTAAGCTTTTATTGAGATGATTTTTTGTTTGACAATATAATTTATATAAAAAAGATATTTTGACATATTTAGTGCATAACATTGTAAAACTTACTAGAATCGAGATATATTTAATTTTTGTATTGAATCGAACGTCTGTATGATGTATAATAAATATATAGAACGAATGTTTGCAGAACGGATGTTTTTTGAATTTATTTTAATAATTTATGAATATATACCATAATACATAAATATATTTAAATATAAAGATTAAAAAGAATTTAAAGGAGTGTTGATAACTTATGATAATTCCATCAAGAAGAATACAAGATATAACATTAACAAATTTAAAAAATGGTGAAGTAACTTTAATTGAATTGGATGAAATATATAAGAAGATGGGATTTTTATTTGTTGTTAGTGAAGGCAAATTGAAAAAGATAAAAAAGGAGAATCATCATTAGAAATGAATGAAATAATAAATATTATAATAGTTTATAAAACCTAACTTATATAGTATATAAATACTTAAGTTAGGTTTTTTTGTGATAAAGTTTATAAGTAATTAAATAAGTAATTGATTTTATAAGCTAAGTAATGTTATTAAGTGAAAAATAAATAAGTTTAAACTTTAATAAGTATTATATTACATAAGAGGTGATATTATTATGAAAATAGTAACCTACAATATTCATAAAGGTATGGATTCAAATAATAGATTAACTCTAACTAAAATGGGAACATATTTAAAACAGTTGGAGTGTGATGTAATTTGTTTGCAAGAAGTATTATATCCTCAATTTTTAGCTTTAAAAACTGTTTTAAATATGGATGGTGTATTTGCTACAAACGTAAAAAAAGTAAGTATGATATATGGTATTTGCACGTTTACAAAATTTAAAATATTAAACAGCAATCATTTTTTCCTAACTAGCAAAAAAGAACAACGAGGAGCACTTTGTATGACTATAGATGAATATGGAAGAATAGTAAATATAATAAATACTCACTTGGGTCTTGATAGACAAGAAAGAGCAAAACAATTAGATGAAATAATAGACTATAGAAACAGATTAGTGGGGATAGTTGTTTTGTGTGGTGACTTTAATGAGGAAAATGTCTTTTTAAGCATGTTTAATGATATTGCCATTTCACTAGCTAAGTCTCATCTATCTACATTTGAAAAATCAAAATCTAGGATAGATTACATTTTTGTTAATAAAAATGTTGAGTTAAATGGATATGAAGTAGAAAAAATTTACTTGTCAGACCATTATCCAGTGATAGGTTATATTTAAATTTTAATATAATTTAAACTAATTATTATAAAATCCTTGATTTTTTTATTAAGAAATAATAAAAAAATATAATAAAAAAATATCAAAAATAAAACTAATTATAAGACATAAATTTACAATAAAGTTACATTTGATTAAATTCCTTGTTTAAAAAAAGCTATTCAAATATAATCTAAAGTAGTTTTGAAATGGAAACTCTATTAGGCAAAATTAAGTTAGTGTTAAAATGAGGTGAAGTTATGGGCAGAAGTGCAACAAGGGTTTCAAGATTAGGAAAAGAAAGAAAGAGAAATCTTATAATAGTATTAGCAATTTTAGTTGTAGCTATAGGAGGATTTACTTATTTTTTTAATAACAAATTTCTGTATAATGGGAAAATCGCTAAAAATGTGTATATAGAAGGAATAAATGTATCTGATATGACTAAAGAAGAAGCATTAAAAGCTATAACAGGTAAGTATATTCCAGAAGATTTAAATCTTAGTTATGATGGGAAAAAATATACAATATCTCCAAAAGATATTGACTTAAGATATAATACAGAAGAAGTTGTAAAAAATGCATATGAGACTACAAAAAAAGGCTCTTACTTTCAAAACTTAAAAAAATATATTGATATAAGAATAAATAAGCTAGCTCTAAAAATAGAATCCAGTTATGATGAGGCAAAGCTTAGTTCAAAAGTATCATCTATAGCAGATAGTATCAATGTCAAAATGAAAAATGCTTCTATTAGTGTTGGAAGTGGAGGATTGAATTATACAGATTCTGTTGTAGGAAGAGAGTTTGATTTAGCAGCAAACAAAGAATCTATATATAATATGATAAAGAATAAAGAGCATAAGTCTTTAGAACTTAAAGTAAATCTTCAAAAACCAGACATAACAACTGAGCAAGTAAAAACTGTGAATTCTGTTATAGGTCAATATTCAACCACTTATTCTCAGGCTGTAGAAGGAAGGTCATATAATGTAGGTCTATCAGCAAGAAAAACTAGTGATGTATTATTAATGCCAGGTGAAGAGTTTTCATATAATAAGCTTACAGGACCTAGCAATAAGGCTAATGGTTATAAGGATGCACCAGTTATAGTTTATGGGAAATTAGAACAATCAGCAGGTGGAGGTGTTTGCCAGACATCTTCAACAATTTATAACGCTGCTCTTATCTCAGGAATGGAGATAACTCAAGTCACAAATCATTCGTCTGCATCAACGTATGTGCCAAAAGGAAGAGATGCTACTGTAAGTGATGGAGGATTAAACTTAAAGTTTAAAAATTCATATGACCATCCTGTATATATTAAAAACTATGCAGGTGGAGGAAGTGTATCATCAGTAATATATGGTAACTCTAGTGACAAACCTAATATATCAATAGAAGTAAAACAGACTGGTCAAAATAAGTATTCTACATATAGAATATTTAAAGATTCAAATGGAAATGTAATAAAAAAAGAACATATATCAAATAGTTCCTATAAAGAACTAAAAAAATAAATCATTTTTTAAAGTGATATTTATACAAAAAAACAAGGAAGCCTCTGACTTTCTTGTTTTTTTTGTATAAAAGTAACATTATTGACTCTTGTTTTGATATTAGAGTCATTAATATATAGAAAATATTCCTATATATTGGTATAATTGTAAATAGATTTAGTTATATAAAATGTATGAGGAGGTGACATGGTTGAATTTTATAGGCAATAGATATGAGGTAGTAAATTCTGATGACGTTTTAGAAATTAACAAAATCTATAAAGCTAGAGATGTTTTTTACAGAAAAAATGTGCTAATAAAAGTTATAAAGCACAATAATTATATCTGTGGGGATTTTGTTTCAAATTTAATTGATGAAAGTACTGCTTTAGATGAAATAAACTCTCCTTATATACTAAAAATAATAGATGTTGGAATTCATTGTACAGAAGAAACAACACTGTATTATGTTGTAAGTGAAGACTTTAATGGTATCGGATTAGATGAATTAATTCTAGGGAATTATCTTCATTTAGAAGCAATTGTAAATATAATGATACAAGTTTTAAAAGCTTTAGAAATGATACATAGAAATCATTCATATCATGGTAGTTTAAAATCAAGTAGTATAATAGTAGATACAGAATATAATATCAAGGTTTGTGATTTTGGAATTACAAAAGCAAATAATGGGGTTAATACAAGAAGTTATGGAAATAGAAGGTATTTATGCCCACATCAACTATGTATAAATTATACCGATAAAGAAAGTGATTTTTTTGCGACAGGGCTTATTTTATTTGAGTCAATATTTAAAAAATTACCTTTTGGAGAATCGAATTCAGAAGAAAAAATATTACAGTCTATTGATAAAGGATTAGATTGGAATAGTATAAAAGCAATTAATGGGAATACAGAACTTATAAACGTTATAAAGAGGCTTCTTGGTAGAAATAACAAGTATACCAGAGCCAATGATATTATTGTTGATTTAAGTAAAGTAATGTATGAAAAAGCTTATATAGAAGTTGAAGATGAGAAAAAAGAAGAGAAACAAGAAAAAGTCGTACAGATAAAAAAAGAAGAAAAAATTAAAGTGAGAAAAAAATTACATAAAAAACTTGTTGTTGCTGGTCTAGCAATAGTTATGATTTCAATGATTATTATCAGCTCTATAATATAAAAACTATATATTACATATTTAAAAGCAATATCTATGAACAATATACATATAGATAGAAAATTTAGTTTAGTCATAAATTATGAGAGGAAGTGGTTATTATGTTAGAAAAAAATAATGAGGTATCAAACATCTAAGAATATTTTAACAAATAGCCACCTGCTTTTGTAATTTAGAATAAAAAGCTGTGGCTAAAAGTCACAGCTTTTTGCTACTTTTTAAAGGCAGGAACATATTAAAAAGGAGCAAAGTATGAGTGAAATAAAAATAATAGCAAGCAATAAGTGTTGGATTGAAGATATAGCAAAGAAACAGCTTGAAGATATTTCAAACTTAAATGGAGTTTTAAAAATAGTAGGATTACCTGATTTACATGCAGGTAAAATACCTGTTGGTCTAGCTGTTGAAACTAGTGACTTTATTTATCCACATATAATTGGAAATGATATAGGATGTGGAATGACCTTATTTAAAATTGGGATTTCAAAAAAGAAATTTAAAAAAGAAAGATGGATTAAATCTCTTGATAAGATTAAAGACTTATCAGATATAGAAATAGCAGATATATATGAAGAAGAATGTCCAATTTTAAATTTGGGAACTATTGGAAGTGGAAATCATTTTGTAGAGTTTCAGTGTGTAAATGAAGTTTATAATAAAGAAGAATTTGAACAATTAAGATTATCAACTGATGATATAATGATGTTGGTCCACTGTGGCTCAAGAAATTATGGAGAAACTATTTTGAATAAATTTTATAATAAAAATGGTATTGAGGTTGAAAGTGATAAAGCAAGAGCGTATATGGAAAGTCATGATAAGGCTTTAATTTGGGCAGAACGTAATCGTGAAGCTGTCAGTAAAAAAATTATGCAATCAATAGGTACATCTGGAAATATTGAAAAGATATTATCTATAAATCATAATTTTATAGAGAAAAGACAAGATAAATTTATACATAGGAAAGGCGCTGTTTCAAGTGAAAGTGGAGCTGTAATTATACCAGGTTCGAGAGGGAGTTTATCATATATAGTTATGCCTACTGAAAATACAGAGATATCTTTATATTCTCTGTCACATGGAGCTGGTAGAAAATGGTCTCGTTCAATTTGTAAATCTCGTCTTAAAAACAAGTATAATAAAGACAACATAAAACAAACTAAATTTAAAAGCCATATTATATGTAATGATATAAATTTATTATTTCAAGAGGCTCCAGAAGCTTATAAAAATATAGAACAAATTATTGAAAGTTTGATAGAGTATAAGCTTATTCAAGTAGTGGCAACTATGAAGCCACTGATTACTTATAAAGGTTAATTTTCAAAGTTAAGAAAGATTAAAATTATATTAGATTATAAATAGCTGATTTTGTTAGAGCATGTAAAATTGTTTTACTATTATTAGCTATTTTTTTGTTCTCATAAAAGAATATAAAATGCAAATGAAGAGATTATGTTAATACAATAAATAGAAAGTTTAAAAAGTGTGTTGAAAAATAAGGATATAATGAGTATAAGTATTTATGGATTCTTGATGAAGTACAATTTTTATTATGCAAAAATATCAATGAAATTATTTTTATTGACATGAAGATGGAATCTATGAAATAATATTAGGAGCACCAAGATAAATGATTAAGTAAAAATAGAAAAGGAGCAGTTTTTTATGAAGAAAAATACTAATAGTAATGAGTCCGGGGTTAAGCTTCTTAATAAATAAGGAGTTTGATGCAGAATAACTCCTTATTTATTAAGTCGTTCACAAGATAACTATTATCAGAGTAAATGGTATGGGGATTTAAAAGCCTATGACTTATAAATAAAGGAGAAAAAATAATGAATAGTAATACATTTGAAAGATTACAACTAAACGAAGTGAAAGAGTTAATAAAAGCATATTGTGTAAGCTCACTTGGAAAAAATCTGATAGATAAATTAACTCCTAGTGGTAATATTGGAGTAGTAAGAAGAAAGTTAGCAGAAAATAAAGAAGCTAGAAAGATAATTGAAAATAGCAATCATATACCACTTGAAGGATTGTTTAATGCAGGTTCTACAATAGACAAAATTGAAAAAGGAATGATAATAGAACCAATTGAACTTGTAAATATTGAAGATTTTTTAAGAGGATGTAGGAAGATTAAAGCTTTTATGCTAGAAAAAGAATTTTATTCACCTACATTAAGTTCCTATGCTTTAAATATAACAGAATGTAAAAATATAGAAGATGAAATAAATTACTGTATAAAATCGAATAAAGTCGATTCTAATGCTAGTAAAGAATTAAAAAAAGTAAGAAGAAATATAGAAATTACAGAAGGAAAGATAAAAGATAGACTAAATAAATTTATAACATCAACTATAAATAAAAAATATATACAAGAGTTTATAATAAGTAAAAGAAATGATAGATATGTAATACCAATTAAAGCTTCCTACAAAAATGAAGTTGATGGTACTATATTAGACACCTCATCAAAGGGAAATACTGTATTTATTGAACCTATAAGTGTTTCAAATCTAAGTACAGAATTGACTATGTTAAAAGCTGATGAGACCATTGAAGAATATAAAATCTTATCTTATTTAACAGAACTTATATTTGATAAGATAAATCAGATAAAATTAAATATAGAAATACTTTCTGAATATGATATGGTATTTGCAAAAGCTAAGTATAGTCAAAAAATAAAAGGTATTACTCCGAAAATAAATAATAATGGCTATATAAAAATAATTAAAGGTAAACATCCTCTTCTAACAGGAGATGTTGTACCTTTAGATTTTGAAATAGGAAAAGACTACAGAAGTCTTGTAATAACAGGACCTAATGCAGGAGGGAAAACTGTAACTCTTAAGACCGTTGGATTATTAACTTTAATGGTTCAATGTGGATTTGATATTTCTGCAAAAGAAGGCAGTGAATTTAGTGTATTTGAAAAAGTTTTTGTGGATATAGGAGATAATCAAAGTATTGAAAATGCATTAAGTACTTTTTCATCACACATAAAAAATATCGCAGAGATTATGAGTTCATCAAATAATTCTACTCTTGTTCTATTTGATGAGATAGGAAGTGGAACTGAACCTAATGAAGGTTCAGGATTAGCAATATCATTATTAGAAGAGTTTTACAGAATGGGATGTATAACAATAGCATCAACTCATTATGGAGAGATAAAGAAATTTGCTAATTTACATCCAGAGTTCGAAAATGCTGGTATGATGTTTGATAAAGAAACTTTAGAACCAATGTATAAGTTGACTATAGGAAAATCTGAGGATAGTAATGCTCTTTTTATTTCAAAAAAAATGGGAATAAAAAATAGAGTACTAGAGAGAGCTAAAGAATATATAATTGATAGAAACTATAATTTAGACTTAGTTAAAAGAAGTAAATTACAATCGAATGTTGAAGAAAATAAAAACTCTGAAATTATTTCAAACTATACAGATTATAATGTAGGAGATAAGGTAAAATTATTAGATGAAAATGATTTTGGGGTTGTATATAAACCAACAGACAAGTTTAATAATGTAGAAGTATTATTTAAAGATGATTTTATTTCAGTAAACATAAAAAGATTGGAACTTAGTATAAAAGCGTCAGAATTATATCCAGAAGGATATGATTTGGATACCTTGTTTACTAGTTTTGAAGATAGAAAATTAGAAAAAGACATTCAGAGAGGTTCAAAGAAAGCTCTTAAAAAGATTCAGAAAGAAATTAGAGAAAATAGAAAACAAATATAAAAACACAAAAGAAGCTATCTAAAGATAAAATTTTATTTTTAGATAGCTTCTTTATTAACATATCTTCATAAATCCAATGACCAACAGTATTAAACCACTTAACCAAGATAAGTTTAGATTTATTTTTTTAACAAATACATTTCCTAGTAAGCAACCAAGTAGAACTGCAATTATATTTGAGAGTAAAGAAAATAGAATAACTTGTATATAATTTACTCCTACAAGACCACTACCAAATCCAATTGCTAATCCATCTAGACTTAGAGCAATAGCAAGTGTAAATGCTTCAGCGGACTTAAGTATTTTAGATTTACTTGTATCTAAAGTATCAGGTTCAATGCTTACATTAAAATTTAGTTTAAGGTCTAACATATTAAGATTATAATCTTTTGAATGTATGGATTTTTTCTTAAAATAAGATTTAAAAAAGCTTTCAATTAGTCGAGCACTTCCTAATAAAAATAAGATAAAGAAACATATTAACATTGTTATATTTTGAGGTAAAAAATCTCTAACGATTGTACCTGCAAAAAGTGATATTGCTAAAATAGCTGAACAGACTACACTAATAATTATATTTGAATATAAAGGAACTTTAACTTTATTTACGCCATATCCAAAGCTTGTTACAAAGGCATCTATACAAAGAGAAGTCACTAATAAAATTGATTCAATCACAGCAGATTAACATCCTTTCTCTTAAATTTTGTACTTATATTAGTTATAGTATTGTAAAAATGGATAAATTGTTACAGATAAACCAATAAATTGTTGATAAAATTTCAACATCATACAACACCTAAGTAACAGAACAATCATATTAATAATATAAAACCAATCATAATAAAGCAGGTGAAAAGGATGGAACAAAATAGTGCGGTTGGGAATTTCGGTGACTTATTTAAGATTTTGCTAGAAGAAAAAGATATATCAATGGGAGAATTGAGCAAAAAAAGTGGAATTGACAAAGCTACTATATCTCGTATAGCTAATAATAAGCAAAAACCCAATATAAATCACTTGGAAAAGATAGCAATACATTTAAATATTAATTTAGAAGAGTTATTAAAAGCTTCAGGACATGAATTTAAAAGCAATAATAATCAAATATTTAATACAGAGAGTGATTTTAGTAATTTTGATGATATTCTTGGATTTGCAAATTTAATCAATGATAAGAATTTTAATGGAAACATTGAAAAAGAATTGAGTAAGTGCAAATTATATGTACAGACAGATGAAGGGAAAAAACTACTTTTTGATAATTTTAGTAAAAAAGTAGATTCTATTGAAAAGCAAGGTCAATTTACAGATAGACTAAGAAAAATGTATGCTGACTTTTGTACAGGAGGACTTACAATAAAGAAATATTTATTGATTGGAAGTATGTTACTTTATTTTGTAATATCAACAGATGTTATTCCAGATTTTGTATTTCCAATAGGATTTATGGATGACTTAGTAGCACTAAATATAGTTACAAAATTACTCAAGGATGATAAGTAATTTTAAAGTTGTATTTATTACTTAAAGAAATAAAAGTATAGATAAAATTTATTCTCTTATTTGTAAGTAAGATATTAAAAATTTTAAAATGAACAAGTTAATATATATTTTATAAGTATTTAAGTATATAAAATAAAATAATATCCAAACTAATACAAAATAGTAATAATTGTTTTGTACTGGAGGATATTTATGAACTGTAAATGGATATCTAAAATAGATGGACAAAAAAAATGCCCTAGAGAAGCGGATTCTTCTGGATATTGTATCTTTCATAAAGAACATAAGTCTGATAAAGATATACAACTAATGATGGATACTATTTATAAAGAAGAAATTAGTGAATTTGATGGATTTATATTTGAAAATGAATTTAATGCAGAAGAAATATTAACTTATGATTACAAAAGATTGAATTTTTCTGAAGTAATATTTAAAGAGAAAGTAAATTTTAAAAAATACATTTTTAAAAAGAATATTATTTTTAACTATACAGAATTTAGAAAAAGTGTGTTTTTTAATGGTGGTGTATTTCTAGAAAACTGTGATTTTAATAAAACAAGATTCAGTAAAGCCTATATAAATGACCGTATATTTGAAAAAGTAAAATTTAAAGGACCTGACTTAGTAGTTAATAGAGCAGAAAATTTTCCACGAATGGATGGGATTATTTTTAGTATGTGTACAAAGTTTGTACTAAAAAATGTAGAGTATGATAAAAGTGAGTATAAGCATGGAAAGATAAATTATAGAATAGCTAGAAATCAAGCAACAAAAATTGGAGAATACGAAATGATAGGGTTTTATTATTATAAGGAAAGAATTTATAGTAGTAAAATAATGAAACGCTCTGATTATCCTACTTTCAGTGACTATTTAGTTGAGAAATTTTTTGACCAAGTAGCACGTTATACTACAGGTTATGGAGAAAAGCCATGGAATATATTGTTAGTAATTATAGTGATAATAAGTGTTTTTGCCTTATTATACTTGTTTGTAGGCATACAAAGTTCAAATAGTACACTTGTAGCTTTAAATATAAATAATATAGGTGATTATTCATTAAGTGAGATTTTTAGAATGTATATAGACTTATGGTATTTTAGTATGGCTACATTTAGTACAGTAGGCTATGGAGATATGGTTGCTACAAGTTTAATTGGAAAGGCTTTAGCAGGAATAGAAGTATTTTTTGGAGTTACAATAGGAGCAATTTGGGCATCTGTGATTATTAAAAGGATGATAAGATAATATCTGTGTAAATATGGATAGGTATTAATTACTAGATATAAATTGGACTAAATAGGGAAAATTTAAATATAAATATACTTAATAATCCAAGAAGGTGAAAAAATTGAAAAATGCAATAAGAAAAATTATAGCATTAGCCATGATACTAGTTTTTATAATACCAACTTATTCATTTGCAGATGAAAAATCTGTAGACAAATACTCAAAAACATCTATACTTATAGACCAAGAGACAGGTAGAGTTTTATATAGTAAAGAACCTGATATGAAGGTACCATTAGCTAGTTTAAGTAAGATGATGACTTTTTTACTTGCAATAGAAGCTATTGAAAATAAAGAAGTAAAAGAAACTGATGTAGTAAAAATAGACAAGTCTATTGCATCTGTAAAAGGTTCAAGTTATAAACTTAAAAATGGTGAAGAAGTACCACTTATAGAGCTTATGAGAGGTCTTATGATTGTATCAGGAAATGATGCGGCAATTGCTATAGCAAAACATATTTGTAAAACTAAGGAAGCGTTTGTGGATAGAATGAATAAAAAAGCAAAAGAAATAGGAATGACAAATACACATTTTCTAAATCCAAATGGTCTTCCAATATACGATTTAAATAATCCAAAACAACCAGCAAAAGAAAATAAATCTACTGCGAGGGATATAGCTATTCTTGGTAAATACATGTTTGACCATTATGAAAAACAAGTAACAGCTATAACTGATATGGAGACATATACAAATTCAGATAGAAGTTTTGAAAAAAGCAATACAAATGCATTATTAAGAATTATACCAGAAGTAGATGGTATAAAAACTGGATATACTGGTAATGCCGGATATTGTTTATCATTTTCTATGATTGTAAACAAAAATGAAAAAAATGAGAAAAAACGTAGAGTAATAGGTGTAGTATTGGGTACTAATCATAAAAATAAAAGAACATCTGCTTCTTTAGCACTACTTAAATATGGAAAAGAAAATTTTAATATGAAAAAATTAATTGATAAAGATAGTTTTATTGGTAAGAAATATATTAAAGGCATGAAAGAATTAGAAGTTACTTTAAAAGCTAAGGATGAACTTTACACAGTATTAAAAGATGATGAAAGTATAAAATCAGAAGTAAAGATTAAAGATATAGAATATCCTGTTAAAAAAGGTGATACTATGGGTACTATAAAATACTATACTAATTCAGGTGACTTACTTGGAAGTGTAGATATAGTAAGTAGTAATAATGTAGACAATATATCATTAAAAACAAAATTAAAAATGAAATTTGCAAATTAAATTCAAAAAAATGGTATAAAATACACAAAAAAATATAAAAATAGAAAATATGGAAAAAATATTGTTATTTTTTCACCTCTATGATATACTACTAGAGGTGAAAAAATAAAATAAATCACACACAGCATTGGGATCCTTAAAAGGTGCCTATTACATGGTTTTTTAGGGAGAAGATCAAGCTGGAGGTATAAAACCAGGAGGTAAAATATGTCAGTAATATCAATGAAACAATTATTAGAAGCAGGTGTTCACTTTGGTCATCAAACAAGAAGATGGAACCCTAAAATGGCTAAGTATATATTCACAGAAAGAAATGGAATATATATAATAGACTTACAAAAAACAGTTAAAAAAGTTGAAGAAGCTTACAAGTTCACTAAAGAAGTAGCTGAAACAGGAAAGCCAATCTTATTCGTAGGAACTAAAAAACAAGCTCAAGATGCGATAAAAGATGAAGCTGAAAGATGTGGAATGTACTTTGTTAATGAGAGATGGTTAGGTGGAATGTTAACAAACCACAAAACTATAAAAACTAGAATAAATAAATTAAGAGAATTAGAAAAAATGGAAGAAGAAGGTGTATTTAATGTTCTTCCTAAAAAAGAAGTTATAAAATTAAGAGCTGAAAAAGAAAAACTAGAAAAATACTTAGGTGGAATAAAAGACATGCCTGAATTACCAGGTGCAATGTTCGTAGTTGACCCAAGAAAAGAAAACATAGCTATACAAGAGGCTCATAGATTAGGTATACCAGTAGTTGGTATAGTTGATACTAACTGTGACCCAGAGCAATTAGACTTTGCTATACCAGGAAATGATGATGCTATAAGAGCCGTAAAATTAATAACTGGTGCTATGGCAACAGCTGTAATCGAAGGTAGACAAGGTGCTGAAGAAGAAGTAGCTGAAGACCAAGAATAATAATTTGACAATTAAATGGTAAGGGTCGCCCTTACCATTTATAATATGGAATAGAATAAGTAGGAGGAAACTTAAAAAATGGCTAATATAACTGCTCAAATGGTAAAAGAGTTAAGAGAAAGTACAGGCGCAGGAATGATGGACTGCAAGAAAGCTTTACAAGAAGCTGAAGGAAATATGGAAAAAGCAGTAGATTTATTAAGAGAAAAAGGATTATCAAAAGCTGCTAAAAAAGCTGGTAGAGTTGCTGCTGAAGGTCTAGTTGCGATAGAAATGAATGATGATAATACAGTTGCTTCTATGGTAGAAGTTAACTCAGAAACAGATTTCGTTGCTAAAAATGAAGACTTCAAAGTATTCGTTAAAGATGCTGCTTGTATGGCATTAGCTACTGATAAAGAAGATGTAGCTTCTTTATTAGGTGAGACTCATAGAGAAGGAATAACTTTACAAGAAGTTTTAAATAATAGAGTTGCAAAAATCGGTGAAAAATTAGACTTTAGAAGATTTGCTAAAGTTGTAACTAATGGACAAGTTGCTGGATACATTCATGGTGGCGGAAAAATAGGTGTTCTTGTTGAAATGGAAACAGAAGCTAGAGATGCTAAAGTTTTAGAATTAGGTAAAGATGTAGCTATGCAAGTTGCTGCTATGAATCCTAAGTACGTTTCAAGAGATGAAGTAGATGCTGAATACATAGCACATGAAACAGAAGTATTAACTCAACAAGCTTTAAATGAAGGAAAGCCAGCTAATATAGTTGAAAAAATGGTTAAAGGAAGATTAGAAAAAGAATTAAAAGAGGTTTGTTTATTAGAGCAAACTTTCGTTAAAAATCCAGATATAACTGTTAAACAATTAGTTGCTGATGTTGCTAAAGCAGTAGGTTCTGATATAAAAGTTGTTAAAGTTGTGAGATTCGAAGTTGGTGAAGGTATACAAAAGAGAGAAGAAAACTTTGCAGAAGAAGTTGCGAAGCAACTTAAGTAATAACCAAAGAGAGAACACGCAGGTGTTCTCTTTTTTAAAAAATAGAAAAAAATGGATATGAAGGATTGAAATAGGAGGTTTCTGATGGATAAACCAATGTACAAAAGGGTATTGTTAAAATTAAGTGGAGAAGCATTAGCTGGAGAAAGAGGTTTTGGTATAAACAATGATGTAGTTAATGATATTGCTATTGCTATTAAAAAAATACAAGAAATAGGTGTTGAAGTAGCTGTAGTAGTAGGTGGAGGAAACTTCTGGAGAGGTAGAACTAGCGAAGGAATGGACAGAACTACTGCTGATTATATAGGAATGTTAGCTACAGTTATGAATGCGATGGCATTACAAGATGCACTAGAAAATATAGAGGTTGCTACAAGAGTTCAAACTGCTATAGATATGAGACAAATTGCAGAGCCATATATAAGAAGAAGAGCAGTTAGACATTTAGAAAAGGAAAGAGTTGTTATATTTGGTGCAGGAACAGGAAACCCTTACTTTACAACAGATACAACTGCTGCTTTACGTGCTGCTGAAATGGAAGCAGAAGTTATCCTGTTAGCTAAAAATGTTGATGCAGTATATGACAAGGATCCAAAAGTACATGCAGATGCTAAGAAATTTACAGAATTAAGTTATATGGAAGTTATACAAAAAGAATTAAAAGTAATGGACTCTACAGCTACATCTTTATGTATGGATAATAAGATTCCAATAAAGGTATTTGAGCTTACAACAGAGAATATAATAAGAGCAGTAAAAGGTGAAAATATAGGAACTACTGTAAAATAATGAAGAATGAAGGAGGAGTAAAATTATGAAACTAGAAATACATAAGCAGTTAGAAGAGAAAATGAATGGGACAATTGATGCTCTGAAATTTGAATTTGGGACTATAAGAGCAGGAAGAGCTAATGCACAAATGTTAGACAAGATAAGAGTTGATTATTATGGAACTCCAACTCCGATAAATCAAATTGGTGCTATATCTGTACCAGAACCAAGAGTATTGATGATATCTCCTTGGGATAAATCTGCTATGCATGAAATAGAAAAAGCTATATCTAATTCAGATTTAGGATTAAATCCATCAAATGATGGTGAAGTTATAAGACTTTCTGTACCTGCTTTAACAGAAGAAAGAAGAAAAGAACTAGCTAAAAAAGCTAGTAAAGCTGCAGAAGAATTTAAAGTTAGAATAAGAAATGAAAGAAGAGACGCCAATGAAAAGATTAAAAAAATGGAAAAAGGCGGAGAATTAACTGAAGACGAGTCAAAGAAAGCACAAGATGAAGTTCAAAAAATGACTGATAAATTTATAAAAGAAATAGATGCATTATTATCTAAAAAAGAAAAGGATATAATGGAGGTATAATATTGAAAAAATATTATAACCTTTTAGGTCTTCATGTAGATGAGGTAAAAAAATATTTTGATGAACAAAATATAACTTATACTATAAAATCGATTGAAGGCAAAAAGGATAAAGATAAACTTGTAGTTCCTAGAGTTATAAAAATATCTGAGATAGGTGATAATGTAGAACTAATAATCACATACTTTTCTGACTCCTTAGTTTAAGGAGTCAGAACAATATTGGAGGCAAAATATGAATAACAACATTATGTATGACATAGACTTAAATAACATACCTACTCATATTGCTATTATAATGGATGGGAATGGAAGATGGGCAAAATCTAGATTTCTTCCAAGAACTGCAGGACATAAGGCTGGAGTAGAAACTATAAGAGATATAGTAAAAGAATGCTCAAATTTAGGAGTTAAGCACTTGACATTATATGCATTTTCAACAGAAAATTGGAAGAGACCAAAAATTGAAGTTGATACACTTATGAACTTATTATCTACATACTTAAGAAATGAAATAGCTGAGCTTCATCAAAATAATGTAAAAGTAACAGCTATAGGAGATATAAGTGCTTTACCAAAGACTTGTATAAGAGAATTAAACTCAGCTAAGGAAATGACAAAAGACAATACAGGAGTTAACTTAAATTTAGCATTAAACTATGGAAGTAGGGCAGATATAAAAAATGCTCTTATAGATATAGTAAAAAATTGTGAAAGTGGGAAAATAGATATAAACAATATTGATGAAGATATTATAAAAAACTATTTAAGCACAAAGTCTATACCAGATCCAGACTTGGTAATAAGAACAAGCGGTGAACAAAGATTGAGTAACTTTTTACTTTGGGAAGTTGCTTATTCTGAGTTTTACTTCACTGATATACATTGGCCTGATTTTAATAAAGAAGAATTACAAAAGGCTATTTATGTATATCAAAAAAGAGATAGAAGATTTGGAGGACTTAAGTAAGGAGATTATTTTATGCTTACAAGAATTATTGCTTCACTAGCTCTGGTTCCATTATTTCTATTTGTTGTATATGGAGGGATTCCTTTATATATAGCTGAGATGGCAATAGTTTATATTGCATTACATGAGTTTTATAAGGCGTTTAAAATAAAAGATATAAATCCAATCTTCATTATTGGATATATATTTTCTATTTATTTAGCTATAAAAAATATTTTTAACTTACCATTAGAGTATACTTATGCAATGATTTTCATTTTATTTTTAGCAAGTATAATTTATATGTTGATGGGCAAAAACAATGTTATAGATGTTTCGATTACGTTTTTAGGGATTTTTTATATAGGAGTGTTTTTAGATTTTATAGTTATAACTATAAATGGTTTTGAAAAAGGTAATATCTATGTATGGCTTATATTTGTTATATCTTTTATGACAGATATATTTGCATATTTTAGTGGCTATTTACTTGGAAAACATAAGTTAATTCCTAAAGTGAGTCCTAAAAAGACTGTAGAAGGAGCTATTGGAGGAATAATAGGAAGTACACTTTGTTGTATTATATTTGGATATTTATTTGGTATTAATTTGCTTCAATTAGCAATAATAGGAAGCATAGGAAGTATAATAGCTCAATTAGGAGATTTATTTGCATCTTCTATAAAGAGATATGTAGGGATAAAGGATTATGGAAAGATAATACCTGGTCACGGGGGTATATTAGATAGATTCGATAGCGTTATATTAGTTGCACCTTTTGTGTATAGTGCTATTAAATTTTTTATTAGATAAAGATTGGTTTTAAAAGAGCAGTCTATAATTGCTAGTAATGAAAATAGCTATGTAACTTCTAAAAGCAGAAGATTCTGCGATTGTTTAGTTACATGGCTATTTTCATTGTTTAATGATTTAGAATATATTAAGTGGATTATATAAAATAGGTATTGCTTTACAAATGTATACTATATTTGTAGTATGCATTTGTTTTGTATACGAGAATTGTCATTAAAAAGTATTTTTTTGTTTAATAATATCGATATTCTTAATTTTATTATCTTTTTATAATATATATATCTAAATGTAATTAGTTTATTATATATTTATAAATTTTATTTTTAAACATAATTAATAATAGATAAGTAGATTGTTGCTTTTATTGTACAAGTATATGTATAATTTAAGTAATATCTCAAAAAAAAGGAATATATTTCCATAATGTGATAAAATAAATTCAAAGAGTTAAATTCTAGGTAAATGGTACTTTAATTGTTTATTAAAATAAATTAGATATTCCATCTTCAATGTCATTTACTTGATGATTAAATTTAAAGTAGACTAATATTTAAAATAGCTTTTGAATTAGGTAATGATTTATTATACACATAAAAACTTTCAGAGATATAAAATGTTAGTAAAATAAAAAAATAATAGATAAATGTTTATTTCAAAAAGTTTGAAATTTGAGGGGGATGGATTAATGGAGACATTAACTAATAATATTATAGATAAATTAACGAATTTAAATGGGAATTATAATTTTAGGATGATGCTTTCAAGCTTAGAAAATCAGAAGAATCCATATGGAATTATGTTTATTGGAATAGATGATTTTGAGCAAATTAATAATTTATATTCTTACTCATTTGGAGATAAGGTTTTAAAAAAATTTTCTAGAGCTATTTTACCCTTTTTACCTGAAGATGTAAGTTTATATAGATTGGATGGAAATGGCTTTGGAGTTTTGTATCCAGATGGAGATTGTTATGAATTAATAAAACTATTTAATAGGTTTCAGGATGTAGCACAATGTATAAAACAGATTAATGGGCATGCTATTTCATTTACTATATCAGGAAGTATTTGTTTTTATCCTAAGGATGGTATAGATTGTGATTCATTGTACCAAAATGCACGTGTTACTTTTGAGAGGGCAAAGAAACAAGGAAAAAAGACTCTCCTTGTCTACTCAAAGGATAAGTTAACTTTTTCTCAGTATTCTATAAAATTGATAGAGTATCTAAGAGAAAGTGTGTTAAATGATTTTAAAGGATTTTATTTAAATTATCAACCACTCATTTTTGCTGATAATAAGAAACTATATGGATGTGAAGTATTACTTCGTTGGAAGAATCCTAATTTTGAAATGAAACTTGGCCCAACTGAGTTTATACCTTTTTTAGAATCTTCTGGACTTATGGATAAAGTTAGTCAATGGATAATTAGAACTGCTTTAAAACAACTGAATATATGGATAAAATATATGCCAAATTTCAAGATGAACATAAATGTATCATATCAACAACTTGAAAACCCTAGCTTCAAGTTCTTTATTTTAGATACTATAAGAAAAGAAGGTGTGCCACCATCTCTAATAACATTGGAATTGACAGAAGATAATACTATAAAAAAAATAGAAGAAATAAGACGTTCTTTCGATTTTCTTCGAAGTCAAGGCATTAAGATTACCTTTGATAGTTTTGGAGCGAAACATTCATCCTTAGAAATTTTTCGTGAATTAAGTGCAGATTCTTTAAAAATTAATCATACTCTTTTAAATCGTATTACATATGATGTAACAGACCAAAAAATTGTTTCACAAATTATTAACTTGTGTCACAGTATGAATATGACAGTCTATGTTGAAGGAATTGAAGATAAGGAAACTTTAAAAATTATTGAACAGATGAGACCAGAAATACTGCAAGGGTTTTATTATAAAGAGCCTATAAATGCAGATAAGTTTCATGAATATTATTTTGAAAAATATGTTGATTCATTTAACTATCAGGAAGATATTATATCAAAAGACGTTTCTTTAGAAAAGGAAAAGAGCATGGTATATTCTGCACTCACTCCAACGCATTCAATGAATATAAAAGAACTGATAGATAATGCATATGCAGGTATATTTCAAGTTGGAATGGACCATGAATTTACTTTTCTTACATGTAATGAAGGGTATCGTAGAATGCTTGGTTATACAATTAAAGAGATGGAAGAAAAATTTAAGAATCAAGCATTAGGATTTGTTCATCAAGATGATATAGAATATGTAAATTATGAAATTAGGAGACAACTTGGAATTAGTGATATAGTAACTATTGAATTTAGAGTAGTAAAATCTGATGGAACACCTATATGGATACTCGGAACAGGTAATGTCGTAAGAGGAAAAGAAGGATTTAAGAGCTTAATTGTAGTTATTGTAGAAAATGACAGACTTAAGAAGAGGTCTTTAGAGATGGAAGAATCATATTGGAAATACAGGAAAGTGCTGGATAATATTCCTGCTTGTGTAAAATGTATTCGTTTTGATGAAGATTTCACTTTAGATTACATTTCTCCTAGTTTTATATCATTAATAGGTTATACAGAAAAAGAAATAAAAAACAAGTTTGATGGAAAGTATATTGATTTAATCTTTGAAAAAGATAGAAAAAATGTAATAAGTGATATAATAAGCCAAATTAATTCTAAAGATATAATTACACTCAACTATCGCATCAGGTGCAAAGACAATCGTTTAATTTCTTTAGAAACAATTTCTAGGTTATGTGAAAATGATAAGGATGGGAAACAGTATTTTTATTCAAGTATAGTAGACGTAACAGATGAAACTTATGAAGAAAAAGATAGAACATCTAATAATTTAGCTAATCGATACCAAAAAGCATTAAAGCAATGGGGTGACATTTTATTTGAATATAATTTTAAGGATGATACAATAATATTTTCTGATAATTATTACAATATTTTTCAAGTAGAACCAAAATCAACAATTACTGAACAGTTATTAAATATTTATGAAGATGATTGTAAGACCTTACTGGATGCTTTAGAAGAGGCACAGAGAGGTAACAAGCCAGAAACAATAGAAATACGTATACTCTCTAAAAATAATGTGCATTTATGGTGTTCTATAGAGTTTAATGAACCAGATAAGATTGGAGATACTGCTATATCCATACTAGGAAAAATAAGAAATATAGATGAAGAAAAGAAAGAGTATAATAAATTAATTGAACAATCTCAAAATGATTTAATGACAGGATTGCTAAATAAGAGCACTACTGAGGAAAAGATTAGAAACATATTGCTATCGAGTGATAGAAGTAGAAGTTATGCTCTGTTTATGATTGATGTAGATAATTTTAAATATGTCAATGATACTATGGGACATGTATTTGGAGATAAAATATTAGTTGACTTAGCTGAATGTTTAAAAAGAAATTTTAGAAAAGCAGATATAGTTGGTCGTGTAGGAGGTGATGAGTTTATAGCTTTTATGGAGTACAGTGGAGAAAAAGAAAGTATACAAAATAAAGGTCTTGATATATTAAAAATACTAGATAGTACATTTAAGTATGATGATTTATATTTTGAAATAAGTGTAAGTATAGGTATTTCTGTATATCCAGAAGATGGAGAACAATTTTATGAGTTATATCATCATGCAGATAGTGCTCTATATAGAGCAAAAGAAGAAGGAAAAAACACATATTGTATGTTTTCTATCTAAAAAAATCTATATTATCAGAGATTGGTCTATCTTAGATATATAGAAGATAGAGCTATTTGAGGTAAATACATACTACTGCAAAGTGTTGATTATGCAAAATTCTATGAAACAGGAACCCTGTGACTTTAGTTATGGGAGATTCAGAAGTGATTAGTCATTTGCAAATTATATAGATATATTATAATTGAGGTAACAATAATGAAGAAAAAATATGATTTTTTAATTTATGCTACTATTTGGTTAGTTGCTATTATAATTTTTATATTTTCCCTATACAATAGTATAGAACATATTAAAATTATAAATTATACTAGTACCATTGGCAGTGAAACTCAAAAAGTTGTTAAACAAGAGTTGAATAATAAAAGAAATGATAACTTGATAAAACAACTAGATAGCATTTTAATAGAGCTAAGAACAGGTAAAGGGGAAAATGGATTACAAAGGTGTGATAATAAAGAATTTCAAGAAAAATTAATTCAAATGGATTCTATGTGGAAATCTATGAAAAAAGAAATTATAAAAGTTAGAAATGGTGGTTCAGGTGATGAATTATACAGATTGAGCGAAACATATTCTTCACTATCTAGAGATGTTATTTTTATATCTGAAAAACATTCTGACATAAAATTGCATACCTTTGCTACTGCATTACTTATCTATCTTATAGTCTCAACAATAAGCCTATTGATTTGGGAATGTTATAATAAAAGAAAATTTGATAAAATATTTTATACTGACAATTTGACAAAAATAAAAAATCAAGTTGCATTTGAAAACAGAGCTATTGAAATTTTACATCATGCACATAAGGGAGAATATGTGTTATTAAATATTGATATTGACAATTTTAAATATATTAATGATACACATGGATATGAATATGGTGATAAAGTTTTAATAATAGTTGCAACCGCACTTTCCAAGACATTTAATACTAAAGAAATTTGTGCAAGAGTTGGTTCAGATAATTTTGTGATACTTGCAAAATATAGAGAGACTCTATTAGATGAAATTAGTAAAATTCTGACTGATTCCATAATATCTGAATTAAATATGAATGTAACTCAAACTATATCTTATTGTATAGGTGCATATTTAGTTGAAGATGAGAAATTAGATTATAAATCTATTAACTCTATAATGGATAAGGCAAATATTGCACATAAGGTAAGTAAAAAGAGAGGGATTTCATCTACTGTATGGTATAATGAAAATCTGTTAAAGCAACTACAAATGGAAAATAGTATTTATAATTATATGCACAAGGCACTAGAAAATGAGGAATTTCATATGTATTTGCAACCAAAATTTCAGATATCTTCTTTAAACGTTGTGAGTGCAGAAGCTCTTGTACGATGGTTTTCTCCGGAACTTGGATTTTTGTCACCAGATCAATTTATTCCATTATTTGAGAAAAGTGGATTTATTATTGAATTAGATTTTTATATGTTAAAGAAAGCATGTTCATTTATAAAAAAGACATTTATGAAAAAAAATCAATACACTTATCCTATAGCAGTTAATTTTTCAAGAGTTACTATTTATCAAAATGACTTCTACCAAAGATTTTTGGATATTGTTAGAGAATATGAAATTCCTTTTAAATATATAGAAATAGAGGTAACTGAAAGTGCTTTTAATAAAATATCTGAGCCAGTTATTTCGATTTTAGATAATCTTAAAAAGTTAGGATTTTTAATTTCTATGGATGATTTTGGTTCAGGATATTCTTCTCTAAGTCTTTTATGCTCTTTATCGATTAACGGGTTAAAGTTAGATAAAAGTCTACTTAAAGAAACTTTTAATAGAGAAAAAGTGTATAGTATTATTCAGTGTATTATCGAAATGTCACATCGTATAGATATGTCTGTTGTATGTGAAGGTATTGAAACTAAAAAGGACCTAGATTTTTTAAAGACGATTAAATGTGATGTGGGACAGGGTTTCTATTTTTCTAAACCGATAGAAGAAAAAGAATTTTTTAATAAATATGTAACTGGAAAAATAGTATAATGTTTTTTTATTGATTTATGGATTGAGCTATTTAATGAAATATGAAATAGCTCAATCCATAGTTATGTACATCAAAAAATATAAATCATTCAAACTGTTTTTTATATTTATATAAAAATTCTTCTATATTTTTTGATTGTTCCCATATTTCAACTGCCTCTACATCTAGTAAATAAAGTATAGAATCATTTACAAGTTCAACATATTCCCCATCTTCTGAGCCAAGTGCATGCCTTTCAATTTTTAATCCTTTTTCCTCATAATATATTTTTGTTTCTCTATATAGTGATTCTCGTTTTTGTATATAGTCTTTTACTTCATTGTTTGGAAAATTATATGAATCTACCAATGTTTCACCATTTATAAAGGTTTTTTCATTAGCAATTTTTTCATCCCAACAATGGATTTCGTTCCAGCTAAAAAATATCTCACCATCATTTGGTATGAATGAAAATCTAGTAATAATATATAAATAATTGTTGAAATTTACTTCATAATATTCAGGGATATCTTTAAATTCAATATAGTAATTTATATAATTAAAATTACTACTGTCTCTTTTTACAAATGGTATTTTTTCAATAAATTTATATATCGATTGTTCATTTTTAAAAATTCCTATATCGTAGCTTCTTTCAAATTGATTAATTTTTAATAAATATGGCATATTTTCTCCTTTTTTCTAAAATATAAATTTTAAAATTTTTTAATTAAATATTTGTATATGATTTATATAATATTATAATAATGAGTTTTAAATCAATACAATAGTATGTATTTTTTGGATAGCTATTTTTCTAGTTTTGTAATGCCCAGTATTCATAACCAAATATACTTTTTCTTTTACAAAGTTTAACTAATTTATTTCTATTTATTGACTTGTACATTTTATTGGAAACTTTCATTCTTTTTATTTTATTATCTGCCTCTATTTTAAAATAATATTCCTTTCCAGAACGAGAAGAAATACTTACTTTATCAATCACTTTTACAAATTCAATTTCAGGTTTATCCAATGTGGCAACATAATTTAAAGCTGGTGTTGTAGAAAAACTAAGAATGAACGTAGAAAAGAGAACTAATAAGATGATAAATTTTGTCTCTCTTATTTTTTTTGAAATTAACATTAAAATATATGGTATAAATAATATTATCATATAAATGAAAACAAAAGTGAATCTCTCTTTTGTGGATGTATATAATAAATTTGTAGATAGAAGAAGAATCATTATTGACAATACACATGCAGTGAAAGGAAATGGTATATAATATTTTTTTAAGTCACTTTTTTTAGGCATTTCCATTGGCATTTTAGGATATAGTAATAAATACATTATCCAACAAAATAATGAGATAAATATGTATATAGAGAACTTAAGCTTAGTGGGAAGAAAAAAAGCAACAATAGCAAGTGTTGTTAGAAAGTAACGAATAATGCGAACAACATTTCTTTCTTTTTCTATGACAGTTAAATCCCAATGATTTTTTATAAATTCGTGTTTTCTTTTATGAGCCTGATTCATTTAATCATCTCCTGTTAGTAGTATAGTTTTAAATCTATTACTTTGATTTATTTTAACATATTTATTTCTACTAAACTATAATTCATATCTATTTATAAAAGAATTATTTATCTAAATAGGTGAAAATTTTCCAAAATAGATAAAATGTGATAGAATATATTTTGCGAGGTGATAATATGATTTCATACGCTCCATTATGGAAATTATTAATTGACAGAAAAATAAAGAAAATGGAATTTGTAAATATATCAGGTATAAGTATTTCTGTTTTAGGGAGACTAGGAAATGATAAATCTGTTTCTATGGATACAATGGAGAAGATATGTCTGGCACTAGACTGTAAAATAGAGGATGTTGTTGAAATAAAAAGAGACATTTAATAATACTAAAATATTTTATAATACTTTATAAAATACAGAAACAATGGATTGATTTTGGTTTGTAGAATATACTACATGAAATTTCTATGAAGAGTAAAAATAATTGTTTTAGTAGTGTTATAATGTTTTGATAGGGTATATTTATTATTAGAAAGGATTATTATATGAAAAGGATATCAATTTTAGGCTCTACAGGCTCTATAGGTAAACAAACTTTAGATGTAGTCAGAGAAAATAGAGACAAGTTTGAGATAGTTGCAATATCAGCTAATAGTAATATTGAGTTATTACTAGAACAAATAGTAGAATTTAAACCTAAATACGTAACAGTTTTTGAGGAAGATAAAGCATTAAAATTAAAAGAAATGTTGTCAAAAGATATAAAAATAGAAGTTTTAGCAGGGATGGAAGGACTAAAAATAATATCATCACTTGATGAAGTTGATGTACTTCTAACTGCTGTTGTAGGAATGATAGGCTTGGTTCCAACTCTTTGTGCTATAAAGAAGGGAATAGACATAGCATTAGCGAATAAAGAAACGTTAGTAACTGCTGGCGAACTTGTAATGAGAGAGGCAGAAAAATATAATGTAAATATTCTTCCTGTTGATAGTGAACATAGTGCTATATTTCAATGTTTAAATGGAGAAAATAAAAAAAACATAGAAAAGATAATACTTACAGCATCTGGAGGTCCATTTAGAGGAAAGAAAAAAGATGAACTTGTAAATATAACTAAAAATGAAGCTCTTAAGCATCCAAACTGGAGTATGGGTAGAAAGATAAGTATTGATTCTTCAACACTTATGAATAAAGGTCTTGAAGTTATAGAAGCTAAATGGCTATTTGGGGTAGAACAAGAAAATATAGATGTAGTAGTTCATCCACAAAGTATAATCCATTCAATGGTACAATATACAGATAGCTCAATAATAGCACAATTAGGATGTCCAGATATGAGACTACCAATACAATATGCTCTTACATATCCAGATAGAATGGAAAGTAGCTTTGAAAGAATGAATTTTTCAAAATTTAGCACTTTAACTTTTGAAGAGCCAGATTTAGAGACTTTTCCATGTTTAAAATTGGCTTATGAATGTTTAAAAATGGGAGGAACTTATTCTTCTGTTCTAAATTCAGCAAATGAAGTTTTGGTAAGTGAATTTTTAGAGGATAAAATTGGTTTCTATGACATACCATATTACATAGAGAAGACTTTAGAAGTTCATAGTAGCATAAGTAAACCAACATTGGAGGAAATATTAGAAACAGATAGATGGAGTAGAGCTTATGTTGCAAATCTGATAAAAAAATAGGAAGGTGAATTTATGACTATAATAGCTGCATTAATACTATTTAGTATAATTGTATTAATACATGAGTTAGGACATTTTATATTTGCAAAAAGAAGTGGTATCAAAGTAAATGAGTTTTCTATAGGTATGGGACCTAAGATATATAGTGTAAAAAAAGATACAGAGTATTCTATAAGAGCACTTCCAATTGGTGGATATGTGAGTATGGAAGGTGAAGATGAAGAACAAGTAAGTCCAAATTCTTTTGGAAATAAATCTATATTACAAAGATTTAGTACTATTGTAGCAGGACCAATATTTAATATAATATTAGCAGCAATACTTTTGGTACCAGTATTTTTATATATAGGTTCTCCAACAACTAAATTAGGGAAGATAATGCCAGATACTCCTGCACAGGCTGTAGGGCTTCAAGTAGGAGATAAAATAAACAAAATTAATGGTAATTCTGTTAAGTCTTGGGATGAAGTTGCAAATATAATAAATACTTCTTCTGGTGGAGAATTGAAGCTTAGTATAACTAGAGATGGAAGTGATAAGGTTATAAATGTAACACCTAAAAACAATAATGGAAAGTATGAAATAGGGATTCAACCACAAAGAGAGAAGGATTTTTTTGGTTCAATTGTAAATGCATGTAAAACTACTGTGGATATGACGAAGCAAATGTTGACATTCTTAGGTCAAATGGTTACAGGACGTGTCCCAGGAGGAATTGGTAATGCTGTTGCAGGTCCAGTAGGTGTTATTGGTATGGTATCAGATGCAGCTCGTACAGGTATTATAAATGTAGTGTATTTAGCTGCTATAATAAGTTTAAATCTAGGTATAGTAAATCTATTACCAATACCAGCCCTTGATGGATGGAGAATACTTATGTTATTACTAGAAGCAGTTAGAGGTGGTAAAAAACTTGACCCAAATAAAGAAGGTATGATAAATGTGGTTGGTTTTGGAGCTTTGATGTTATTTATGCTTTTTATCACATATAAAGATATATTAAGGTTATTTCAATAATTTAGTTTTTTATAGATATTAAGAAAAGGGCTATGTAGTTTTAAATGAGAATAAATAAATTTCAATATACGATATTTATTCTTATTTCTTTAACTATATAGCTTTTTAATTTATAATATATATGTAGATTAGAGTATTTTTAATAGTTAAATAGAATTAATATAAAATAATATATAGAGGTGGAATATGAGTTACGAGAGAAGAAAGACTAGAGAAGTAAGTGTAGGAAATATAAAAATAGGAGGAGAAAACCCTATAAGTATTCAATCTATGACAAACACTGATACAAGAGATGCAGATGCTACAATAGCTCAAATAAAGAGACTAGAGGAAGCTGGTTGTGATATAGTTAGAGTAGCAGTTCCTGATATTAAAGCAGCTAAAAATATAGGTAAGATAAAGTCTAGTGTAAATATACCTATTATTGCTGATATACATTTTGATTATAAATTAGCTCTTGAAGCTATAGAACAAGGTGTGGATGGAATTAGAATAAATCCTGGTAACATTGGTAATATAGAAAGAGTTAAGGCTGTAGTTGAGAAATGTAAGGAAAAAAATCTGAAAATTAGAATTGGAGTTAATGGAGGTTCTTTAGAAAAAGAACTTTTAAAAAAGTATGGTTCTGCAACAGCAGAAGCATTAGTTGAAAGTGCAATGGGTCATATTAAGATTCTTGAAGATTTAGATTTTCATAATATAGTTATATCTCTAAAATCATCTGATATTTATAAAACTGTCGATGCATATGAATTAATATCAAAAAAAGTTGATTATCCTCTTCATGTTGGAATTACAGAATCTGGAAGTATCCATAAAGGAACAATAAAATCTTCTATAGGTGTAGGAGCACTACTTCTTAAAGGAATTGGAGATACTGTTAGAATATCTTTGACAGGAGACCCAGTTGAAGAGGTTGTTGTTGGTAAACAAATCTTAAGAAGTCTAGGACTTTTGAATGATAAGATTAAGGTTATATCATGTCCTACATGTGGTAGATGTAATATAGATTTAATTAGTGTTGTAAATGAGGTTGAGGAAAAGATTGGAAATATGGAAAAAGATATTACTGTTGCAATTATGGGATGTGCTGTAAATGGACCTGGTGAAGCTAGAGAAGCGGATATAGGTATTGCTGGAGGTAAAGGTGAAGGTCTTTTATTTAAAAAGGGAGAAATAGTAAGAATGATTGATGGTAATAAGTTAGTTGATGAGTTACTAGAAGAGATTGATAAGTTATAGTATAAAATAAATAGATTTTAATTGGCTAGATTTTTAAATACTTTTAGACTAGATTTTATCTAGAGTATTTTAATCATCTAGCCATTTTTACTTTGAGAAATTTTAATAGATATAAAGAAATATATATTCTGATTTAAATAAAAAACAGCTAATTTAACAACTGTTATCTTGTTAAGAGCGTTTTTAATTGTCTTGTTTAATTGTATGAATATAATTCATAATAAGTTAGCAATAAATCTACCATTTTACCATAGCTCTGAGTACCTTCAGCAACACCATTAGCTTTTAAATAAGAATTGTTGAACTCATTAGAAATTTCATCAATTTTACCTTCATATTTTTGCCAAAACTCACTTTCATTTTTTAAATCTCTAAGGACTGAGTCTGAAATACCTTTAGATATGTCAACATAGGCATTATAATCAATCCTACTTAAGGCAGAAGCAGTATAATTTAAAGCTAAAATATAACCAGAATAGTTAAAATCAATATTAGGATGTTTTATACATGTAAGATATGCTATAAAATTAGCCTCATCTTCACTAGCAAATCCTCTTTGATGTGCCATTTCATGTTCGACTGTACAAGGAATATACAAGTCAGGTATTGCTACATTTACATTTGCCTCACCTGTAAATGGAAAATATATACCTGTTATTCCTGTATAGCACATAATATTCGATGAAATAATATACTTAGCTTTAGAATAACTTCCACTAACGCTAGGTAATATATCTAGAACATTATCATATCCTAGTTGAGCTCTATTTATCACACCTTTATAATCTGTATTAGATTTTATAACTCCATTCTTATCTTGTAATGTGAGTTTTCTAGTTTCATTTGACTTAGTTACAAGAAATTTATATAATTTAGTAAGTTCTTTAGCACTATGTTGCTTTGGTTGAATAGAGCTCTTATTTTCTAAATTATATTGATTTATAAGGGTAGTTTCAAGTGGAATCCTATTATAGTTTATCCCCCAAAGCACTATAAAAAGAAAGTATACTATTGATACAATAGATAATATATTTAAAATAGCATTCTTTAAAAATATTTTTAAATTTTTTTTCTTATTGAAAATCGTAAATATAGTAGAGCATAAAAATAAAATGATAGATATAACAATTATGTACATTGTTATTTCATATAGAGAAAATGGGAAAATTCCTGAAATCTTACTCAATATTTGTACAATTGTTTTATCTATTGCTTGAGAGTAATATTTTTCAACAATGTGTGGAATTTTACTTGCTATAAAATTTAAAAGTAAAGCAATAGGAAAAAGAATTAAAGAAAAATATTTTGATTTTTTGTTCATATTTCACCTCACAGACTCTAGTTTATATAAACATATTATATATCAATTGGAGATATGTTGTAAAATAAGTATATATATGTATTTATAACTTTATACTAAATTAATGATAAGTTATAATATATTAATATGAATAAACAATATGTATACAACTAATAATAATAAAAAATATTAACTATATAAGGAGTAGATAAAAATATGGTAATAAAACTTACTAAAGATAACTTCAATTTTAGATTCAAGCAATATGAAGGCATGTTTTTTCATGCAGAATTAATTGAAGGAAAAGAGTCAATTAGATATAAAATAACTAAAGATAAAGAAGGTGTAGAGTTAAAAGAATTTGGAAGTACACATATAAAAGATAATATGATATATGTGCCTCAAATAGAAGCATACATAGATTTAAATAGTATAAAATAAGGATTATAAAATTTAAATAAAATTTTTTTAGTAGGGGGAATTTAATATGAGTAATCCTATAGATATAATAATAAGACCTATAAGGAGTGAAGATGCACAAGCTGTTAATGAAATGAGAAGGACATATGGTGTTATGAGAAATACTTTGGCTTTAATGAGTGATAGAGTAGATAAAACTATAACTATGTTGAATTCTTTAGGAGAAAATGATTACATGTTTGTTGCTGAGATTGATAACAATGGAGAAAAAACTGTAATAGGTTTTGCTGGTTTACATGTAAATTCCTCTCCAAGATTAAGACATAGTGCAGAACTAGGAATAACTGTGGATGAGAATTATCATAGAAGAGGAGTAGGAAAAAAACTAATAGAGCAGCTTTTAGATATAGCAGATAATTGGATTATGTTAGCTAGAGTAGGATTAGAAGTAATTGTGGATAATGAAAAGGGATTAAATTTATATAAAAAGTTAGGTTTTGAAGTAGAGGGTATTAAAAGATATGCTGTAATTAGAGATGGAAAATTTGAAGATACCTATGTTATGGGAAGATATAATAAAAATTTGATTTAAAGAGTCTGATAGGAATAGAGAAGTAGAATAAATTGTCTTTAATATAAATTTTCATTAAAGATAATTTATTCTACTTCTCTATTATATTAAAAAACTTATTTTTAAATGTTTATAAAAACATTCTATATACAAATAAAATTATTAGCAATATCAAAGCTATTTTAAAAGCTAGACTAGCAACAGTCTTTATAATTTTTACAGAAACACCTATAGCAACTATAGCAAATACTATTTTAAAGAGTAAATCTAAATCCATATTTAAGCCTCCTATTCTATAATACATATAGATATTATTGACAAATATCTAGGAAAAAATTCCATCAATATGCTACAATAAAATGTTTATATTTGTAATTTATTGAATATGTTATTATATAATACATAAAAGAATAAATCAAGATAACAATAAAATACTTATAAAAGGTATAGATATAACTGAAAATAGTGTTGTAAAAAACACACATTGTGAAGCTAATGTTATATTGGAATCATATTGATTAGCCATTATAGCAGTATTTGCGGCGGCAGGCATTGAAGAAATTACTACTGGTATAGCTAAAATCATCTTATCATCTATCCATCCCTTTAGAATAAAATATACAATCACAGGAAGTACTAATAATCTTATAAAAGTGACTAGATATAATTTTTTATTGATAAAACAATCTAGAGCTGAAGAATTAGCAAGTAAACTTCCAATGATAATCATTGATATTGGTGTAGTGATGTTTCCTAACATCTTAAGCGGGTCATTTATAAATTGAGGTAATCTAAGTCCTGTCACAAATAAAAAAAGTCCAATAACCACAGCTATTGTAGCAGGGCTTATAAGTGATTTCATTGAAAAACTTTTGTTTGTACTACCTTTAGATAGAAGGTAAATTCCTAAAGTAAAAGAAAACAAGTTAAATGGTAGATTGAATATAGCAGTATAGAATATCGCTTCATGGCCTAGAACAGCTTCAATTACAGGATAGCCCATAAAAGCAACATTTGAAAAAACAACTATATACTGATATATCCCCAAATCTTTTTTATTGTCGCATTTCAAAACGTATTTTAATAAAAATGCAATTATAATTGAGACCATATACATAATCAGAGATGTAAATAATAACAATAGTATTTTTTGTATCATTTTATTATCAAAGTTAATTTGCATGGAGCTAATTATCATTGATGGCAAAAAAACCGTCATTGTCAAGTTTGAAAGTTTAGATGTGCAGTGGTCATCTAATAAGTTGAATTTTCTGACAAAATATCCAACTAAAATAATTATAAATAAAACTGCCACTTGAATAAAAATATTGCTGAAGTTCATAAAATGTCCCCTCCCTATATATACATTATATACCAATTATATAATAAAATCTAATGATTATAAAATTTAAAATCTAATGTTACAATATAGTGACAAAAGGTAAAAATTCAATATTATAGCATTAATTATGGATTATAATGTATAATAATGTTTGAGAGATTATATTTTATAAAATGGGTAGGTAGCTAATAATGAAAAATACAAAATTTTCTATAAAAAAAATAAAAAATATATCTAGTGACCCGAAAGTGATACATACTAAAGGGGCTCTTCTTGAAAAGATGGGTAAGACAGAAAGTGCAATAGAATTATATAAGAGTGCAGCATTAGATAATTATGTAAAATCTCAATATACTTTGGGAAATATATATGAAAGTAAAAAACAATTTAAAGAAGCCGAAAAATGGTACTCAATGGCATATAAAAATGGAAGTGAGGATGCCGCTTTTGATTTAGGTAATATGTATTATAGATTGGATGGTTATGAGTATGCCATATATTGGTATGAAAAGATAGCAACTTTAGGGTATTTACCAGCACAAAATAATTTGGGTGTATGCCATTTTAAAATGAAGGATTTTATAAGAAGTGAAAAATGGTTAAAAGCAGCAGCAGACAATAACTTAGGGAAAGCTTGTTTTAATCTAGGAGTATTATATACTTTTTTGGAGAAGGATGATGAAGCATATGAGTATTATAAAAAAGGTTCTGTACTTTTAGATGATGATGCAAAATATAATTTAGCAATATTAAATGGAAAAAAGAAAGATAACAAATCGACAGTGAGTCTATATAAACAATTGTATAAATCAGGTCATATGAAAGGTTGCTTTAACTTAGGTATGATTATGGAAATAAATGATAATTTAGAAGAAGCAGAAAGGTACTATAAAAAAAGTGCAGATAGAGAAGATGTAAAATCTGAATACAGACTTGCATATGTATACGATAGAAAAGAAGAACTAGGAGATGCAATTTATTATTATGAGAAAGCAATAGAAAAAAATCATACACTTTCTAAATATAGACTTGCTAATTTATATAATAGGGAAAATGATATAGAAAAAGCAAAAATTTATTACAAAATGGCTGCAGAAGATGATATAACAGAGGCAAAAAATAATCTGGCAGGTATATATTTTGAAGAAAAAGATTATGAAAATGCTATTAAATATTATGAAGATGCTATAGCTGTTGGATGTAAAAGTTCACTTGAGAATCTTGGAGATTTATATTATCAAAATCAAGATATAGAAAAAGCAATTTCGTACTATTCAAGGATTCCTAATAATGCATCTTGTCAAATCAAATTAGGAAATATCTATGAGGATTTAAATAATATCGAAGAAGCTATAATTTGGTATAAGAAAGCATCTGAAAATGGAGATACTAGGTCTAGTTATAGATTGGGATGTATATATGAAAATCTAGGAAATACAAAAAATGCTAGAAAATATTTTGAGATGGCAAGTAGTAAAAGTCATATGAATGCTCGTATACACTTAGGTAGAATTTACTTTAGAGAAGGAAAATTAGAAGAAGCTAAGATGATGTTTGATACACCTGCTAATGAAAATAATGTGTATGCTCAACATATGGTAGGATTAATTTATGATATGTTCTATAAAGACTATGTAAATTCTAAGTTTTGGTATGAAAAGTCTAGAGCACAAGGTTGTGTTGAATCAATCTATAATTTAGGACAAATTTATTTGAAATTAAATGATGATGTAGAAGCTGAGAAATATTATAAAGAAGGTATTAAATATGGAAGTAAGAAGTGTGAGTATATGCTTGCAGGCCTTTATTATAAAAAAAGTTTAGATATGTATACTTCTTTAGCTAATGAAGGATATGATAATTGTGAAGAGATAGTAGAAGATTTCCCTAATTTAAATATAAACTTTGATGAAGTATTAATTCCTCCATTTAAACTACAAGAGGAAGTAATTGACGAAGAAGAGTATGTGCCAATTTATATATTAAATATAAAAGAGAGTTTAGATTCTATGTTAGAAGGTCTTGAAACTGAAATGATTATAGATGAAGAACACGATAACTAAAAAACGTTATAAGAGTCTATAGATTTAAATATATAAAAGCCATTAGAATAAATGAAATCAATTAATTCTAATGGCTTTTTTAATAAATATTTTATAATAGCTTATTTCTTGACATGAAAAATGTAATCACTATACATATTATAGAGGTAATAAGCAGAATTATCCAAAATCCATTTGGATTATTGGAAAATGGCATATTGATAACATTCATACCAAAGAATCCTGATATTATTGTAGGTATTGAGAAAATTAGTGTAACTACTGTTAAAATTTGCATAACATTATTTTGATTATTACTTATAATTGCACTGAAAGCATCCATAATTCTACTCAATATATCTCCGTATATTTTAGCCATATCAAGAGCCTGTCTATTTTCGACTATAACATCTTCTAATAGGTCTTCATCGTCTGGGTATTTCTTTATACCAGCAGTTCTAACCATTTTGTTTAAAACCAGTTCATTAGATTTTAATGAAGTAGAGAAGTATACCAAAGACTTTTCTAATTCCAATAATTGAACTAATTCTCTATTTTTCATTGATTTGTAAATTTCTCGCTCTATTATGATTGTCATCTTATTTATTTTTCTTAAGTAATGCAAATAATAAGCTGCATTTTTATGAAGAATTTGAAGTAAAAAGCGAGTTTTTTTAAATGTAAAAAAATCTTTAATATGACCAACTATAAAGTCGTTTAAAATCTTAGTCTGTGCATTACAAACGGTTATAATAGCTTCTTTAGTTATTATAATACCTAGGGGTATTGTAGTATAATGAGAAGAATTAGAGTCACTTTCGTCTACTGGTATATCTATAAGTATAAGAGTATGATTGTCTTCAACATCTATTCTTGAGCGTTCTTCTTCATCTAGTGCAGATTCTATGTTTTCTACATCTATATTCAATAAATTAGAAATTTCGTTGATTTCGCTATGATTAGGTTCAACAAGATTTATCCAACAGCCATCTTCAAAAAAACTAAGTTTCTCTAATTTTGAATCTATAGTTTTGTAATATCTTATCATGGCAACACATCCTTTATTCAGTTTTATATAAATCTCATCATTTAATAGTATCTATTAATTAGCTAATTTATATAACTGAATATATGTATTAGTTTTGATTTTAGATATTATTAAGTGATGAGATTGTAAAAAATTCTCTCCGCAACGGACTAGTATCCATTGCCCATCACTCTCCTTATTTATTATTTTATATACCTATATACTAAATTCGTATTTTAAGCACTCTTTAATATAATACCTTTTCCAGGTATATAAATCAAGTTTTGATTTGATTAAATAATATTTTTACCACAATTTACATGTTAAATACAACAGTTATATTTAACTTAAATAAAGAATATATATATTCTGAGTGAAAATATTAAATATATTAAAAAAATAAGTGTGTGTTTATATATTTACTTATTTACAATAATATATTTAAAATAAGGTATTTTATTTTCAAAAGTAAATTTTATTTATAATTTGTAACGAAAATAAGAGTACCATAAATATAAGAGAATGAGAGGTTATTGAGATATGAGTGAATTTAAAGAAATTGTAGCAGAAGATATTAAAAATAATCCATTTGGATTGATAGGGAAAGACTGGACACTTATAACAGCAGAAAAAGAGGGCAAAGTAAATACCATGACTGCTAGTTGGGGAGGTCTTGGAGTTATGTGGGGAAAAGATGTTGCCTTTGTAGTAATAAGACCACAACGTTATACTAAGGAGTTTATAGATAATACAGATAAATTTTCTCTTACTTTTTTTGATGAAGATTTCCGTAAAGAGCTTTCATATTGTGGTAAAGTATCTGGTAGAGAAGAGGATAAGATATCACAAATTGGATTTAATATAGAACACTTAAATGAGACACCTTATTTTAAAGAAGCAAAGATGGCTATTATATGTAAAAAGATGTATAGTCAGAAAATAGAGCCTCAATGTTTTATTGCTGAAGGTATAGATGGAAGATGGTATCCACAAAAGGATTACCACACTTTATATATAGCTGAAATAACTAATGTTCTTGTAAAAGAAGATTAAATGTAAGACTACTATTAAATTGAGTTGAATAGGAGATTTGCAAAAATATATTGATATATAAAAACATATAAAAAAGCTAAGGAAGTAAATATGTTAACAAAGATTAATCGATAACATATATAAATTCCTTAGCTTTATAAAATTTCAAATTATAACTCTTTAAATTACAACTCAGAAATCAATTCATTGATAACATCTTCAACACTACTTAACTTGTCAATCTTATATGCATCATTTCCACAAAATAAAAGTGAATTTTCAACATCTCCTTTAACTGCATTGATTAAAGCTTGAGAAATACAGTAAGGAGTTTCTTTTGGATTGCAAGGAATCAAGCAATTGTAACATTTTGTTATTTCTGGACGAGTTATTTTAACTTCTTCTATAAATTTATTTCTTATAGCACGTCCAGGAAGACCTACAGGGCTTTTAACTATATGAACATCGTCTTCACTAGCATTTATGTATGCCATTTTAAAGTTCTCATGTGCATCACATTCATAAGTAGCAACAAATCTTGTACCAACTTGTACACCACTTGCTCCCATGTCTATATATTTTTTAACATCGCTACTTGATGTTATACCACCAGCAGCAACAACTGGAATGTTTCTGCCAAATTTTTCTCCATAAGTATTTGCAACCTTTAAGATTTCAACAAATTCCTTATCATAGTCTATAGAATCTATGTTATCAAGTTCCTCATTAGAGTATCCAAGGTGACCACCAGCTTTTGGACCTTCAACAACTATTAAGTCAGCCGTAGTTTTTTCTTTTCTATCCCACATCTTTAAAATTACATTAGCAGCTTTTGCAGTTGAAACGATAGGAGCTATTTTTACATTACTTCCTTTTACCAATGATGGTAACTTATTAGGTAATCCAGCTCCAGATATTATAAGGTCTACGCCAGCTTTAACAGCTTCCTTTACGTATGTTTCATATTCTTTCATAGCTACCATGAAATTAATACCAATAATACCACCATTTGAAATTTCTTTAGCTTTAGAAATATGTTTTTTTATAGCTCTTAAATTTGCATTTATAGTGTTAGTTTCAAAATCTTCCTCATCATATCCAATTTGAACCCCAGAAATTACACCAACACCACCAAGCTTAGCAACTGCACCAGCCAATGATGATCTAGATATACCAACGCCCATTCCACCTTGAATTATAGGAACTTTTGCAACTAAATCTCTAATTATTAACTCTTTTATGATAATCCCTCCTTAATGTAAACATGTTTAAAGAACTAGATTATAATACTTAATATTATTACCTAGTCCTAATTATTATACTACAAATTATAATAAAAGAGTAGTTATATTTTATAGATGAGATGATAATTATATAATATTTAAAACAGCTCCATTAGAATCACAACATAACTCTTTTATTTGCCAATCAGATTTTAATTTTGATAGGTAGTCTTTCATATTATCTACAAAATTATCATCATTTTCTTGTATTAAAGACATTATAGTAGGCCCAGCTCCACTTAAAAAGACTCCAATACTATTTAATTGCTCAGATTTTTTAACAATATCACTGTAGTTTTCAATTAGAGTTCCTCTATAATCTTGATGTAATTTATCCTGACAAGCAACTTTAAGAAGGTCAAAGTTTTTGTTTAGTAGAGCTGATACAAGTAATGCAACCCTACTGACATTAAATACACCATCAGAATAAGGTATTTCTTTTGGTAAAACACCTCTAGCTTTTTCAGTTGATAACTTAAAATTAGGTATCATTGCACAAAATTTAAGTTCGTTAGGAATTTCTATAATATCATAGTGTATGTTATCATTATCAGTCACAGAGACAATCATATTTCCTAAAATAGCAGGGGCAACATTATCTGGATGCCCTTCTATTTCTGATGCTATATTTAACAACTGGCATTTATCCAAATTAGCATTTGATAGAGCATTTGCAGCTATAACACCAGCTACTATGCAAGATGCACTACTACCAAGACCTCTACATATAGGGACTTCACTTTGAATTTTTATTTTGATGCCAGTAGGTATTTTGTCTGGCTTAACTCTATCAAAAAAGTACTTCATAGATGTATAAACCAAATTGTTTTCGTTTTTATAGGCATCTTCACAGCCTTCTATTTCAAGACCATTTTCAATTTCTTCAATATAAAATTTATTATATATATTTAATGCAATTCCAAGACAATCAAACCCTGGACCTATATTAGCACTTGTTGCAGGTACTATAATCTCTAACATAATAATCACCTATACTTTCAAAAATTTTTTTATAGCTAGTTTTAATTCATCTTTTTCACAAATATCTTTATGTAGTATTTCTGCATCCTTAAGATTTTTAATAGGTTTTGGTATATCTGTTTTAGAAATACTTGATAATCTATCAATTATAGCGAAGTCATCAAGGTTCTCAAAATCACAATCTATAGATTTTAGAACATCCTCAGAAAACTTGAATGGACTTGCAGTACTTACAATAACAGTTTTTGTGTTATCAGAAGTTTCTTTTTTGTACTTTTCATAACAATTGTATGCAACAGCAGTATGAGTATCTATCAAATAGTTATAATTTTTAAATACATTATTTATTGTTTCTTTAACTTCTTTTTCATTTGAATATTCTCCATAAAATGAAGATAAATTTTTTTCCATATCTTCATTTATTTTGTAGACTCCATTATCATTAAGGTCAGATAATAGTTTATTTACGATAGTAGTGTTTCTATTTGATATCTCAAACAACAATCTTTCTAAGTTACTAGATATTAATATATCCATAGAAGGAGAAGACGTTAATTTTAATGTTCTATTTTTATCATAAATACCAGTTTTAAAGAAATCATAAAGAACATTATTATCGTTTGATGCACATATCAATTTGTTTATTGGAAGTCCCATTTGTTTAGCATAATATCCAGCTAAAATATTACCAAAATTACCAGTTGGTACAACAAAATTTATTTTATCATTTAACTTTATCTCACCCTTATCAACTAATTTCATATATGAATAAAAATAATATGCAACTTGTGGAAGAAGTCTTCCTATATTAATTGAATTAGCAGAAGATAGTATATAATTATTATCTAATAGTTTTTGATTAAATTCTTTATCAGAGAAAATTTTCTTTACACCAGATTGTGCATCATCAAAATTTCCTTTTATACCAACTACATATGTATTTTTTCCTTTCTGAGTCTTCATTTGAAGCTTTTGTACTGCACTTACACCATCTTCTGGGAAGAATACAATTATCTTTATTTTATCAATATCTTTAAATCCCTCAAGTGCCGCCTTTCCTGTATCTCCAGATGTAGCAGTAAGAATCACGACATCTTTCTCTAAATTATCTTTCTTAATAGATGTTTTAAGAAGATGAGGCATTATAGTAAGTGCCATATCCTTAAATGCTAAAGTTGGTCCATGATATAATTCCAAGAAATAAGTATCATTTATTTTATTTAATGGAGCTATACTAGTGCAATCAAACTTTTCGTCATATGCATTTTCTATACAGTCTTTAATCTCATCTTCAGTAAAATCACATAAAAATTTACTAAGCACAAAGAATGCTATCTGAGAATACGTTAAATTCATTAAATCTATAAGTTCATTTTCAACATTTGGAAATTTACTTGGGACATAAAGACCACCATCATTTGATATTCCCTTTATTATTGCTTGTGATGCAGTTACTTTTTCTTCGGTGCCTCTTGTACTTGAATAATACATTTCTATAATCCTCCATATATTTTAGATTTTTAATTAGCTAATTAAGTTAAGTACAGAATATTTTAAAAACTGAATTTAGGTAATAAAAAAAGACCCTCATCCCTAAAAAAGGGACGAGAATCTGTTTCCCGCGGTTCCACCCAAATTGATTTAAAAAAATCCACTTGATACTTTAACGTAAGTAATAAAAACGTCTATTCCTACTAAAATCATTAAGATAACTTCAGATAGAAGCTCATAGGTAGTTTTCAATCTTTCTAATTAGGGAAACATTTCAGCTAATAGTTTCCTTCTCTGGTAACCGATTCAGATTTACTCTTCCTAATCAAAGCCTTTCAATATTCTTAATATTATTAATTATTCTAGATTATAAAACAGACAAAGTCAAGTATTAATATAAAAATTTGGGAAAAATATTTTTTAAATTGTAAAAAAATTGTAATCAAATTGGGTCATAGAAAAATATTTTTTTAACTGTTTTTAAACTCTTAGGATTTTGTGTTTTCATAGGAATGAAGCTGTTTTTAATATAACTAATCAAGAGGGAACAGTTACATCTCTGTAATATTACAGTTTTATACTACACTATATTACAAAAAAAGTTTACAAAACTTTAATTTGAAAAATGTAATTATATGGTATATGATATAAATATAAGTAAATAATGTTAATATTTAAACTATTAATAACAATTGACTTAATAAAAGTATATAATTAGGAATATTTAATTTGAAGAAATTGTTAATATAAAATTACAGCTATATTCAAATTAAATTCACAAGTATTTCACATAATAATAGTATACTGTAAACAAAAGGAGGTATTAAATATGGGAATAGTACTTATAACAGCAGCATTAGTTTTGGTTATGTATGGACTTTCAATTCTATCATATATATCAGAAAACAATATATTAGAAGACACTGTAAATGATAACCAATAAGGTTTTAAATTATATAAATGAGTAGGAACTGTAAATAAAAGTGACTTTTATTTGCAGTTTTTTTACATATATGTAAAATAAAGTTAACTAATAAAAAACAATCCTTATATCGAAATAAAGGTTTATTAAACTTTTTATACATTAATAAAAAATAATGTTTTGTTTATAGTATATATGGATAATAATAGTAAAGTATAAGAATAATGAGAATAATATATAAGAAATAATAATATAAAGAGAGGTAAAATGTTATGGTAGATATTATTGTAATTGGTGCTGGACCAGCAGGTTTAACTTCAGCAATTTATGCTATGAGAGCAGGATTAAGTGTCACAGTATTTGAAAAAAGTATTTATGGAGGTCAAGTTGCAAGTACATCTGAAGTAGAAAATTATCCAGCAGTTCAAAAGATTTCTGGGGTAGAATTTTCTAATAATATATATAATCAAGCTATCGCTCAAGGTGTTGATATTCAGTTTGATGAGGTTGAAGAGATAAATCTTGAAGGAAAGATAAAGGTTGTAAAGACATCTTCAGGTGAGCATAAAGCAAAGGCTGTTATTCTTGCAAATGGAGTTGAAAGACGTAAATTAGGTTGTGAGGGAGAAGAAAAATTTACAGGTAGAGGAGTATCTTATTGTGCTACGTGCGATGGAGCATTTTTTAAAGATAAAGAAGTAGCCATAGTAGGTGGAGGAAATACTGCTTTAGAAGATGCTTTATTTTTGGCTAACAACTGTACAAAGGTATACTTAATTCATAGAAGAGACAGTTTTAGAGGTGAAGAAGTATTAGAAAAATCTGTAAAGGCAAGAAAGAATATTGAGATACTTTATAATCATGGTGTAGAAAAAATAGAAGGTGAAAAGACTGTATCAAATATAGAAGTAAAGAATTTAAAGACTGAAGAGAAAAGAACAATAGATGTTAGTGGCATTTTTATTGCTATAGGTCTTAAACCTAATAATAAAATGTTTGAAAATGTTCTTGACTTGGATGAAGGTGGATATATAATTTCAGATGAATCTTGTACAACATCAGTAGAAGGTGTATATGTAGCAGGAGATAGTAGAACTAAATTTTTACGCCAGATAATAACAGCAGCGTCAGATGGAGCAATTGCGGCCGTTCAAGCTGCTAATTATATAAATATTGAATAATATAAATTTTAAATAAAAATAGCCATATATACTGAAAGATATCTTTTAGTATGTATGGCTATTTTATTAACTAGAGATAAATATATATTATTTACCTTGTCTAGATTTATTATATCTTAATCTATCATGTTCATTTAAGAATCTTTTTCTAAGTCTTATAGAATCAGGTGTGATTTCAACTAATTCGTCATCTTCTATAAATTCTAGAGCTTCTTCAAGAGTAAATATTCTAGGTGGAGATAGTTTTATAGCATCATCTGAACCAGAAGCACGTACATTACTCATTTTTTTATTTTTACAAGGATTGACTACCATGTCGTCTTTTCTAGAATTCATACCGATTATCATACCTTCATAAACTTCTACACCAGGGTCTACAAACATTACAGCTCTATCACTTAAAGCATTAAGAGAATAACCCATAGTAACACCAGGTCCTTGTGCTATTAAAACACCATTTCCTCTTGAAGGTATCTCTCCTTTGAATTCTTCAAACTTTTCAAATGAACGAACTAGAGTACCTTCTCCACGAGTAGCATTTATAAATTCACTTCTATATCCTAAAAGACCACGAGTAGGTGCTAAGAATTCTATTTTTACATAGTCTCCTTCTATTGACATAGATTCCATCATACCTTTTCTTAAGTTCAATTCGTTTATAATAGTACCAGAATAAACTTCAGGACAGTTTACAACAACTCTTTCTACTGGTTCCATTAATTTTCCATCTTCTTTATGCATTAAAACTTCAGGTTTAGAAACACCAATTTCATAACCTTCACGTCTCATATTTTCAAGTAGTATAGATAAGTGAAGTTCTCCACGTCCAGAAACTTTATATCCATCAGTAGTTTCAAGAGGTTCAACTTTAAGCCCAACATTCACTTCAAGTTCTTTTTCAAGTCTATCTTTTAAATGTCTAGTTGTAACAAACTTTCCACTTTTTCCAACAAATGGAGAGTCATTTACTAAGAAGTTCATTGAAAGAGTAGGTTCTTCTATTCTTATCATTTCCATAGGTAGTGGATTATCTAAATCACATAGAGTTTCTCCTATAGATATATCTGGTATACCAGCTATAACAACTATTTCTCCACTAGTAGCTTCATCAACTTCAACTTGTTTTAAACCTTCATACACAGAAAGTTTTGATACTTTTCCTTTAGATACAACAGAATCTTCTCTACATATAGCAACTTGTGTATTGCTTTTAAGAGTACCTTTGTAAATTCTACCTATACCAAGTCTACCTACATAATCATCATATGCAAGGGCTGATATTTGGAACTGTAAAGGTTCATTGTCGTAATCAGGATAAGCTTCAACATGATTTACAATAGTTTTAAATAGAGGAGAAAGGTCTTCACTATCATCATCCATTTCAAGTTTAGCTATACCTTGCTTAGCTATACCATATATTATAGGGAATTCACATTGTTCATCTGTTGCATTTAAGTCTACAAATAAATCGAAAACTTCATTAACTACTTCTTCCGCTCTTTGGTCTTTTTTATCAATCTTGTTTATAAATAATATTGGTTTTAAACCGAACTCTAAAGATTTTTGTAAAACGAATCTAGTTTGAGGCATTGGGCCTTCACTAGCATCAACTAATAAAATAACTGTGTCAACAGTTTTCATAACACGCTCAACTTCAGAAGAAAAGTCGCTATGTCCTGGAGTATCAACTATATTTATTTTATAATCTTCATAGTTTATTGCACAGTTTTTTGAATATATAGTTATGCCTCTTTCTTTTTCAAGGTCGTTACTGTCCATAACGCAGTCTTTGACTACTTCGTTCTTTCTAAAAACACCACCTTGAGAAAGGAACGCATCAACCAATGTTGACTTTCCAGCATCAACGTGGGCTATAACTGCGATATTTATAATTTTATGTTTTTGTGACATCTTTGTTGCTCCCTTCGATTAAAATAACTTACTAATTATATCACAATATATTATTAGGTACAAGGAGAAATAGATTAAAATGTATTAATATAGCTCAAATTGAACAAAAATGCTAGTTTTGTCTAAAAAAATTTATTTTGTTTAAAAAATTTTTATATACAAATAATAGATTTATAAATGAAAATATTAATAAAAAGCAAAGGATGATATATGTTGGAAGTAACAAAAATAATAATTAAGTATTTTGCTAGCGAAAGTGATACTTTCTTAAAAGAAGAGATTTGTAATTTTGATGAGCTATTAGAATGGTCTCATAAATTTATTGAAGGTAAAAAGACAGAAGATGTTTTATATATAAAGTCTAAAGAAAACTACAAAGTAAATGTAATTAAATCTTTGGAAATTAAAGAATTGGAAATAATAAGAAAACAACAGATACCACCATACATGTAATAATAATATATAAAATGTCTATATAATGTTGATAATATGATAAAAATGGAATTTATGGAAATAATTTATAACAAAAAAGATTTTTATAAAATTTATATTTGGGTATAAAACTATTAATTAGACATTAATTAGGAGGAACTTAAATATGATAAGAGTATGTCCAAACTGTTCAAATGTGGATGTAAATAAGTTAAAAACTTTAGTTGGAGAAGAAAATGTGAAGACTGGTTGTATAGGTCAATGTAGAGCATTTAAAAAAGAAGCTGTTGGGATAATAGACAATGAGCTTGAAATAAAAGAAACAGAAGCAGAATTTTTCGAAGCATGTAAGGAATAAACTATAAATAGAATATAAATTATAAGAAATAGAGTATATAAATTGTACAAACATTAAACAATTTATATACTCTATTTTTATTTATATATCTAATTAGGAGTATACTTTTTTAGTAAATACAAATAAATATAACTAATAAATTTATTTATAAAAAATTATAAAAAAATATTGATTAAGCATACCTATAGGGGGTATAATAAAAAATATAGATTTCTAAATAAATAATTTATCAAGATTACATATCAAAGTGCAAAATTATAAATTGATTGAAAACATGTTAAAAGAAAGGACGGATTTATTATGAGTTCAAATAAAGTAGTAGAAAGTTATAAAATCACAGGTATGACATGTGCAGCCTGTGCAAAGGCAGTAGAAAGAGTAACCAAGAAAATGGATGGAGTATATGACCAGAGTGTAAATATAGCTACTGAAAAACTTAAAATAGAATATGATAATTCTAAAGTTAGTTTTGATGATATAAAACAGGTTGTAGAAAAAGCTGGATATGGAATTGTAAAGGAAGAAAGTAATAAAAAAATTGATATGAAAATTGATGGAATGACATGTGCAGCTTGTGCAAAAGCAGTAGAGAGAGTAGTAAAGAAATTGGATGGAGTAGAGAACATTAGTGTAAATATAGCAACAGATAAAGCTAATATAGATTATAATCCATCAAAGGTAAAATTATCTCAAATAAAAGCAGCTATTGAAAAAGCTGGATATAAGCCAATAGAAGAGGTAAGAGATAAGGTTGATGTAGATGAAGATAAATTAAGAAAAGAAAAAGAAATGAAGTCTTTATTTGTTAAATTTATAGTTGCAATAGTATTTGCAGTTCCATTGTTTTATATAGCAATGGGACCTATGATAATAAAGCCTATAGGGCCATGGCCTTTGCCAGAGATTATAAACCCTATGACGAATACTTTGAATTATGCATTAATTCAGCTGATTTTAGTAATACCAGTAATGATAGCTGGATATAAATTTTATATAAATGGATTTAAAGCACTTTTTTCTTTAAGCCCTAATATGGATTCTTTAGTTGCAATTGGTACATTAGCAGCATTTTTGTATAGTTTATATACAACAATACAAATAGCAAATGGACAAATTCAAGGTATGCACCATCATCAGTTATATTATGAAAGTGCAGGAATAATAATAGCACTTATTTTACTTGGCAAATATTTAGAATCAAAATCAAAAGGAAAAACATCAGAAGCAATTAAAAAACTTATGGGATTACAACCAAAAACTGCAATAGTATTAGTGGATGGTAAAGAAGTAGAGACTCCTATAGAAGAAGTAGGAATTGGAGATATAATATTAGTAAAGCCAGGTACTAAGATACCAGTAGATGGTGTCGTAATAGAGGGATATACATCAGTTGATGAATCTATGCTTACAGGAGAAAGTATACCAGTAGAAAAGAATGTTGGAAGTAAAGTTACAGGAGCTAGTATAAATAAAAATGGAGTTATTAAGTTTAAGGCTGAAAAAATCGGTGGAGACACAGCTCTTGCTCAAATAATAAAATTAGTTGAAGATGCTCAAGGTACAAAGGCACCTATTGCCAAACTTGCAGATACTGTGTCTGGATATTTTGTACCAATAGTAATTTCAATAGCAGTAGTGGCATCATTATTGTGGTTTTTAGTAGGTGGAAAAGATATAGTCTTTGTACTTACTATCTTTATATCAGTGCTTGTAATTGCTTGTCCTTGTGCACTAGGATTAGCAACACCAACTGCTATAATGGTTGGGACTGGAAAAGGCGCAGAAAATGGTATATTGATAAAAGGTGGAGAAGCATTAGAATCTGCACATAAAGTAAATACAGTAATATTTGATAAAACAGGAACAATAACAGAAGGAAAACCAAAGGTAACAGATATTGTATTAAATAATGTAGAAGAAGAATATCTTATTAAGATTGCTTCAAGTGCAGAAAAAGGTTCAGAACATCCTCTTGGTGAAGCAATAGTAAGATATGGTGAAGAAGAGAATATAAAATTGGAAAAAGTTGACGACTTTAAAGCTATACCAGGTGCTGGTATACAAGTTATTATCAATAAAGAAAATATATTACTTGGAAATAAAAAACTTATGAATGATAATAATATTCTTCTTGAAGATTTAGAAGAAAAATCTAATGAGTTGGCAAGCCAAGGTAAAACACCTATGTATATAGCTGTAGATGGAAAGTTGGCAGGAATAATTGCAGTAGCAGATGTAGTTAAAGAAAGTAGTAAAAAAGCAATAGAAATCCTTCATGATATGGGAATAAAAGTTGCAATGGTAACTGGAGATAATGTAAAAACTGCAAATGCTATAGCAAGTCAAGTAGGTATAGATATGGTGTTAGCAGAAGTATTACCAGAAGACAAGTCTAAAGAAGTTGAAAAATTACAAAACCAAGGCAACTTTGTTGCAATGGTAGGAGATGGAATAAATGATGCTCCAGCCCTTGCAAAAGCAAATATAGGTATAGCAATAGGAAGTGGAACTGATGTAGCAATTGAGTCTGCAGATATAGTACTTATGAAGAGTGACTTGATGGATGTTCCAACAGCAATTAAACTTAGTCATGAGACTATAAAAAACATAAAACAAAACCTATTTTGGGCATTTGGATACAATACGATTGGTATACCTGTAGCAGCAGGATTATTGTATATATTTGGAGGACCTTTGTTAAATCCCATGATTGCAGCAGCGGCTATGAGTTTAAGTTCAGTTTCAGTTGTTTCAAATGCACTTAGACTTAAAAATTTCAAACCATATAAAAGAGATTAGATTAAAAAGTTAAATAAAATGTATAAAAAAGAGCTATCTTTAAATTAAAAGAATTAATTTACAAATTAAGATAGCTCTTTTTTCATGTAAAATTCACAACAATGATATAAAATATAAGTAATGTAGGAAATTTCAAATAAAATAGAAAGGATTGATAGAATGAACTCGTCAATACTTGTAATTGAAGATGATTCAAATATACAAGAATTAATATCAGAATTTTTAAGTGCAGAAGGTTATCAAGTTGATACAGCCAATGATGGGTTGGAAGGTATACAAAAGTTTAAACAAGGAAGTTATGATTTAGTTATATTAGATATAATGATGCCAAATCTAGATGGTTATGGGGTCTGTAAAATGATAAGAAAATCATCAAGTGTTCCAATTATATTTTTGACTGCTTTGAATGATGAAGGGGACCAACTTAAAGGCTTTGACCTAGAATGTGATGACTATATAACAAAGCCATTTTCATTTAATCTTCTTATAAAAAGAGTAGAAGCTATTTTGAGAAGAAGTAACAAAACTATAAATGATAAATTTATAGTTTTTGAAAAATTAAAGTTAGATTTAAACACATATATAGCTGAGATAGATGGAGAACCTATAGAGCTTACACTAAAAGAGTTTAATATATTGAAAGCTCTAATAGAAAAGTATCCACAGGTTATAACTAGAGAAGGTCTTTTAGATAGTATATGGGGTTATGACTATTATGGAGATACTAGGATTGTAGATGCACATATAAAAAATATAAGAAAAAAAATATCATTACCATATATTAAAACTGTAAAAGGGATAGGATATACACTTGAGAAGGATATTTGATAAGTGGGAAAAGTTAAGCATAAAGTATAAGTTATTTTCTATAACGACATCATTATTAATAGCATTAGCTTTAATAATATATTTAATTTTATATTTTTTATTGCCATCATATTATCATGAGTATAAAATTGAGTCTCTTCAAGAAAGTTTAAAGTCTTTAGTAGATAGTTCGATTCATTTTGATACGTATACTCTAGAAGAAAGACTTTATTATATGGCTAAAGACCAAAATCTTGCTATTTTATTAAAAGATAGTCAAGGAAAAATCGTATATGGTAAAAATGAAGTAGTTATTTTAAGATACAGTAAGTACATGATTAATAGCATTGAGGATGAATATAGAACATCTATACCTATATATACTAAAGATGCAAAAGATGGGCCATATACTTTGGAACTCGTTATGCCATTACAGCCAATTGATGAAGCAAACGAAGTTATAAGAAAGTTAATGCCATACATCATATCAATAGCGATATTAATAGCAATTATTGGAGCCTATATATATTCGATTGTAATAACAAAACCTCTGATAAATATAATAGAGAGTGAGAGAGAACAAGAATATAGGAGAAAGGATTTTGTCGCCACAATATCACATGAACTAAAAACTCCAATAACCATAATAAGTGGTCAAATTGAAGGGATGATTTATAGTGTAGGTAAGTATAAAGATAGGGATACTTATCTGAAAAAATCATATGAATGTACACAAGAATTAAAAGATTTAGTAAATGAAATGATAGAAGTTTCAAAATCAGAGATACTTGAAAAAGATTTGAAGCTTGTATCAATAAATATAAGCGAACTTTTAAATAGATTGGTAAAAAGACAAGTATTTTTAATAGAAGAAAAACATATGAAAACTATTTTAAAAATAGAGGAAAATCTAGAAGTAAAAGCAGACCAAGAAAGAATAACTAAGGCAATTAATAATATAATAAATAATGCCATAAAATATTCTCCTGAAGGTTCAGAGCTTATAATTAGACTTTATGATAAAAATAAACGTATAAATAAAAAGACTTCTAATCAAAGGGTAATCTTAGAAATTGAAAATACTGGTGTAACTATAGAGAAACGTTATTTAGAAGAAATATTTAATCCGTTTTATAGAATAGAAAAATCTCGTTCACGAAAAACTGGAGGAAGTGGACTTGGACTTTATATAGTCAGTCAAATTTTTAAAAGTCATGGATTTGATTATAGTATAAAAAATAAAGAAAACTCTGTAGTATTTACAGTCGAATTTAAAAATTGATTTGTTTGAATAAATAATATAGAAGTTTCAATAATAGTTCATTCTAAAATCATAAAAAATTCATACTAAAAATGTATTATATAAATATAAATAAAAAAAGTTTTAAACCATAGAATACACCAAACTATAATGATGAGATTTTATTACATCCTCCATATAAGTCATCATTATAGTAATCCCAACAATTAAGTTATTGTGAATTTAGAAAATAACATCGAGCATATAGTTTATGTTTGATGTTATTTTTATTTTGAAACAAGAAATATTTAATCTATCGAAATTTATATATTTAAGCACTATTAAATTACATTTAATGACTTAAAAATTATAAGTGATATTGCAAATAAATATATGTACTTTGGGAAAAATAAATATAGAAAATATTATATTTACAGAGGAGGTAGTTTTGATGGATAGATTAAAAAGAGACATGAAAAATATGAAAGAAGATATAAAAGACGGTGTTAAAAAGACAGCTTATGTAATGAAGAATACTGCTGAGGATTTAAAAGATGATGCACAAGGTGCTATGGTAAACTTAGAAATGAAAAAAGATGAAATGATGGAAAGATACGAGCAAAAAAAATTTGCTAAAGAAATAGAAAAGCAAATGAAAGATGAAATGAAATAAGATTTATATATAGTGTATAATAGTATTAAATTGTTTGTTAAAGAAATAGACTTTCTAAAAATAACTGTATTAGATTTAGAAAGTCTATTTCAAATTAGTTTTAACCACTAAATTCAATTATAAAATAATTATTAGAAAATTAGGTTTTTTAAGCTTCTTTATAAAATAATAATTTATATTTATAAGTAAATCTATAAAGTGTGTAATTGAGTTTATAAAACATTTACATTAAATTCGGATAAAGTGTTTACTATATCAGGAGTAGGAGATTTTTCTGTAATTATAGAACTAATATCTTCTAAGTGAGCAAATTTAAAGTTTCCATCAAATTTAAATTTTTTATCTTCCATAACTATAAATACTTTCTTACTTGAATTTATTATAGCTTTTTTTGTAAGCCCATCTTCAATTTCAAAAGTTGTAAGTGAAGAGTTAAATACATCCACACCACAACTACCCATAAAGGTCTTGTCAAATTTATATTTTGATATAAAGTCTATAGTTGGAGTACCAACAAATCCATCAAGACTAAGATTTAATAAACCTCCAGTAGAGATTATATTTAAATTATTTGGTCTTGAAGTAACTACATTTAGTATGTCCAACATATTTGTCACTAGTGTCACCTTTTTATTACTTTCAGCTAGAAGTTTTGCCAGTAAAATATTAATTGTAGAGATGTCTAAAAATATAGTTTCTCTATCTGTAATTAGATTAAATGCTTTCTCTGCTATTATTTTCTTTGTTGGAATGTTGATTTCTTTTCTATCTTTTGTATCTTGGTTTTCTAAGGTTTCTCTGGCTAATACAGCTCCACCATAAATTCTTCGTATTGAAGAGATTTTTTCTATATTTTTTAAGTCTTTTCTTATACAATCTTCTGTAACGTTAAATTTAGAACTGAGTTCTTTTACAGTAACTCTACCTTCTTTTTTTAGGATATTTAATATAGCTTGAATCCTTTCTTCTGCAAACATTTTTTACCTCTTTTCCTAATGTAGTATTATAGTAAATATTATAAGATAAAATACCATATATCAACTATTTTAACATGGAATACAAAATTAATTTAATATAAAAAGTATATTTTTGATAATTATATATTTAGAATTTAATAAATAAAGAGATTATAAAATTAAAAAGAAAAGTAAAACAATAATAAAAAAGAAAAAACAATAACAAAATTATTGAAAATAATACCAAATCAATATATAATAAGAATAAATAAAAACTAAAGGGGGATATTTTAATGCAACTAATCTTAGATACAGGTAATGTAGAGGAGATTAAGGAATTATGTACTTGTTTACCAATAGATGGTGTAACTACAAATCCAAGTATTGTCTCAAAAGAAAAAAAGAATTTTAAGCAACTCATAAATGAGATTGGTGAAATTATAGGTGAGGATATGCCTATACATGCTCAAGTGTTAAGTAAAAAGTATGAAGAAATATTAGAAGAGGCATTATATATAAGTAGTTTGAGAAAAAACATATATGTAAAAATACCTGTAACACAAGATGGTTTAAGAGCTATAAAAGACCTTCATAAAAAAGGGATAAAAATAACTGCTACTGCAATATTTACAGCACATCAAGGTTTTTTGGCTGCAAAAGCTGGAGCAAACTATATCGCGCCTTATGTAAATAGACTTGATAATATATCTGGCGATGGAGTATCTATGGTTTCAGAGCTTATAAAAATAATAGATACATATAAAATGGACACAAAAGTACTTGCTGCAAGTTTTAAAAATGCACAACAAGTTATAGAATTAATGCAAAATGGAGTACATAGTGTTACAGTACCATACGATATTTGTAAGGCTATGATGAATCATCCATTGACAGACTGGAGTGTAGATAAGTTTATAGAAGATTGGGAGAATACTTTTGGAAAAGGTAGTAAAACAAATAATATCTAGCATTATAATTAAAAAGTGGTTTTATGCCTAATTATGCAAGTAGACTTGTATTAAAAGATGAAAATATGAATTATTTTTAATAATTTAAGCTATTATTTTAAGTTAATTCATATTTTCATCTTTTTAGATTTCTAAACCTATGAATCTCCACCAGGGGAATGTCACACATATTATTATAAAATAAGTTAAAGGAATTAAAGTTAAACCATACTTAAAAATAACCTTGCTATTATACAGATTTTCACCGTGTCCAACCATTATTGTTGCATGATGGAATGGTAGTATGTATTGTATACTTACTATGATATAGACAAATAGGCATAATGTAATGCTATTTTCTTTTAGTATGTGCAAACTTCCAAGCAATGGTATTACCACAGATGATGTAGTAACAGCACTTCCAAGACATATATTCAATACTATTGTTAGAGTTATTAAAAATAAGATTGAAATAATTTCTGAAGAGTGTGGTATAAACTTTATCAAATAATTTCCCATTATATCTACAACTCCAGAGTACTTTAATACTCCTCCAATTGAAAATGCCGCTACGAAAAAAATAAGGACTTTCCAGTTTATTTCTTTTAAAGTATTGAATCCAATTATTTTTCTTAATAATAAAAGAAGTACACAAATTGACATTATGATTAGAGTGTTTATGTTATGTATAAACTGGGTCAAAAACATAAAAAACATTATTCCTAGGCATAAAAAAGTGTATTTTTGTTCCTTATTCAATAAATTAAACTCCATTTTAAAATTAGAATATGAAAATTGAAATTTATTAGAATCAAGATTTTTGTTAGAAATAAATTCTATTGAAGATAATTCTTTTTTAAAAATAAAAATAAATAAAAAATAAGTTACAAGACAAGTAATTATAGTTGGAACAGACATATAAAAAGCCCATTGACCCCAATTTATATTACAGTTTCCAAGTTCTAATACAACGTAGTTTAAAAGGGTATCTCCATTTATAAAAAACATAGATGTAAAGGTAGATGCTGTAAATATGCTAAATAAAAGTATAGATTTTGAATCTTCAGTTATTTTTTGTTCTTTTAAAAACTCTTTGTAAAAAGCTGATACCAAAATGACCCTTGGGAATGGTTGTGGAATAAAAAATATTAACAATATACCTAAAATATATGATAAAAGAATCATTTTTTTAGGAGTGTTAACAATATTTAAAATTAATTTTTCAGAAATAATCCTTGCAACACCTGTCTTTGTAACTGCATTAGTAATTATGTAGGCAAGGACTATTATATAAAAATTTTCTGTAAATAAAAATTGTAAAATTACATTTAAGGGTGCAATGTTAAAAATAAATGCTAGAATTACGAAAAATAATGCAACTACAGTTTTTTCAACAGAGTCTATAGCCCAAATTAAGATGGTTAAAAAAGATAAGCATATAGAAAATTTTATATTAAAACTGTAATTAAGAGAAAAGTACAGAATTATTGTAGCTATAATAGTCATATAAAATTTTTTTGGCTTAAGAATAATACCCATTTTTATATTCACCTCCATAATTTATTATATCATAATGGAGGTAAATACATTTTATCAAAAGATTATTCATTGATTATATGATTTACAATAACTTTAATTTTTTAATACCCTTTATGGCATATAGTTAAATTCTTCACTTTGTTTTTTAAAAATAAAAAATTTATCAATTCATTATAATATAATCTTAGAGTAAGCTTTATATTTCAACTATAAATAAATTGTATTAAAATATCATATATTTTTCGAAAATGTAAAGAATATAATTATAATCGGGATAAGAGAAATTAATACTTAATATAATCGAATATTAATACAAAATCAGTATAATATATACGTATATATTGACAAAATTAATTATATAAATTAAAATAATATTCGTAAAGAAAAAATAATGTTTTGGATTGTATAACATATAATTTTGACAATATGGGTCATAAGTTTCTACCGGAATACCGTAAATATTCTGACTATGTATACTATTATTTAGTTAATTAAATATTTAATTAACTGAATTATGAAGGATACGGCTCAGCTTATCAATTACTGTGTCGTTTTTTTGTAAAATTTAATAGGAGGTGTTGTTATGCAAACAACAAACAGTAGTACCATGCAGAAACTTTTTCCAATTTTGACTAATAAAAATGTTGATATGAAAAAAGAAGTCATTGCAGGAGTAACTACTTTTTTAACTATGGCTTATATAATAGCTGTAAATCCAAATATTTTATCTGAGACAGGTATGCCAGCTGGTGCACTTGTTACAGGGACATGTTTAGCAGCAGCATTTGGATGTATTTTAATGGGTGTAGTTGCAAATCTTCCTTTTGCTTTGGCATCAGGTATGGGTCTTAATGCATTTTTTGCATACACAGTAGTTTTACAAATGGGTGTTCCTTGGGAAGTGGCTCTTACAGCAGTATTTGTAGAAGGTATTATTTTTATAGTTTTATCAGTAAGTGGAGTTCGTGAGGCTGTTGTAAATGCAATACCAAAAAATATGAAATTAGCTGTTACAGGTGGTATTGGTATATTTATTGCACTTATAGGTTTAGTAAATAGCGGAATTGTTATTGGAGATCAAGCTACTCTTATCAAAATGGGTAGATTTACACCAGCAGTAATAATAACTTGTATAGGATTAGTAATTATTGCTGTATTAGATAAAAAAAGAGTTAAAGGTTCTATACTTTTTGGAATAGTAGTAAGTTCATTACTTGCTTGGGGATTTGCTTTTATGAATCCAGAGTATGCACAAAAACTAGGGATATATTTACCTGGTGGAGTATTTAAATTTGAAAGTTTAGCACCAATAGCAGGTAAAATAGATTTAGGATATGTATTACATCCAACGAATATAGGTGGATTTTTAGTAGTAGTTTGCACATTTTTATTTGTTGATTTCTTTGATACAGTTGGTACATTAGTAGGTGTTTGTTCTAAAGCAAACATGCTAGATGAAAAAGGAAATGTTCCTAATGTAGGAAGAGCTTTACTTACAGACGCAGTTGCAACTACAGTAGGTGCAGGACTTGGAGTGTCTACAGTTACAACTTATGTTGAAAGTTCAACAGGAGTTATTGCAGGTGGAAGAACTGGATGGACAGCAGTTACAGTTGGGATTTTATTCTTAGCTGCAATGTTTTTCTCTCCTGTATTTATAGCAATTCCATCATGTGCTACAGCACCAGCTTTAATATATGTTGGATATTTAATGCTTGGTACAGTTAAGGATATAGAGTTTGACAATATAACTGAAGGTGTTCCAGCATTTGTTACTATTGCTTGTATGGCATTAACTTATAGTATAGGTGATGGTTTAACTTTAGGTATATTAACTTATGTTTTCGTAAATGTATTTTACAATATATTTGGAACTAAAAAAGCAGAAGATAAGAAGCATGTTTCTATAGTAATGATTGTCTTGGCTATATTATTTATAATAAAACTTTGGCTTTTATAATGAATATTATTTAAAAAATTAATTTAATAAAATAAAGAGCTGTAATTTCTAACATGTTTTAATGAGAAATTACAGCTCTTTTGTATTTGTTAAATTATTTAACTGTATCTATTAGCTTTCCATTTTGTAAAATTTTAGGCACAATTGTTATATTAAATTCTTTTTGTAAATCCTTTATCACATCTAATTCTTGTTTTGTTATTATTGAGATTGTGTTACCATCTCGATTCCCTCTAGCAGTTCGGCCGCATCTATGCAAGTATTCATTTTTACTTTTTGGAAAATCTAAATTAAAAACATGACTTACATCTACTATATCTAGCCCACGAGCAGATAAATCAGTTGTAATTAAAATTTTTGCTTTTCCAAGTTTAAATTTATTTATTGCATTTTTTCTATCTTCTTTTGCCATGTTTCCAAAGATTCCAATTGCCTTATAATTATGATAATTTAGTTTTGATACTAGGACTTCTATATTTTTTTCGTTGTTTACAAATACAATTGCTCTTTTTGGATTTGTGGCAGCTAATGTTTTTCTAAGAAAATTAAATTTATCCCTTATTTCACCTAATAAATATGAGTGATTTATATTAGGATTTATTTGTGACTTTTCTTTCGTTTTTATTATTTCAAATTCTTTCATAATTTTATCACAAATTTTTATAGTATTATCAGTAAGGCTTGCAGAACATCCTATAATCTGTCTATCCCTTAATGTAGTTCTTATTATATCTTCTATACAAGTTATATTTTTTCCATTCAATAGATTGTCTACTTCATCTAAGACGATAGTTTTTATATTATGTGATTTTAATTTCTTTTGTTTTATTAAGTCTAAAACTCTTCCACAAGAACCAATTACTATATGTGGTTTTATTGTTTTTATGTTTTTTATTTGCTTTTGTATATTTACTTCCCCAATTAAAGCTAAAGAAGTTAAAGGAATTTCTGAGTTTTTAGCTAATAATTCAACTTGGTTTGTAATCTGCATTACTAGTTCATGTGTAGGTGCAAGTATAAGCGCTTGTGTCTCTCTTTTTGATGTATCAATTTTTTCACATATAGGTAGAAGATATGCCAGTGTTTTTCCTGTTCCAGTCTGAGAATTAATCAATAAATCTTTATTTTGTATTATATTTTCTATAGCAAGTGACTGAACTTCTGTTGGAGAAGTTATGTCTTGTTTTTTAAGCCCATCTATCAAAGTAGAACTTATTTTTAATTGTTCAAATGTATTCATGTTTTGCTCCTTCTATTTAATCATTAATATTATTATAGTCAACTATTTTTTATTATACATTGTTTAAGCAAATCGAACTATATATTCTTTTATAATTATGTGTAATTTAGAAGTAAATATAATTTATATTTCCATATTTCTAATGGTTTTGTATTTTCTAAACTTTAAAAATAAACAAATAAAAGTTGTAATTATTTGATAGTTGTTATATATTATATATAACAACTATCAAAACTATAATATGGAGGGAAATTATGTTAAAGATAATCAATGTATCTAAATCATATAAAAATAAGAAAGTAGTAAATAATATTTCATTTGATGTAAATGATGGAGAGCTTTTTGGGTTTATAGGTCATAATGGTGCAGGTAAAACTACTACTATTAAGGCAATTGTTGGGATACACGATTTTGAAGAGGGAGAGGTGCTTGTAAATTCTAAGTCGATAAAAAAACAACCTGTTGAATGTAAAAAAGAAATGGCATATATACCTGATAATCCGGATTTATATGAATCATTAACTGGTGTACAATATCTTAATTTTATAGCAGACATATTTGAAGTTGATAAAAATAAAAGAGAAGAGTTAATAAAATATTATTCGAATAAGTTTGAACTTAATAAAGCATTAGGAGATTTAATATCTTCATATTCACATGGTATGAAACAAAAATTAGCCATAATTTCAGCTTTAATACATAATCCAAAAATTTTAATTCTTGATGAACCTTTTGTAGGTCTTGACCCAAAGGCATCGTTTATATTGAAAGAGATTATGAAAGAATTCTGTGCAAAAGGTGGTTGTATATTTTTCTCAACACATGTTTTAGAAGTTGCCGAAAAAATTTGTGATAAAATTGCCATAATAAAGGATGGAAATATAATTGCTTATGGAAGCACAGAAGAAGTTAAAGGAAGTAATTCACTTGAAAGTATTTTTTTGGAGTTAATAGAAAAATAAATTGTTTTTTATACAATATAGTGTCTAAAGTGAGGAATGATAAAACATGAACAATCTAAGTATATTAATAAAAACTAATATAATAAATGAATTTAAATTGAATACTTTAAAAAAAGCAGATGGAAGAGAAAAACAAAAAATAATGGGAATGGTATTTTCAATTGTTATTATAGCAGGGTTGCTAATTTTTTATGTAACTAGCTTAAGTCTTTCTCTAGTTGATATTTTGAAACAGATAAATCAAATGGAAATGTTACTGATATTTGGGTTTGGACTGTCAACATTAACAACTATCGTTACATCATTATACAAAACTTCATCATATCTATTTCAAGCAAAAGATTTAGATCTATTGACTAGTTTACCTATAAAAGAATCTACTATACTAGCAAGTAAAATATTGATGTTGATTGGAACAAACTATTTATTTTCTTCAGTATGTATGATTATACCAGCAGTAGTTTATTTTTTTAATTCTGATGTAAGTATAGCTTATTTTCCTTATTTAATATTATTATTTTTAGCTTTGCCTCTATTACCAATAGTTGCATCATCAATAATTTTTTTATTTATAGGGCAGATATCATCAAAAATAAAATATAAAAATTTAGTATTAATCATAGGTAGTGTAATATTGCTTTTACTTTATACTCTATTTATGTCAAGACTGAATTCTATATCAGCTGAAATGTTAAAGAATAGTGTATCTATTTCAGAAACTATTAGAAAAATATATCCACCTACATATTATTTTGTTGATGCTCTTAAAACAGGAAGTATAATTTCTTTTTTAGCATTTATATCAATATCAATAATACCATTTTTTATGTTTATAACTTTATTTGCTAAAAGATTTAAAAATATAAATTCTAAAATGCGTGAAAGTTATAAGTCAAAAAGTTATGAGTTTAAGAGTCAAAAAATTTCAAGACCATCAAAAGCTCTATTAAAAAAGGAGTTTAAAAGATATTCTTCTTCATTCATTTACTTTTTAAATTCATCTGTTGGTCTGTTATTTCTAATAGTAGGTACAATTTTAATATTACTATTTGGGGCAGATAAAATGGCTGAATTGCTAAAAATGAATATTGATTTTAATCTCATAAAAATACAGTTATTAGGAGTGTTCTTCTTTATAATGGTAATGAATTGTACAACATATTGTTCGATTTCTTTTGAAGGAAAAAATTTATGGATATTAAAATCTTCTCCAATAGATGAGAAAGAAATATTCTGGTCAAAAATATTGATGAATTTTTTATTGAATGCACCATTATCTATTTTGTGTTTGATATTAGTGTCTATAAAATTAGATTTTGAAGTCCAATTTATTATTGTATCAATTTGTTTACTTACAACTTTTTCAATGTTTGTAGCTTTGATGGGGTTATTAACAAATCTATTATATCCAAATCTTGATTGGAAAAATGAAGTTGCAGTTGTAAAGAGAAGTGCAAGTATGATAGTTACAATGTTAGCATCATTAATATATATAGTTGTACTTGGAGGTATATATATATTAATGGGAATTTCATTTTTAAATATGTATATTGTTTTAGCAAGTGTGCTTACATTAATACTAGATTTTATGATATGGAGAATTATTTCTACTAAAGGAGTAAAAATTTTTAAAAGTTTATAGATGTATTTGTGTCAAATAGAGACTTATTTTTTTTAGTATTGCAAAGAATATGTTAAGTAGTATACTATGATATAGTGATATGAAAAAATTTAGGAGAAAATAAATGAGAAAACTATCCAAAAAAGAAAAAGATTTTATTCAATATGGATTTTTGCTATTTTTGATATGTATTACTACTTATTTAGTGCTAACCACTTTAGATATAAAAATGATACCTAAAATTATAAGAATGGTAAATAAGGCTTATATATTCTTTGGAATATTAATAATACTAGTATATATGCTAATTGAAGCTATTGTAACTCATTTGATAATAAATGCAGTTCAGAAAACAAAAGTAAAATTTATTGGTATAAAAATGGCTACAATGGGATTTTACTATAACTTAGTTACTCCATTTGCATCTGGGAGTCAACCAATGCAAATATATGCACTTACAAAATATGATGTGAGCCTTAGCAAATCAGTAGCTATAGTTACTAACAAGACAGTGGTGTTTCAAAGTACAGTTACCATGTTTTGTGGAATTTTAATTTTACTAAATAAGCCGTTATTAATGCAACAAATACATTCTGTTAGAGTTTTGATAACGGTCGGGATGATTATGAATGTAAGTATGTTGTTAGGTGGACTACTAATAGTATTTAGTCCAAAACAAGTAAAAATGGTAGCAGAAATTTTGATTAATTTTTTATCTAAATTTAAGACATTTAAATTCTTAGATTCAAAACGTGATAGAGTAAATCATTATATTGATGATTATAATTACTCTATAAAAATATTTATTAAAAATGTGAGAGTTTTAGTTTTAAGTATATTACTTACTGTGTTGCAACTAATAGCGTATTTTAGTATAGTCTATTGTGTGTATAAAGCTTCAAATCTAAAAGGAGTATCCTACATACATATAATGACACTACAAGTGTTTTTGTATATGGCAATATCGCCAGTACCAACACCAGGAAATGTTGGAGCGAATGAAGTTACATTCTTTACTATGTTTTCAAAAATAATTCCCAAAGAGTTATTAGGGTATTCAGTACTATTATATAGTGGATTTGTATACTATTTTATATTAATAATCTCGGGGATGTTTACGTTTAGGACACATTATACCTTAAATAATTGGAAAAAAGAAGAAGAAGTAAGTTCTAATTTAGAGGAAGTTATTGAAAAATTTAATTAGTAAAATAATTAGGGAAATTCTAGATACGAATATAGTGTTAAATAAGCTATATTATATTGAGAAATTTCCCTTTTTTGATTAAAACTATAGAAATTTGAAATAATAAGTAATAAATAGAAAAATTTATATTGTTTTGAAAGGATAAAATATGAAAAAAGATAAAAAAGATAAAAATAGAAGTAATATTTTTAGTACGAAAAAAAATCTTCATAACAAGCTTGAAATTGCTGAAGAATTACATCCAAGTAAAAATATAGGAAGTATGCTTGGATATAGGATAGATAAGAAAAAAATGAATAAACCAAGTTAATGAAAATGTTGAAAATAGTACGTTTTAAAAAAAATATATAATGAAATGTTTTATTGTTAAATTTAAAGTTATTTTAATAAGAAAAAAAGTCGAAAAATATCTAAAAAAGATATATGTATAGATAGTATTAATATATATATATTATAAACTTGACAAAATCAACCTTTTAATAACTGGTAAAAAATATTAAAATTATAGAAGCGTTATTTAATTATCAAAAATGAAGGTTAAGTTGCAGGAAGGAAAAAATATGATTGATAACATTTATTTGTGTGCTATAATTATATAGTAAAACGAATAAATGAGTATGTCATATAATGCATGCATATTGGGAGGAGAGACTGACATGGAATCATCTATACACACAATTGCCAGTAATAATTTATTGGTGATTTTTGCTGTTGTAAGTATAACTGGAATAATTTGTAGCAAGCTTAGCGAAATATTGAAAGTTCCTGATGTTGTACTATTTTTACTTGTAGGAATTCTAATAGGACCATCATTTTTAAAATTTATAGATATTCGCGGATTTCAAATAGAAAATCAATTAATACTTACATTTGGTTCTGCATTTATCTTATACTTAGGTGGAAAAGAAATAAGTTTAAAAGTGTTGAGAAATGTAAAGATATCTGTATTCTTACTAGCTACTTTAGGAGTTGTGATATCTGCTTTTATAATGCAACAAGTAATAAGCTTTGCTTTTGGAATAAGTGCAATGACTGCTTTACTAGCAGGAACTATAATAGCATCAACAGACCCAGCTACTCTTGTACCTATATTTAATCAAGTAAAAATAAAGGATAGAGTAAAACAAACTGTAATAAGTGAATCAGCTTTTAATGATGCAACAGGAGCTATATTAACATCAGCAGTGTTAGCTGTAATTTTATCAAATAAATTTTCATTAAGTGAAAATATTTATGAATTAGGGACAATGGTTATTGTCGGAGTTGTGATTGGTTTAATTACAGGAATACTGCTTTTGAAATTGGTTAATGATAAACCATATGGAATATTCAAAGATTTTGCACCAATAATATCTGTTATTTCAGTTGTTGTTGCATATGAATTATCTACAAAGTTAGGTGGAAGTGGATACATGTCTTGCTTTATTGTAGGTATAATAACTGGTAATAAGAAAAACTTTAGAATTTGGTTAAGTCAAAAATCTTATGATGCAGATTTCTATGTTGCTGAAACTTTAGGTACTATTTGTCGTATGGCAATATTTATAATATTAGGTAGCCAAGTTAACTTAGCTCAATTAGGCCAATATTTTGTACCATCTGTAATTACAGTACTAGTATTAATGTTTATAGCAAGACCACTTTGTGTTTTAGTTTGTACACTTGTGGATAGAGAAGCAAAATGGAGTAAAAATGAAATGTTATTTATGATGTGGGTAAGGGAAACTGGAGTAATACCAGCTGCACTTTGTGGTATCATTTCAGCAATGAAAGTTCCTGGATACGAAGTAATTTCATCAGTAGTATTTATGACTATACTAATAACGTTAGTAATACAAGGAAGTACTACAAAATTGGTAGCTAAAAAACTTGGATTATTAGAAGAAGAAGTGATAAATATAAGTGAAAAAGTATCAACTTTTTAAAATTTCACTTTAAATAATACATAATAATGGCTATTTTAAAATTATCTAATGATAATTGTTGAAATAGTCATTTTTTATGTAGAAGTAATTTACAGAATTTACATATTGGATATATTTATTATCAAAATTTGTTGAAGCTATGATATAATTAGTTGTATTTAAAATAAGAATAGCAAATAAGGGAGGAAATTTATGTTTACGGTTATGGATATTGTACAGCCAGATACAGTAGAAGAAGCGTACTCAATTTTAAATAAAAGAAAAACTAATCAAGTGATTGGTGGAAGTGCTTTTTTAAGAATGGGGAAAAAAAGAATAGGTACAGGGATAGAATTATCTAATTTAAACTTAGACTATATAAAAGAAGATGAAGATTATATTGAGATTGGCTCTATGACTACTTTTAGAACCTTAGAGACAAGTCAAATAGTCAAAAAAAATTTTGGAGATATAATAGAAGATTCAGTTAAAGATATAATAGGAATTCAGTTTAGAAATGTAGTAACGGTTGGAGCTACAGTATTCTCTAAATATGGTTTTTCTGACTTGATAGTAGCATTGCTTTCATTAGACACAGAAGTAGAATTATATAAAGCTGGAAGGATTAGTCTGGAAGAGTTTCTTAATAGAGAGTATGAGAAAGATTTACTAATTAAGGTATATATAAAGAAAACAAATAAAAATGCTTCTTATAAATCACTAAGAAATGCAAAGAGTGATTATCCTCTCCTAAATGTATCTGTATCAAAACACATGGGAAAATTTAAATTATGTGTAGGTGCAAGACCTCAAAAAGCTACGATTGCGAAACAAGCTAGTGAATTCCTATCTAATAATGAAGCTAATGAAGTTAATATAGATAAAGCAATAGAAATTGCGTCAGAAGAATTAACTTTTGGTTCTAATATGAGAGCATCTAGGGATTATAGAAAAGCTATGAGTAAAGTACTTTTAAAAAGAGCTATAATGGAGGTTATTTAATGTTAGTGAAACTTAATATAAATGGAAAGAAAAAAAGTGTAGATATAGAGCCAGAAGAATATTTAGTTGACACTTTAAGGAAAGTTGGCAATTTAAGTGTAAAAAGAGGTTGTGACACAGGATGTTGTGGTCTCTGTACAGTTTTAATTGATAAGAAACCTACATTATCTTGTGCAACATTGACATTGAGAGCTTTAAATAAAGAAATAACTACAATTGAAGGTTTAGAAGATGAAGTTAGAGAGTTTAGCGAAGTTTTGGTAAAAGAAGGTGCTGAGCAGTGCGGATTCTGTTCTCCTGGTTTTATACTTACTGTACTTGCAATGAAAGATGAGCTTGAAAATCCTACAGATGAAGAAATAAAACATTATCTGACAGGAAATCTATGCAGATGTACAGGATATATGGGACAGTTAAGAGCTATCAAAACTTATCTGGAGGTAAAGTAGAACATGAATATAGTTGGAAAAGGAATCAAAAAAATAGATGGAATGAGTATTACAACAGGTAAACCTGTGTATACAGATGATTTATCAGCAAAAGATGCTTTGGTGGTAAAGATACTTAGAAGTCCTCATGCTTATGCAAAAATAAAAGATATAGATACATCAAAGGCAGAAATGGTTGATGGTGTTGAATGTGTTTTAACATATAAAGATGTACCAAAATCTAGATTTACACTTGCTGGTCAAACATATCCAGAACCATCTCCATATGATAGATTAATTCTTGAAGATGTTGTTAGGTATGTAGGTGATGAAGTAGCTATAGTTGCTGCTGTGGATGAAAAAACAGCAATTAAGGCAATGAATCTTATCAAGGTAAAGTATGAAGTACTTACTCCTGTTTTGGATTTTGAAAAAGCAATAGGGAATAAAGTTGTAGTTCATGATGAGGATAGACATTGTAACTTTGACATAGGTATGCAGAGAGAAAATAATATAGTATCACATCATGATTATACTAAAGGTGATATGGACAAAGTACTAAGTAATTGTGATATAGTAATTGAAGAAACTTATTATACTCAAGCACAAGCGCACGCAATGATGGAGACATATAGAGCATACAATTATTTAGACCACACTGGTAGATTGGTTGTAGTAAGTTCAACTCAAATACCATTTCATGTTAAAAGACATTTGTCTCGTGCATTAGAGCTACCAGCTAGTAAAATTAGAGTCATAAAACCTAGAATTGGTGGTGGATTTGGCGGAAAACAAACTGCATGTGTGGAGATTTTCTCAGCAATTGTAACTTTAAAAACAGGTAAACCAGCTAAAATAATTTATGATAGAAAAGAAACTTTTAATTGTTCAACAAGTAGACATGCGATGAGATTGAAGGTTAGACTAGGTGCTACTAATGATGGAATAATAAAAGCTATAGATATAAATGCACTTTCTGATACAGGTGCATATGGAGAGCATGCCTCTACAACTATTGGTTTGGTTGGAGAAAAAACTTTACCAATGTATAATAAAGTTGAAGCAACAAGATTCATTGCAGATGTAGTATATACTAATAAAATGCCAGCAGGAGCACTTAGAGGTTATGGAGCTTCTCAAGGATGCTTTGCTGTTGAATCAACTATAAATATGCTTGCTGATAAATTAAAAATGGACCCAACAGATTTAAGGTTAAAAAACGTAGTAACACAAGGTGAGACTACATTTGCATATGGAAAAACTTTAAATAGTGTGGATTTAGTAAAATGTATAAATAAGGGTAAAGAGCTTATTGGATGGGATGAAAAATATCCTTGTAAACATCTTGAGAATGGAAAGGTTAGAAGTGTTGGTATGGGAATTACTATGCAAGGTTCTGGTATACAAGGTCTTGACAAGTCTTCAGCTGAAATTAAATTGAATGACTGTGGAGATTATACACTTATGATAGGTTCTACTGATATGGGTACAGGAAGTGACACAATCCTAGCCCAAATGGCTGCTGAAGTACTTGAAACGAGTATCGAAAATATAACAGTCATATCGGCTGATACTGACTTAGTTCCATATGACCCAGGTTCATATGCTTCAAGTACTACTTATGTAACAGGTATGGCAGTAGTTAAAGCTGCTCAAGACTTAAGAGCAAAAATAATTTCTGCTGGAGCTACTAAACTAGGTGTTGATATAGATGAAGTAGAATTTGATGGTGTAAACTTAACTAGTAAAAAAGGTAGCACATTATTATTTGATATAGCAGTGGATTCTACAATTGGGCCTGACACTAATCAATTGATAGGTCTTGCTTCTCATGGTAGCCCAGTATCACCACCACCTTTTATAGCTGGTTTTGCAGAAACTGAAATAGATAAAGAAACTGGGAAGGTTGATTTAGTAAATTATGTGGCTATAGTAGACTGTGGAACAGTTATAAATAAAAATCTAGCTAAGATACAAGTTGAAGGTGGAATTGTTCAAGGGATTGGAATGGCCTTATTTGAAGAAGTTAGATACACAGAAAAAGGTAGTATGGATACGAATACATTTATGCAATATAAGATTCCGGCTAGATGTGATATTGGAAATGTAGAAGTAGATTTTGTTGAAACTTATGAACCAACAGGGCCATTTGGTGCTAAGTCAGTTGGAGAAGTTGTTATAAATACACCTTTGCCAGCTGTACAAGAAGCTGTATTTAATGGGGTTGGCGTGAGAATAAATACACTTCCTATTACACCTGAAAAAGTATTCATGGCAATGAATAAATAATTATTTATGAAGATTTTAGACTAGTTTTACATGTTAAACAACCAGTTATGTCATACCTGTTGAAAGATATTTAATAAGTAGTTATTATAATATTATGAATTTTACTTATAAAATATAAAATTAACTAAGGGGATGATGTTTTGGCTGGAAATCTAAATAACATAAGAGCAGTAAATAATTTTAGAGGAGATAAAAACATTTTAGAATGTTTAGTCAGCTTTGAGGGTCGTTCGATAAGTCAGAGAAAAGTAAGAGTGTTCTTTAAAGAAAAACAAAATCAAATAGAAATTGACTTTGCAGAAGAGGAAATTTCTAAACTTGTTGAAAATGTAGTTTTAAATACATCATATCAAGAAATGTTGTATGATGAGATAGAAAAACAACTAGAAATTGATTGCATAGGTACTTGGATGATATTATCTAAATTAAAAGATAGCAGAGTTCATTGATTTTGACATAAATTATTAGAGCCTAATTTTAAGGCTCTTTTTTAATGTTTTTATAGAATAATAGAAAATTAAATTTGAATTTGTATACGATAATTATAACATATATTTAAAATATAGATATTTGAGTTTATATGTATCATATTGTATAATATAAATTGAATTAATAAAATAGTTCGTTAAAATAATTTGTTTATATAAAATAACTGTTTAAGTTTATAGAATTTGTATAAAATAAAGTTATATCATTAATTTTTAGCAATAAAATTTTTACTAGGAGACAGATATGAGAAGAAAGAGTATTAATATAGCATTAACAGCGGTTGTTACAGCAATTTATGCTGTTTTAACTCTGTCATTGGGATTTATAAGTTATGGACCAATACAATTTAGAATAGCAGAGATTATGATGCTCTTAGCATTTTTAGATAAAGGATACATAGTAGGTCTTACATTAGGATGCTTTTTAGCAAATGTTATAGGGCCATATGGTGTACCTGATATAGTATTTGGGACATTAGCTACATTTATAAGTGGGAGTTTGATTTATTTTACTAGAAAAATAGGTGGACAAAGTAAAGGCACACTGATTATAGCTTCTATATGGCCAACTATCGTAAATGCAGTTGTAGTTGGATTGATGTTAAACATATTTTTTGGACTTCCTTTGATTTTATCTATGATACAGGTAGGTTTTGGAGAATTTGTGGTTGTGACAGTAGTTGGAGTACCATTTTTCAGTTTCTTAATGAAAAAATACAAGAAGGTCATCGATATTAAATTTTAAAAAATAAATTATCATTTCATAGATTAAGATTAGTATTAATAATAAGGGGGATTTTATTTGTCAAAGATAAAAAGATTAACTGATGTTTGGACATATATTAATGATAAACAGAAGTTTACAATTAAAGAGTTGTCAGAAGAGTTTAATCTTTCGACTAAGACTATTCAACGATACTTGACAGAATTAAATGAAATGGGACTTCCAATTCAGACAGAGAAGGGTAGGAATGGAGGATATAGGGTTTTAAATAATAGTTATATACCTCCTGTTGTATTTACAGAAATAGAAGTCATGTCCATCTTCTTTGCTCTTAAGTCACTTCAAATTTATAGGTCGATGTTAATAGATAAAGAAATTGATTCTATAATAAGAAAAATAAGTTATGAGCGTAAAAGCAGTATAAAAGAAGGAATAGATAATATAAAAAGTTATATTGAGTTTATACCTAATGAAGGAATGTATAAAAGTAGTGATATAGTTGAAATTTTTAGAGCTTCATCAGAGTCTTGTATTTTAAATATTAAATATAAGTCTGGAAATCAATTACAGGAAAAAAATGTATGTCCTATAGGTATATTTTTAAAGAAGTGTGTGTGGTTTACACCTGTGTATGATTATGAGAGTGATAAGATTATATTAATTTGTATGGAAAATGTAATTGAATTTAAAAGGATAGGAAATAGCAAAAAGAAAAATATAAGTTTGAAAGAGTGGATAGACACAGTATATATGGAAGCATATGAAAATATGCAATTTGCTAAGGAATTTGATGAAAATACTAAACTATGTGTACTATTGACTGAAGAAGGTGTATTGAAACTAAAGAATGATTCTTATGATTTAGATATAAAGATGAATGAAGATGGAAGTGGTATAATTGATACATTTATAAAGCATGATGAAATAGATTGGTATGTATCTACTTTATTTTCAATAGGACAAGAGGCAAGGGTAGTAGAGCCGAAATTTATAAATAAGTTGCTTTATGACAAGGCTAAGGAGTTAAAATATTTTTTTGAAGAAAATATGTTATAATATTTAAAAATGTTAAAACTAAATAATCATTAAGGAGAAATGTATTATAATGGAAGATTTTAATAAGAATGCTAAGATAATTGGTATTGGGGCTGAAGGCATCAATATAATAAATGAAATAGAAGAAAAAATAAAAGAAAATATAGACATAGAAAGAATCAATGTAAATCAAGAAGTTGAGAAAGAATATGTAAGAAGTCTTTTAGACGGAGTAGACATATTATTTTTAGCCTATTCAACTGAAGATAAACAAAGTAGAGAAATTATAAAAGCTATTTCATATATGTCAAATGAAAGAAGAATTTTATCTATAGGAATGAATTGTTCTGATAAGGAAAATAAAGAAGATTTGGAACTTGGAAGAGAATTTAAAATCAATAGAGATAGTATTTTTAAATTTGTTGATTTGATGAATATTATGATAGAGTCTATTTCAGATTCTTGTATGATAAATATAGATATAACTGACTTAAAAGAAGCGATTATAGGAGATAAAGGAATTAAGTATTCTTTTGAAGAATTTGAAGATACAAAAGAATATAGTAAAATGGCGAACACTTTATTTGAGAGAATGGAATATCTTGGTGAAGAATTTTTAAATAAAAAAGGCATTGTATTTGTTGAAGGAAATATGGATTTTTCTCTAGTAGAATTGAATGATTTAATAAATAATATTCAAAGTAAGATAGAAGAAAAATATGAAGTGATATTCTCTTTATACTTAAAAGAAAATTTAGGTGGAAAGATTAAAGTTGCTTTATTGTATAATTAGCATATTTTAGATATTAAGGAGAAAGATATGTCTGAAAATATAAGGATTGCAGAGTATTGGTTAATGGAAGAATTTTTTTATCAAGAAACAGATACACCACAAGTTTTTAGAGAAGAAAGTATAATTGCACTTGGTTTTGATATAAAAATAAATCTAAAAAAAGTATTCAATATGGGAAAAAAATCAGAAAAATATATCAATGAGAACTGTAATGACAAAGATTTTATAAAAAAGTTTATGTCAATTAAAAAAGGAGATTATTTTTTATATAAGGCATATCAAAATATAGAAGAAAAAATTAAATGTAGTGTATCTATTGGTATAGTTGATGAAAGTTTTGAAGATGGTTATGAATTAAGTCATATTTTGGGGCATACATTGCCAGTGAAATGGATGTACAACTTTGATGCAGTTTCAAGTTGCAAAGTATATACAAGCGAGTTTTATAAATTAAGTAATAATGATATTAGTTCATATTTAGAAATCATTAAGTTACAAGATAAGAAATCATTGAGAAAAATGATAGAAGAAAGTGACAATAATAAATGGTATCTAAAAAACTATTATTATAAAAATGTAGATGAATGTATAGACAATGAAGAATTATTTATTCAACCGACTAACCTAGAGCAATTAGAATATCTTAAAAACATAAATACAGATGATTATATTTTGTTATATAATAGTGAGAAAGTAATCTGTGAAAATGACCATACAATGAAGAGTGTATTTGGTGTATGTCAAGTTATGGAAGGATTCGATATAGAAAAAATAAGTATCTTAGAGGGAGGATATTTTTTACCTGTTAAGTGGATAGAGTATGAAAAAGAGAATATAGATGGAAATGCTTGGGTCGTATTTGAAAATAATAGTCTAGTTGAGAAGTATATAAAAAGATTTACTAATAAAATGCCTTTAAATACTATACTTTATGGTCCACCAGGAACTGGTAAAACATATAATGCAAAACAAGAAGTTTGTAATTTGATAAATGGAACTAGTTTAAAAGATAGAGATTACATAAGTAATACAAATTATAAAAATAATGTAGAATTTTGTACGTTTCATCAATCATATGGATATGAGGAATTTATAGAAGGACTAAAGTCTGATGGTGAAGGTAATTTTAAACCAGAGGATGGAATATTAAAAGATATATCTATAGAAGCATGTTATGATGCATTGAAGTTTGAAAAAAAGTTGAATCTTGAGTTGGAAAAAGAGTATTTGACTTTAGAAGAGATAAAAACTAGAAAAAAGAAGTTGATATTAGAAAATATAGAATCTAGTGACAGTTTTAATTTTGAAGAATCAGAAAACTATGTTTTAATAATAGATGAAATCAATAGAGGAAATATATCTAAAATATTTGGTGAGTTAATAACATTACTTGAAGAAGATAAAAGACTCACTAAATCAAATCAAACTATTGTAAAATTACCATACTCAAAAGAAAAATTTTCTTTACCTCCCAATTTGTATATAGTTGGAACTATGAATACGTCAGATAAATCAATAGCACTCTTAGATATAGCTTTGAGAAGAAGATTTAATTTTGAAGAAATTATGCCAGATTATGATTTATTGCCTATTGTAGATGGTATAGATATTAAAAATATGCTATATACAATTAATAAAAGGATAGAGTTTTTATATGATAGAGACCATGTAATTGGACAAGCTTACTTACTTGATGTAGATAATATTGATGATATAGTGTCAGTATTTAGAAGTAAAATAATACCACTTCTTCAAGAGTATTTTTATTATGATTCAGAAAAAGTAGGTCTCATTTTAGGTGGTATAGGGAAAGATGAAAAAGATAAATATATTGTTTATAAAGAAGAACTTATAGCTTCTGAATTATTTAAAAAAAATAATACTTATGTGATTGAAAATAAAGTTAACTATTGTATAAAGCGAAACATATCTAGTGAGGAGTTAAAAAATATATATGAGTAAAAATATATATGTTAAAGAAACTTACGAATGGATAAGGGTTGGTAATGGTGAAAATGAGCTTACAGAAATTGAATATGAAAAATTGCTTAAATATATAGATAATAATAATGATGTATTAAAGAGCAATATAATAGATATTAAGTATAAAAAACTTAGATTCATAAACTATGTAGGTGTTATATGTTTTGAAAATGTAATACTTGAAGTGCTTCCAAAACTGTCATTAAGTGATAATCTTGCAAAAGATAGAGAAATGTTATTACAGATGCTTTCTATATGTAATAAAATTCCACTTATAATGAATGAAAGCATAAGATTAAGTTTGAAAAATTATAACCTTTTAAATTTCTTTGTTATGTATTTTATTGAAAATATGCAAACACAAATTAAAAGAGGCATTCACTTTGAATATATAAATAAAATAGAAAATTCAAATGTTATAAGAGGTAAAATATTGTTGAGTACATATGCAAGAGAAAGAGGAATTTCTCCAGTGAAAATAAAATGTGAGTATGATGAATATAGTGAAAATAATTTCTTGAATCAAGTTCTTAAAAAAGCATGTATATCTATTTTATATAGAATAAATGATAATTTAATTCAAAGTAAGATTAAAAAAATTTTAAGCTATTTTCAAAATGTAGACTTAATTTATGTAGACAAAGAAAAACTATTAGATTATAAATTTTATAAAAACAATGATAGATTTAAAGACTGTTACTTACTAGCTAGACTCATACTTTTAAATTTATCAATGGATAATAGTAAAAACAATCAAGAAGCATTTTCTATATTATTTGAAATAAATACTTTATATGAAGAATATATAGGTGTCTTAATAAAAAATATATGGGACAATTCATCTAGAGAAACTTATATACAAGATAAGAGTAAGTTTCTCTTAAAAAATGAACAAACAGGAAAGAAAAATTTTAATTTAAGACCAGATATAGTATTATACGATTTAAAAAACGAATATGAAATTATAATTGATACAAAATGGAAAGCTATTGAAGTAGATTCAAATGTTTTTTATAGGTCAAGTGATATATATCAGATGTATGCATACATAACAACCTATGAAAATGCAAAAAGATGCATATTGTTATATCCTTGTATTCAAAAGGATAAAAATTATAGTTCTTGGAAATTATCAGAATCATTTAAAGGTAAATTTATAGAAGCAAAAACTGTGAGATTAGATGATGTGAAAAACACAAAAGATGATTTGAAAAAAATAATTTTTAATTATAAATTTTAGAAATAAGAATTATAAAAATAATAAAAATACTTTAAAAAAGGGTAAATATAACTCTATATGTATAGAAAAATTTCTGATGTATAGAAAAAAATTTATAAAAATCTTAAATTTAAAATTTTGAAAAGCATTTATATGTAAAGTGTGGCATCGCAATTGCTTGTTTAATATAAGATGCGTGTAAGATTAAGAAAGTATATCTACTAATTTGAGATTTGGTAGATATACTTTTTATTAATCTTAACTTGAAAAATAAAATATTATTAAATTATAACTAAACTTTTCTGTTATGATATAATTAAATAGATAATTTGAAGGATTATTATATAGAATACTTATTTGGAGTTGATATTTTATGGACAAACACAGTGATTCAGTAATGTATGGTGGAATGGAAGTATACAATATTTGGGGGACAACAACAGTAGACTCTATAATTGGAGATTCTGATGTAATGCGTGCTCTAAAAAATAGAATTCGCAAAATTGGAAATAGCGATTCTACTGTAGCTATAACTGGAGAAAGTGGTACTGGAAAAGAGTTAATAGCAAGGGCCATTCATCTCGCAGGAAATAGAGGGAATAAAACATTCGTTGCTATAAACTGTGCTGCTATACCAGAACCTCTACTGGAAAGTGAACTTTTTGGATATACAAAAGGAGCTTTTAGTGGAGCAGATTCAAAAGGTAAGATTGGTAAATTTGAATTGGCCAATGGAGGAGTCGTATTTTTAGATGAGATAGGAGACATGCCAATTCAACTACAATCGAAGTTATTGAGAGTATTACAGGAAAAGAAGTTTACGAGAATAGGCTCAAACGAACTGATTGATATAGATGTTAGAATCATATCGGCTACTAATAGAGACTTATTTGAATTGGTTAAAGAAAATAAATTTAGAGAAGACTTATACTATAGATTAAATGTAATACCTTTAGAAGTACCTCCACTTAGAGAAAGAGGAGATGATATACAAATATTAATAAACAATTTTATAGATAAATATTCCAGAAAGATGAAGAAAAATGTATACCATATAGAACCAGATGTAGAGCAAATGTTGCTTAAATATCCTTGGCCAGGGAATATTAGAGAGTTGGAAAACACTATAGAATTAGCCTTAAATCTCCTTGAAGAAGATGGCATAATACACAAAGGTATAATAAATAGAAAGATAATTGAATATTTTAAGCGAAACAATATAAATATAAAACTACTTGAGGAAAATGACTATGAGATAAGTATGGAACAAGAGATACTTACGCTTGAAGAGTTTGAAAGAGCATATATAAAGAAAGTGTTGAAGTTTTATGGTAATGATACTAAGTCTAAAAAGTTAGCTGCTAAAAAACTTGGAATATCATTAGCCACTTTATACAGAAAGATAGATGTATAATAATTAACTTTTTAATTCTCAATTCTAAAATTTGAAATTATAAAATTGATAAAAAACACTTGGAAAATAATTTTCCAAGTGTTTTTTTGTGTAATAGTATTTTATTATCCAAAAATAAAAAAAATTTAAAAGAATTAAAAAAAATAAATGCTTTATCAAATTATCAAATACTAACAAATATAATAAAATTTATATGTGTAAAACAATTCTGTTAAAAAATTGGCATTATAATTGCTTCATAGTAAATTGAGATGACAAAATAAAAAAAGAAAGGATGTTGTATGAGATGATAATAACTGTCATTAAAAAATAGTTGGGAGTGATAACCTTGAGTAAATATCAAAAGAGTGTCTCTATGTTTGATATTGATGGAAGGCCACCAATTTTAAAGTGTCTGCCACTATCAATGCAACATATATTAGCAATGATAGTTGGAACTGTTACAGTACCTATAGTCGTAGGAGGAGCTGTGGGTGTTAGTCCTACACAAATAACGCTTTTAGTCCAATATGCATTAATAATAGCTGGCATATCGACACTTATACAACTATATCCAATAGGAAATATTGGTTCAAGATTGCCTATAATTTTTGGAGTTGGATTTACTTATGTACCAACACTTGTAGCAGTTGGAGGAAATTACGGATTAGCAAGCATTTTGGGGGCACAACTAATAGGGGGAGTTGCTACAGTATTAATAGGATTATTTATAAAAAAGATAAGAAGATTTTTTCCTAATATAGTTGCAGGAACAGTAGTGTTTACAATTGGATTATCTTTATATCCTATAGCAATAAATTATATGGCAGGTGGTGTAAATAGCCCTACTTATGGCTCTATGCAAAATTGGGCAGTAGCAGCTATAACACTAGTGGTAGTTATAGGTCTTAGTCAATTTGCAAAAGGGTATGCAAAATTGGCAGCAATATTTTTGGGAATTATAGTTGGATATTGTGTATCTTTAGTTTTGGGTATAATAAATTTTGACCCTATTAGAGAAGCAGCTTGGTTTGCAGTACCTAAACCACTTGAGTTTGGATTGGAATTTGATATACCTGTAGTAATATCAGTAGTAATTGTAAGTATAATCAATGCTGTTCAAGCAATTGGAGATTTATCAGCTACTACAATGGGAGGTATGGACAGGGATATTACAGATAAAGAATTATCAAGTGGAGTAGTAGGAAGTGGAATTTGTACTATGATAGGAGCTTTGTTTGGAGGTTTGCCACCATCATCATACAGCCAAAACGTGGGGATGGTAGCTATGAACAAAGTAATAAGTAGATTTGTGCTTGGAATAGCTGGTATATTTATGTTATTGTCGGGGTTTGTACCTAAATTTGGTGCATTAATGACTACTATACCATATTCAGTTTTGGGAGGAGCTACAATATCTATATTTAGTATGATAACAATGACAGGTATAAAGTTAATTATTACAGAAGAGTTGTCATCAAGAAATATTACCATTGTTGGTTTGGCAATTGCTTTAGGCATGGGAATAACATCAGTCCCAGCAGCCCAAGAGGCATTTCCTTCATTTGTAAAATTAGTATTTGGAGAATCTCCAATAGTAATCGCAACATTGGTTGCATTCATTTTAAATCTAATAATACCAAATAAAAGTCTAGAGGATGAGGCTAAAGAAAGAGCTGTTATGGAAGAAGCCAATTAAGATATAATAATTTGAAAGGGTTGTTTAAATTATTTATTATGAGGTTGTTAGATTATTTTTGATAGCTATTCATTTTAATAAAAAATTTATCAAAGAAATATATACCAGACAATTAATATTTATTCAAAAAGAAAATCGGGGAGGGTATATTAGAAAATTTGTTAATTTTTTATAAAAATAGCTCAGTTTAGCTGTGTTTATCGGTTGAGCAATAAATTCATGGTCATAAAAATATTTATAGAAAATAATTATAAAAATATTTAGTCAAGATATTTATGTATGGGAGGATTTATTTTATGAAAACACGTAATACTTCAAAATATGATGTCGATGGGATACCACCACTAAAGGAATCAATACCTTTAGCTTTACAACATCTGTTAGCAATGATAGTAGGAAATATGGTACCAGCGATATTAATAGCAAACGTGGTAGGACTTAACCAGGGGCAAGCGACAATGCTGATTCAAGGCTCTATGTTAGCGGCAGGTTTGGCAACGTTTTTACAATTATATCCAATACCTTTATTTAAAGGATTTAAGTTAGGTTCAAGATTACCTGTAATGATGGGAATGAGTTATGTATTTTTAGGAGCATGTCTTTCAGTAGCAGCTAAGGATGGTTTAGCAGCTTTATTTGGAGCACAGATTGCTGCTGGGGTAATCGTATTCTTTGTAGGATTTGGAGTTAAGAAAATTAGACATATATTCACTTCAATAGTTTCTGGAACTATAATCGCATGTATGGGACTTGGATTATTTGCAACAGCTATAAAGAATTTAGCAGGTGGAGAAGGGGCAGAAACATTTGGAAGCCCAGTAAACTTTATAGTGGGAGTTATAGTTGCTTTTGTAATAATAATGATAAATAAATATGGTAAGGGTCTAGTAAAAAATTCTTCAATATTGATAGGAATATTGGTAGGTTATGCTATATCTTTAGTTTTAGGATTAGTTGATTTTTCAGCAGTTCAAGGAGCAGCCATAGTATCTTTACCAACACCAGCAGCTTTTGGATTAGAGTTTAGACCAGAGTTAATAGTAATGTTTACTATTATTTACATAATAGGTATAGCTGATATGATGGGTGCATGTACAATAGCTACAATAGGTGCAATGGATAGAGAGGTAACTGACGAAGAGTTATCATCAGTTGTTTTAGGAAATTCTATAACTTCTATAATTTCATCATTATTTGCAGCTCTTCCAACTGGAGTATTCAGCCAAAATACAGTAATCGTATCTATGAATAAAGTTACAAGTAGATTTGTAATAGCACTTGGTGCACTTGTATTATTACTAGCAGGAATATCTCCAGCATTAGGTGCAATAATGACAACTATACCATCTTGTGTTGTTGGTGGAGCAACTTTAGTAGTATTCTCATCAATAGCAATGTCTGGTTTCTCTATTATGAGTATGGATGGATTTACTGAAGAAAACAATCTTATAGCAGGAGTATCTATAGCAACAAGTATGGGTCTTACAACTGCACCACAAGTTTTAGACCAATTCCCAGCAACAATTGGAACTGTCCTTGGAGGGTCAAGTATAGTTTCTGGAGCAATAATAGCTATATTACTTCAGACATTATTTAAATTAAAATCAAATAAAAAGTCTGAAAACGTTACTTCAAACCTTGAGGAAAATATTGGATAAATGTATTAGATATGATATGAGAAAGCCATATGATAAAATGTTGTAATAAAAGTATTAATAAGGGGGATTTAAGATGATTGATATACTAATAAAAAATGCAATAGTTGTTACAGTTAATAAAGATAGAGAAGTCATATTTGATGGAGCAATAGCTATTCAAGGTGATAGAATTTTAGATATGGGAAACACAGCTGATATTGAGCCTAAGTATCTGGATGCTAAAAAGGTTATAGATGCTAATGGAAAAGTTATATTCCCTGGCTTTATAAATACTCATAATCATTTATTCCAAGTATTATTAAAAGGTTTAGGTGATGATATGGCACTTCATGAGTGGCTAAATACAATGATGTTTCCATCAGCAAAATTCTTAACAGAGCAAGATACTTATGATGCTGCAATGCTTGGATGTATGGAAGGTTTAAAAAGTGGTATAACTACAATGGTTGATTACATGCATACACACAATAGACCTGGACTTACAGATGGAATAGTAAAAGCGTATAAAGATTTAGGAATAAGAGGCGTTGTAGGTAGAGGTTGTATAGACTTAGGTATTCATAAAGAGCTTATAGAAGATGTGGAAACGGTTGAAAAGGATTTAAGAAGGGTATTTGAAAAATATCATAACTCAGAAAATGGAAGGATAAAAATTTGTGTAGCACCTTCTTCAATGTGGGCTATATCTGAAGAAATGGGTAAAATGCTTTGGAATATAGTTAAAGAATATGACTCATATTTTACAGTTCATATATCTGAAACAGAATTTGCAAGAACAGCAACAAAAGATATACATGGAGAAATAGATATAAAATTACTTGAAAAATGGGGTATAGTAGGTCCAGAAGTTGTAGCAGTACATTGTGTATGCATAACTGATGAAGACATGGAAATGCTTAAAAAGTATGATATAAAAGTTTCTCATAATGTTGCAAGTAATATGTATCTTGCCTCTGGAGTTGCACCTGTTCCAGAAATGTTAAAACAAGGAATAAATGTAAGTTTAGGTCTTGATGGTGCAGCAAGTAATAATGCACAAGATATGGTAGAGCTTATGAAACTAACAGCTTTACAACACAAAGTGAATAATTGTGACCCTCTTGCAATTTCTGCAGAAAAAGTTCTTGAAATGGCTACAATAGAGGGAGCAAGAACTCTTAGAATGGAAGATGAAATAGGTTCTTTGGAGATTGGGAAAAAAGCTGACTTAGTAATATTTAACTCAATGCTTTCTCCAAAATCAATACCTCTTCACAATCCTGTATCAACTTTGGTATACTCAGCTAGCATGCATAATGTAGAAAGTGTTCTAGTTGACGGAAATGTAATACTTGAAAATGGAAAAGTAACTACAATCGAAAGTGAAGAACAAGTATTATTGAATGCACAACATGCAGCAGAAGAATTATGTAAGAGAGCTAATGTAACTAATAGAATGGAAGGGCATAAGTGGAATAGCTTATACTAATATTAAAATAAGATTGTAATAATATTCTATTACAACATTAGTTTATCTGTAGGAGGAGAAAATGGAAAAAATAAAATTAAATATTAATGATTACATGTATGAAATAGAAATTGAAAATAATGAAACTCTTTTGCATGTACTTCGTGAAAAATTAAATCTAACTGGAGCGAAACAAGGTTGTAATAGTGGCAGTTGTGGAGCATGTAAAGTTTTGATAGATGGAGTTGACGTAAAATCTTGTAAACTTCTTGCAAGAAACTGCGAAGGTAAAGTTATATACACTATAGAAAGTTTTGCTAATGGGGAAAATCTTCATCCAATACAAGAAGCTTTTATAGAGGTTGGAGCTGTACAATGTGGGTATTGTACTCCTGGTATGATTATAACTACACAAGCTCTTTTAAATAGAAATACATCTCCTAATGAAGATGAGATTAGAGAGGCTTTTAAAGAAAATCTCTGTAGATGTACAGGATATGTGAAAATTATAGAAGCTGTAAAATTATCTGCAGCTAGATTAGGGGGTAGATAGTTATGGAAAAGGTAATAGGAAAATCATACCCTCTAAAAGATGCAGCTTTAAAAGTTACTGGTCAAATGAAATATGTGGCTGATATGAAACCACAGAATGTGCTTCATGCTAAAATGCTTTTAAGTCCTGTAGCACATGCAAAGATAAAAAGTATAGATATAAGTGAAGCAGAGAAAGTAGTTGGTGTTAGAGCTATAGCTACTCATCTTAACACATCACAAAGAAAATACAATGGTTCTTTGAGATTCTATGAACATAATATACCTGAAAACGAAGTTATATTTTCAGATACAGTTAGATTTGTTGGTGACCGTGTTGCAGCAGTAGCAGCAGAAACACCAGAAATAGCAGAAAAAGCTATAAAGCTTATAAAAGTAGAATATGAAGAATTACCAGCTGTATTTACTATACAGGATGCAATAAAAGAAAATGCTATATGTATACATGGGGATTCAAATATAGTTTCCCAAAACAACATAAATGGAGGAGATGTAGAAAAAGGATTCAAAGAATGTGATTATATATTTGAAGATGAATATTCTACTCCAGCAATACATCATAGTGCAATAGAGACTCACAGTGTAATTGCACACTATGATTATAATGATAAGTTAACTGTACATACACCTTGCCAAAATACATTTGGATTTAGAATAATACTATCTCAAATTTTTGGGATGTCACTAAATAAAATAAGAGTTATAAGACCTGCTATTGGAGGTTCATTTGGTGGAAAATTAGAACTTACAATTGAACCAGTAGCAGCAGCATTATCAAAAATGACTAGAAGACCAGTTAAAATGGTTCTTACAAGAAAAGAATCTATGATATCAACAAGAACTCGTCATGGGTCTTTTGTAAAATTAAAAACTGGTGTAAATAAAGATGGAGAAGTAATAGCACAAGATATAAAAATATATACAAATACAGGAGCATATGCGTCAAGTGCTTTAAATGTTATAGGTGCACTCAGCCATAAAGTATTTAAAGTTTATAAAATACCAAATATAAAATTTACTGGAATGCCTGTATATACAAATACACCAATAGCTGGAGCTATGAGAGGTTATGGTTCACCTCAGATATTCATGGCTCAACAGGCTCAATTTGCTAAAATAGCTAAGGAAATAGGAATGGATTTAGTTGATTTCCAAAATAAAAACGCAGTAGAACCAGATGATGTTGATATAATTTTCCATGGCTCTCTTGGAAATCCTAGAGTATTGGATTGTATAGAACAAGGCAAAAAAATGTTTAAGTGGGACGAAAAGAAGAATCTTCCAAAAGAAGAAGGAAAATATTTAAGAGGTATAGGTATGGCAATAGGTGCACATGGTAATGGAGTTTTTGGTGCACATAGGGATGTTGTTACATTGACTCTTAAATTAAATGAAGATGGTACATTGACACTACTTACAGGAGCACATGATATGGGTAATGGTGTTGTAACTATGCAAACAATGATGGTAGCTGAAGTTTTAGGAATAACACCTGATAAAGTTGAAACATTTGAAACTGATACTGATGCATGTACATTCAATCTTGGAGATTATGCAAGTAGAGGTGTATTTGTAGAAGGTGGAGGAGCTAAAAAAACAGCAGAGAAATTGAAAACACTTATATTAGAAGAAGCAGAAAAATTACTTGAAACATCAAAAGAGGAATTATATCTAGATGGTGGATATGTAATTAGTAAACTTGATGAAAATATCAAAGCATCATTATCTGATGTTGCAGTATATAGTCAAAGTAAGTCTTTAAGAGAATTAACTGTTGTTGAAGACTATTCTTCTCCTGCAGGACTTACTTCATATGGTGTACATTTTGCTGAAGTTTTAGTAGACAAAGAAACTAAAGATATCAAAGTGGTTGATTTTGTAGCTGTGCATGATGTTGGTAGAGTTATAAATCCTCTAAACTTAGAAGGTCAATTAGAAGGTGGAATTCACATGGGTCTAGGTTACGCATTGAGTGAAGAGTTAGCATTTGATGAGCAAGGGAGACCTAAAGCTACTGATTTTAAAACATATAAATTATTTAGAACTGTAGATATGCCAAAGTGTCAAGTTGCATTTGTAAATGGTTATGAAAAAGCTGGACCTTTTGGTGGCAAAAGTATTGGAGAATGTGCTGTTGTACCAGTTGCACCAGCTGTTGCAAATGCAGTATACAATGCAACTAATGTAGAAATACATTCATTACCAATAAAATTAAAGTAACAGAAGTTAAGGTAGAAATGACAATTTATTATATTTGTAAATGGATAATAAAAATAGATTTATTTGATGAGGAGATATTGTTATGGCAAAGATATTAGGTATCTGTGGAAGTCCACGTAAAGGAGCAACAGAATATGCAGTATTAGAAGCTTTGAAAGAAGCTGAAACTATACCTGGTATAGAAACTGAGTATTGGTCAGTTAGAGGGAAAAAAATAAGTCCTTGTGTACATTGTGATGCATGTATAAGAAAAGAGACTATGTGTATCATAAAAGATGATATACAAGAATTAGAGCAAAAAATATTAGAAGCAGATGGAATTATAGTTGGTTCTCCAGTATATGATATGAATATAACTGCTCAACTTACAGCAGTATTTAACAGACTTCGTCCTATGTATTTAGTTCATCCAGGAAAGCTTCAAAATAAAGTTGGAGCAGCTATAACTACTGGTGGAACTAGATATGGTGGTCAAGAGCTTACAAAACTTCCTATAATAAATTTCTTCCTAATGCATGAAATGTTAGTATCTGGAGGTTTAGGTGGTTGTTATATAGGTGGGACAATATGGAGTAAAGATGGAAAAGCAAAAGGTGCACAAGAAGACGAAACAGGTATGGATACTATAAAAAGACTTGGAAAAGGAGCAGCAGAAGCTGTTATGGTTTCTAAGTTTGGTCTTGAAAAATGGAATGTTGTAAAAGAGGAATTAGATGTTAAGAAAGATGAAAAATCACCTCTTAGAGACCATTAAAAACTTATTAGATTATGAATATGTAAATAGTGATGTAATAGATTATTACATCACTATTTATGTTTTAATTTAGATTTTATAAGCTAGGTATTAAAAAATATACAAACAGAGGATTTTAAGATTTGTTTTTAAATTTTAAAAATGAGAATTAAAAAGTGAGAAGATAGAAAAGGTTTTTCATTTATTAAATTCTACACACATTGTATGAATTAAAGGTAGATAAGAAAAAACAATAAAAGCATTGCAATTTCTATATTAAGCAGTCATAGAAAAATATCCAACATATATTTAGTATTGGCATGTTAATTGCTTATATATTAAAGTATAAAAATTTAACAATAATTTGGAGGTATTTTAGATGTTAAAAGAGATTAAATGGAAAGTAAATAATTTGCCAAAAGGTGACAAGGAAAATTGTATTAAATTCTTAAATGAAGAAGAAATAACTAAGGTTAGAAATTTTCATAAAAGCTTTCCTCAATATAAAGAAACTCCATTAGCAAACCTAGAAGGTTTAGCAAAAAAATTAGGAGTTGCAGGAGTATATGTTAAAGATGAATCTTATAGATTTGGATTAAACGCATTTAAAGTTTTAGGTGGTTCTTACTCTATGGGTAAATATTTAGCTCAAAGATTAGATACAGATATATCTGAATTAGGATATGACAAATTAACTTCAGATGAAATAAAAGAAAAATTAGGAGAAATAACTTTCTTTACAGCTACAGATGGAAATCATGGTAGAGGAGTTGCTTGGACTGCTAATAAATTAGGTCAAAAATCTGTTGTATTAATGCCAAAAGGTTCTTCTGAGTTTAGATTAAATAAAATTAAAGGAGAAGGAGCAGATGCTAGTATAACAGACTTAAACTATGATGATGCAGTAAGATTAGCTAATGATTATGCAGAAGCTGATGATCATGGAGTAATGGTTCAAGATACAGCATGGGATGGATATGAAGAAATTCCAGCATGGATAATGCAAGGATATGGAACTATGGCTCAAGAAGCGATAGAGCAATTAAAAGAATATGGAGTAGACAGACCAACACATGTATTTGTGCAAGCAGGGGTTGGTTCACTTGCTGGAGCAGTTCAAGGATATGTTGCTTCAATATACGATGAATGCCCAATAACAGTAGTAGTAGAAGCTGATGAAGCTGATTGTTACTATAAATCAGCAGAAGCAGGAGATGGAAAACCAAGATTTGTTGGAGGAGATATGCCAACTATAATGGCTGGTCTTGCTTGTGGAGAACCAAATACTATAGGATTTGAAGTATTAAAAAATCATGCTGCAGCATTTGTTTCAGCACCAGACTGGGTTTCTGCTAAAGGTATGAGAACATTAGGTAATCCTTTAAATGGGGATGCAAAGGTAATCTCTGGAGAATCTGGAGCAGTTACAACTGGTCTTTTAATAGCAGCTATGGAAAGAGAAGATTTAGCAGACTTAAGAAAAGATTTAAAATTAGATGAAAATTCAAGAATACTTTTAATAAGTACAGAAGGAGACACTGACCCTGATAAATACAGAAGTATAGTTTGGGATGGAGAATATCCAAGTATATAAATAATGATTAAAATATCATTATTAAGTAGCAATTTACATATTTAGAAAATATATAAATTCTAAAATTTAGAAAGTATATAACATATAATACATACATTATAAAAAATCTAGGGGGATAATGAAATGTTAAATGAACAAAGAAAACAAGAAGTAACTGAAGTATGCCAAGATTTAATAAGAAATGCTAGTTATTCAGGTCAGGAAGAAAATGTAGTAAAAGCAATAGAA
>NZ_JAGWCW010000004.1:0-208123 GCF_020657835.1 Clostridioides sp. ZZV14-6387
GGCTTCTCTCCATCTGGTGTTTCTCCTCCTGATGGTTTCTCTCCGTCTGGTGTTTCTCCTCCTGATGGCTTCTCTCCGTCTGGTGTTTCTCCTCCTGATGGTTTCTCTCCATCTGGTGTTTCCCCTCCTGATGGTTTCTCTCCATCTGGTGTTTCTCCTCCTGATGGCTTCTCTCCACCAAGTATTGTATCTTTTCCACTTACTTCGTCAGCATAAGATATTATTGGTGCAAATGCAGTAAATGCCATACTAAAAGCAATTACTAAACTAATTATACTTGATTTTTTAATTTTTATTTTCAAGATTTTCCTCCTATTTATATTTATAGCAGGTTGCACTACTAACTCCATATATCTTTTAAGTGCCCAAATTTAAGATATACTTCACAGTTTCTATAAATAGGTTTTTAGTAATTTTTATTTTTGTAATATTTTTTATTTTTTAAGTGCACTCTTTACGAACATTCTAAAATTATTAGTAAGAGACAAAAACTTATTCTTACATTAAAAAAGATACTGTAGAGTATCTTGAGATAATACAAAACTATTTACTCTATTGGATAATTGACTCAATTCAATTTTTATATGTCAATATGACCACATATCTGAGTTTGTTTTTGTCTAATATAATTTTAATAGCTATTGCCATTATTATATATTAGATATTATATTTTGTCTATTTTTTCCATATTATTTATATTATTCGTTAATGTTATCGACATATAACAACAAAAAAACATCCCTGAAAACAATTTTCCAATTTTTTCCAAGGATGTTTTATTATATATTTTTATATTATATTATTTTATTTTTAATCTTACGTCACCTTTTATTCTTCTTATTAATGGGTGATTAACTGTTCTCATTACATGGTCAGTAATATGATATACACCTAATTTTAATTTTGGTGCAGAACCCATTACTGTGTTACTACAGTCAGTACAGTTTCCTATTAATATAACTTCTGCTCCAGCTTTCTTAAATTCTATACATTTTTGAGCTTGTCCTGGACAGTGTCCTGGATTTTCACATTTTAATGCACCTTTAATTTCTTGAGCTTGTTTACATTTTTGAACTGATACTATATCAGTAACTCCCATTTTAGCTGCTATGTCTCTCATTCTTTCTTCATTAGGTCCACATGCACAGACTAAAAGACCCATTTTTCTCTTTTCATTAACAAATGGCATAGTAACTATTATACCACCACTAGTTTTAGTTATTGGAGTATCTAAAGTAGTAGCTTTACCAGTGAAAGGTCCTCCTAAGATTATCTCACCGTATTCACCTTTTATTCCACCAGCTCTTTCAATTAATTCTCCAACAGTAGTCCCAATTGGCACATCTTCAAATACTATAGATTCTTTTCCACTGTTTAATTGACCAACTACAGTTACATTTTTAGATATAACTGGTCTTTTTTGCTCAACAGCTTCTACTATTCTAGTTAATGTTTCTACATTTATTACTACTGCATTAGCTTCTGAAGGTAATTGAGTTGGCTCAAGTAATTTACCTAGAACGTCTCTTACTATCGCTCTCTCTTCTCCCATTGGGTACATGTCAACTAGTTCTGCAACTTCTATATTATCTCCTGGCTTTATTACTTTTTTAAATGCTGCTATTGCTTCTGGATGCTTGCTTTTTATTGCTAGCATACCTTTTCCAGCATTAGTAACTTCCATAGCATATTTTATACCTTGGTAAACTATCTCTGGTCTTTCTTCTATTTCTTTTATGTTATGAGCTAATAAAGGTTCACATTCAGCAGCATTTGCTAATATTGTTCCACCTTTTAAATCTATGTTTAATTTTATATGAGTAGGGAATCCTGCTCCACCCATACCTACAACTCCAGCTTCTTTAATTAAGTCAAGTATACCTTCTCCTTTTAATGGTTCAAAAGTATCATCTTGTACTTCATCAGCTTCGATTACTATAGCTTGGTCATTTATTTCACTTATTTTTCCACTAACACTGGCATAAATATTTGCTCCTAATCCAGCTGGTTCTGCGATTAGAGTTCCTTTTTTTACTACATCTCCAACACTTACTACTGGTTTATCTGGACCACCAACGTGTTGTTTTAATAAAATAGAATATAGTTTGTTCAACTAGTACGCCCCCTTAAGTATATTAATTTTTTTTATAAGCTGTTCAAATAATGTTAATGTTGTTTTTCTATTACAATGTCTTAACATATTGTTTATTTCTATAGAACATATCGCTTATTAACAAAGCAATTTCTATGCCAACTTTTAAACAAACTTATACCCTTTGAAAATACTGTCTTACAGCATCCATAACTTCTTTCAAATATTTAAACTCATTTTATAAAAGTCAATTATTAGACACTTTTTCAACCAATTTAATCTATAATTATTGATATCGCATACATGCATAAAAAGTGTCAAAAAATAGACACCGTCTTTTTATCGACACTTTTCTAACATATACTATATAATTTACCACAACTTTACTTAAAATATACATTTACTACTTGTTAATTCTTAAGTTTCTGCACTCCATTAGAATCAATTATGTAATTATCTTTATATAATAAGTCTGATATTTTTACTAAACTGTATCCATCTTTTTTAAGCTTACTTATTATAGTGTCCAAATAGTTATCTACATCATTTATATTAGCATGAAATAAAACTATTGAGCCAGGTTGAGATTCTTTTATTACTTTTTCAATTACATGGTTTGGACCAAGCTCTTTCCAGTCTATAGAATCCACATCCCACTTAATTACTTTATAACCTAAATCACTGCAAATGTCCATAGCTTTGTTGTTTACATCTCCAAAAGGTGGTCTAAACAAATTTGTTTTTTTCCCTGTTATATTAAATATCTTTCCTGATGTAGTTTCTATTTCTTTTGTTATGTCTTCTTTTGATATTTCTTTCAAATTCGCATGGGTATTTGAATGATTGCCAATTTCATGTCCCTTTTCATCTATAGCCTTCACAATATCTTGATTATCATCTACCCAGCTACCAACTAGAAAAAAAGTAGCTTTTACATTATGTTTATCTAAAATCTTTAAAATTTCATCCATATTATTAGTTCCCCAAGCAACATCAAAACTTAAAGCTACTTTTTTCTCATTTGTATCAACTTTATATATAGGCATTTTTGAGTTATCAGACTTAGAACACATATACTTTATTCCATAAACAAGAGCAAATATTAATACTAATAATAATGAAAAAAATAAAACACTATATATCAAAGCTTTAGTTCTTTTGACTTCTCTTTTCATACTATTCCCCCTTTTAAATAATTTCTTCTATATTTAAAATTTATTTTTTTTTAGCTCAAAAAAGTACTGTAATATTTAATTTATAAGACAATAAGTAAAAAAACAAAATCTATATCGTTCTAGTTAAACGCTCTAAAATACCCGTTTATTTAATTTTTTAATATTTTTTACATTTTTACCTTTATTTTTCTGTATATATTATTTTTATTTTGGAGAAATTAGTATTAACATCACATAAATAAAAGTGTTGTTAGACATCATAAACTAATTATTTGAGGAGGAAATTTACTATGTCAAATTCAAACAGAACAGTAGTGCCAGAAGCAAAAGCTGCTTTAAACCAAATGAAATTAGAAATAGCTAACGAAATAGGTTTATCTAACTATGAAAACATAGACAAAGGAAACTTAACAGCTAGAGAAAATGGATATGTTGGTGGATACATGACTAAGAAATTAGTTGAAATGGCTGAAAGACAAATGGCTGGAAAATAGATAGTAAATTTTGACACCTGGGTATCAACAGGGCTGCTAATTAGCAGCCCTGTTTCTCTGTATTTATTTGTAAAATTAATTTTATATGATTTGTTAAAGATTAATAATACTATATAAATTGTTCTTTTAATTTTGTATGAATTAGTTTAATATATTATATATAGAAATAGTTTGACGGAGGATGATATTTATGTTTGAAAACTCGTCTGAAGAATTAGCGTATCATAAACTTTTAATTTTATATATATTAGAAAAAATTAAAATGGATTTAACTAATTCTCAAATAACTCAAGTAGTATTAGAGACTGAGATGATGAATTATTTTTCATTACAACAGCTTTTATCTCAGCTTATGGAATCTAAGTTTTTGACTACATATAAAGACTCTGACAGAGAATATTATGCTCTTACTCAAAGAGGCGTAGAAAGTCTAGAATACTTCTTTAATCGAATACCTACTAGTGTTACAGAAAAAATAGACAAGTATATAGATTCTAATAAAGAAAATTTACTAGCAGATACTCAAGTAAAGTCTAGTTTTGTAAAACAAAGTGATAATGAATTTATTGTCAACCTTAGAGTCATAGAAAATCAGTCTAACTTAATAGATTTAAATCTAAATGTTTCATCAGAGAAACAGGCAAAGCTTATTTGCAACAACTGGAAAAATAATGCATCTTATATGTATGCCGAAGTTATCGACTTACTTATAAGAGACATACATTAAAGCCTACAAACAAATTATAGTTGTAGGCTCTTTTCCTACCTTGATTTCTTTTATTAATTTGTTATTTGCAGTTTCGTAAACTTTCACTGAGTTTTCTTGTGTATCTGACACAAATAATAACCTTTCATCTTTAGATATTTCTAATCCCTGTGGAATTCCATTTATCTCAATATTCCCAATGTATCTACTTGTTGTATAATCTAAAATTCTCACATTATTATAACCCAAATCAGCAACATAAACTTTTTTCCCACTATAATTAAATCTTATTTCTACTGGTAATAAGAATTCATATAATACCTTTTTTATATCCATACTTACTTCGTCAACTATTATAAGCTTTCCATCAAGTGTTGATATATACATTTCTTTCTTTTGTTTATCAAGTTCTATATGCCATGCTCTAAAGTCCATATTAATTTTCTTTTGTATATTTTTATTTATTGTATCTATACATACTATTGAATTTATACATGGTACATATAACTTTTTACTTTCTCTGTCAAAATCAAATCCATGTGGCATGTTATCAACACCAATAATTCCTATTGGATTTAATGTGTTTTTATCCAATACGTATATACTATTAGAATCTTCATTTGCTACAAATAATTCATTATCACTAAGTACAACTTGACTAAGACTTCCTCCTATGGAAACAGTATCAATTATTTTATCATTGCTTAAATCTAAGACATAGAGTATCCCATTACTTGAACTAGGTATGTATATTAAATTTTTTTCTTTTTCTATGCAAAAATGATGTGGATATATATTATCTTCTAATACTATTTCCTTTTCTAGCTCAAGTGTAGAATAATCAACTATACTAATACTCTTTGATAGATAGTTAGAAATATAGATTTTCACATAACCCCTCCTCTCCACAATACATATACTACAATAATATATTATTTCATTAGCTTGTATTATGCTTTATAGTTGCATTATTACGCATATATTTGGTATTATTATTAATGTTAAAAAAATGAAATATATTTAATGGAGGTCTTTTTAATGAAAGTAACATTTAACCCAAGTGGTGTTTGTTGTAGAGAAATGGTTTTTGAAGTTGATGAAAATAATGTGATTGTTGATGCTGAGTTCATAGGAGGATGTAATGGTAATTTATCAGGACTTAGAAGCTTAATAATTGGTCAAAATGCTCTTGAAGTTGCTGATAAATTAAATGGTATTGATTGTGGTGGAAAAGGTACTTCTTGCCCTGACCAGCTATCTAAAGCTATCCGTCAATCTATATAATTACCACTATATAAACATCAGAAAAATTATTAAAAGCTTACTTTATATAAAAAAGAGCTATCTACTAAGTTAGATAGCTTTTTTTATATTTTTATTTATATTCATGTATTTATATTTTTATTTTATAAAGTTATAATTTATTTACTAAAGTTCTAACTGTCCCAATCATATATAAAGAACCTGCACTTATTATAACATCATCTTTATTTGATGTTTCCAATGTGTAATTTACTGCATCTTCTATCTCATGCTTTGATGTTACATCATCTACATATTTTAATACTTTTTCTTTTAATATATCTGAATTTATGGCTCTTGGATTATTAGGAGTTGTTGTTATTACCTTATTAAAATGTGGCAATAATATATTTAAAACACTATCAATGTCTTTATCTTCTAGCATACCTATTAATAGGGTTAAACTTCTATCTTTAAAATTCTTATTAAGTGCTTTTGCTAAAGATTTTGCTCCATCTTCATTATGCGCACCATCTATTATAAAAATTGGATTTTCTTTTATTTTTTCTATTCTTCCTGGCCACTTAGTATTTATAAGTCCTTTTCTTATAGATTCTTCACTTATCTTTTCTAATTTGTTTATATCTTTTAAATATTTTATTACACTCATCGCCAATATAGAATTATTTATCTGATGTTCACCTATCAATTTTATTTCAAGGTCTTTGTAAATTTCTTTCATTACAGTACAGTCATATATTTGAGAGTCTATATCTGATTTTTTTATATTTATATCATCAAAATTAACTTCTGTATATTGTGCTTTTTTCTCATTACAAACTGACTTTATGACATTTTTTGCTTCATCAGTTTGGTCATATACTAGTACTACTCCATTTTCCTTTATTATCCCAGCCTTTTCATATGCTATTTTTTCTATTGTGTCTCCAAGTATTCCTGTATGGTCTAAACTTATAGATGCTATTACACTTACAAGTGATTTTGTTATTATATTGGTAGCATCATATCTTCCACCTAAACCAACTTCTAAAGCAACAAAATCCACATTTTGTTCTGAATAGTAATAAAATGCCATTGCAGTAACCACCTCGAACTCCGTTGGATATGCATAGCCTTGTTCTACCATAATATCTATTTTTTCTTTTATTAATTCAATTATCCTAGCAACATCGTCTTGTGGTATATTTTCTCCATTTACTCTTATACGTTCAGTAAAGGTTTCTAAATACGGAGATGTATATAAACCAACTTTATATCCACACTCTCTTAGTATATTAGAAACAAAAGAACACACTGAGCCTTTTCCATTAGTTCCAGCTACATGTATTATATTTAAAGTTTCTTGTGGGTTCCCCAATAATTCTAATAATTTTCCAATATTCTCTAGACCTAATCTTATACCAAACTTATTGGTTTGTGATATGTACTCTAATGCTTCTTCATATTTCATTATCTAATTCCCCCTGTATCGGCATTTTCTTTTATGTTATCTAATTATAGTATATTTTTTGCTTTTAATCTACTGACAAAGAATACATATAATCTAATACCTTATACATTAAATCTAATTACTAATTCCTTATTTATAATTTTTTGTTTTTATACATTTCTACTAACTCAGTTAATGTATATATCGAAACTAAATCATACTTTGATATATCCATATAATTAAATTTTATGTTAAATACCCGTTCTAGTTTTTGAAGCAAACTAAAACAATTATCATAAACTAATCCTATCTCTTTATTAAAAAGACTACATTGAAATAATTTTTCATTATCAACTTTAATATTTAAGCAATCTCTAATAACATCAGCGACTTTCATAAGAAGAACATTTTCTTTGTCATACAAATCTAGTTTAAAGTTTGGAATTCTACTATATTCATCTAAATCAAAACTATCCCAATTATTTTTAATTGCTAATAGTTCAAGTTTATCATTTAAATCAGATATCGTTATATCTGGATTTTCAGACAATATCTTAGCTATTTTACCAGTAAATTTTGCTGCTACATAGCTATTACACTTTGGTGGTAATCTATAAGAATTATTTATATCACAACTTATATACGAATTACTATCCATAACACATTGAACATCATATTTTTTATTGTACCAAAAAGAATCATCTACATCTAAGGTAAATCCTCTCACTCCTATAACATTATTAAACATTGCTGGATAACTTAAGTCAAATTCATTAGATAATGAACATACTATTATTTTCCCTTTTCTAAACAATTCATAACAAACTTAAAATAATCCCTTGACACTTTCTACTCCTATGACTGATAAACTTAAGTTAATCAATCTTATGTTTGTGTCTAAAAGATATTTTAATGCTTCTTCAAGAACTTTTATATTTGCGATGCTATCTTTACCTAAAACTTTTATAACAAATAGCTCTACATCTTCATACTCCTTCTTTATTATTGATGCACAAGCAGTTCCATGACCATCTTCATCATCAAATTTATCTGATATAAAAATATAATCATGTATACATTCAAAAGCAATTCCTCCAACTAAGTTATCCTTTAAGTAATCATGTTCTTTATCTATTCCTGTATCTAATACTGCAACCTTAACTTTATTATTCATATCACATATATTCTCCATTACTAAAAGTTTTTAATATATCTATGTTAATAGTTCATCTTAAATTTTAATTTAAGTTGCACAATTTCTCTTTTAAATGCCATATTTACTTCTAAAAACATAAATTAAGTATACTATATATTCAATTTATATTCATTATATCAATTATTATCATTAAATTGTTAAATAATAAGATAAAATTTTTAGATTTATATCACAATTTAGAATTATTTGTAAAAAGGAGATTATCCTTCTTATTAGACAATCCCCTTGTATACTTTATTCATATATATTTATAATTAACCACCAATTACACATTCTACTTTTTTACTTAAATATCATAAACCTCAATTTTATTTATGGGAATAATTATTTATATACTATAAGAACATTAATTTAAATGTAATTGTCTTGTAATACATTCTACAATGTATGAATCAATATGTAAAAAAACACTCAAGATAGCGAATAAATATATATTTAAATCAGCACATAAAAACTTGCACTCTGCACACTCATAAAATTTATATAGTCATTATCCTAAGGATTGATACCTAAACCCTTATATATTATATCATATTTCAATAAATAAATTGCATAAAAGGGAATCTTTTAATAGAACTAAACTATTTATAAATTCATTACTATAAATTCTACAAATTATAAATGCTTATTTTAATATATACTGTATTGCCTCAGACATTGATATAACTAATTAAAATAGATATAATAAAATGAAACAAATATTTATAGAATTTTATAAATATTCATTATTTTAAAGAGGTGATTATATTTGAAAGAAGAAATATCAAGAAAAGAAATTTTAAAGGAAAGTTTTCTGACATCAATCCCAATATTTCTAGGATATATCCCATTAGGACTTATTTGTGGTATTATGCTTCAAAAAGCAGGTTTATCTGCCTTTTACATACTAATGATGTCACTTATGGTATTTGCAGGTAGTTCACAGTTTGTGGCTGCTTCAATGCTAGCTTCAAATGGAAGTATAACTTCAATAGTACTAACCACATTTATATTGAATCTTCGTAATTTTTTAATGAGCTCCAACTTACATATGCATATAAAAAATAAAAATATGAGGTTTTTAATGTATTTTTGTCATGGTGTTACAGATGAAACATTTGCTATAAACTTAGAAAAATATACTTATAGTAATTGGACAGATAAACACGCATTATACCTAAACAATCTTTGTATACTAGTATGGGCTGGTAGTTGTTTCTTAGGAGCATTTCTTGGAGAAATTGTCACTATAAGTGATTCTGTAGCAAGCTTTCTACTTATAGCAATGTTCATAACATTAGTAGTTAATCAAATTAAAAGTAAAGTATACATACTAGTTTCAACGCTTTCTATCCTATTATCAATAATTTTATATACTTTCTTTAAAAGTAGTTTAGTCATCATAATAGCATCTATTTTATCTGCTTTATTTGGCTTTTATATACAAAAGTTAACTCGCAAGAAGGAGGAAATCCATGAATACTAATTACATACTTGTAGTTATTTTAGGTATGGCAATTGTTACTTATATTCCAAGAATTTTACCTATGATAATACTTTCAAAAAATGATATGCCTGATTCTATTAAAGACATCATGAAGTTTATACCTATTGCTATACTTAGTTCACTCATAGCAAAAGATATTTTTTTTAATGGAGATAATCTATATATGTCATTAACTAATCCCAAAATTATATCAGGTATAATAGTACTATTAGTAGCTTATAAATTCAAGTCTATTGCTATCTCAATAGCTGTAGGTGCAATATCTATATGCTTTTTTGGAGTCATATTGTAAAATTTAATATATGTTAATGCATAGTAAAAAACTAAAATACTACATATAGAAATTATCTATAATACACTAATAATTAATCTATTATAATTGTGCACTCCACATAATGAAACAATACCTAGAATCTATAAGCTACTATTTTACATCATAATAAAGGCCGTCTTAATACAGAGAATTTTTTCTATATTAAGACAGTCTTAAATCAATAGCTCTGTGATGACTTTAAATATTTTTTAAATATTTTAATTTACCTTTTTCAAAATTAATACATTATATCACATAACAAGCTTGTTAATGCTACTTTTAAATCTTTGAGTCTATACTTACTAATTGGTATAAATTTCTCATTAATAGTAATCATATTATCACCAAGATCTTCTATCCTTCTCAAATTGACAATAAAACTTGTATGACATCTGAAAAATCCATTTTCACACAATAATTTTTCTGCTTGTTTCATGCTCATATTGGCTTTATAATCTCTCCCTAATGTATGTACAACTAAATCTCTCTTTACAGTTTCAACATATAAAATAGAATCTATAAGTATTCTATTAAATCCTTTTTTACTATTTAAAACTATATAACGCTCCTTCTTTCTTTGAAGGTTATCAATACAAAGATTTACACCCATTGCAAAGTTACTATACTCTATAGGCTTTACTAAATATCTATAAGCACGTACTTCATAACCCTGGGGGGCATACTCTGAAAAAGCAGTTGTAAATATAATTTCTACTTTTTCATCAAACTTTCTTATCTTTTTAGCCACCTCAATTCCATTGATATCTTTCATTTGGATATCTAAAAATATAATGTCAATTTTTTCTGGGTATTTAGATATTAAATCTTCTCCACAAGAGAATTCCAGTATTTGATAATTTAGACACCTTTCAGACAAAAGTTTTTCTGCAAATTCCTTAAGTATGCTTCTTTGTATTTTTTCGTCATCACATATAACTACCCTGAACATAATATCACCTCCAAATCTAAAATATCATTTAGTTTACTTTATTTCAATTTACAAACTGTACTCATTGACTTTTATATTCAAATTTCTTTACAAACTTAAATTGTCGATTAAACTACTTCTAGTAATTATCTTTGATACATAAACTTAAATTATGATAAATTCATCTATTTTTCTAGATATATTGTGCAAAAAATATATGAAGGCAAACGTAATCTGTATTTTATCATCCTATATTAAATATCATAATATAGCAAATTTTTATTGCTCATAAATTTTTTAGATATAAGATTAATATCATCATAAATAAGATAAAAATATAACACATCTGTAATGAATTATAACATCATATTTGTATATATAGAAAGAAAAACATACAAAAAGTACAGATTACGTACTTTTTGTATGTTTTTATTAACTCTAGTATTTATTTTATTTTAGATTCTAAATTTGTTAATCTTTCATCAACAGATTTAATCATTTCTTCAAATTTTTCTTTTTTAGCTTTTTCTTCTTCAATTAAACTTTCAGGAGCTTTTGCTAAGAATCCTTGGTTTGCAAGTTTTCCATTAACTCTCTTTATTTCTCCCTCTAATTTTTTCTTTTCTTTAGATAATCTCTCAATTTCTTTTTCAAAGTCAACTAGTTCATTAAGAGGTATAAATATTTCAACACCATCAATAACTACTCCAACTGCATCTTCTGGAACATTAGATTTATCTTTTGCTATTTCAACATTTGAAGCAGATGCTAAAGTTATAAAATAATCTTTACCAAGTTCAATAGCTTCTACCTTTTCTTCACTTGGTACTATTATCAACTTAGCTTTCTTAGAAGGTGGTACATTCATTTCTGCTCTCACATTTCTTATACTTCTTATACCTTCCATCAATAAATTCATCATTTCTTCTTCTTCAACCATATTATCTTCTTCATTATATTTTGGCCACTCAGATACTATTATACATCCTTCAACAGTAGGAAGGTAAGTGTATATCTCCTCTGTTATAAATGGCATATATGGATGTAATAATTTTAATATCTTTTCAAGAACATAAGTCAATGTGTATAATGCTGCAGACTTAGCATCTGTATCTTCTCCATATAATCTAGGTTTAACCATTTCAATATACCAGTCACAGTACTCTGACCAAGTGAAATCATATATCTTTTGAAGTGCTATTCCTAAATCAAACTTATCCATGTTATTAGTTGCTTCTTTTACAATATTATTTGCTCTTGATATTATCCATTTATCTGCTAGAGTTAAATTATCTTTAACACTTTCTCTAGTTATGTTTTTAATTATATCTTCATCAATATTCATAAATACAAATCTTGATGCATTCCACAATTTATTAGCAAAGTTTCTAGCAAATTCTACTCTTTCCATATAAAATCTCATATCATTTCCTGGGGAATTTCCAGTTGTTAATGTAAATCTTAGTGCATCAGCTCCATATTGCTCGATTATCTCTAATGGGTCAATACCATTTCCTAAAGATTTACTCATCTTTCTACCTTGAGAATCTCTTACTAATCCATGAACTAATACATGGTCAAATGGCTTCTCATTCATACAGAACATACCTGCAAAAGCCATTCTAACTACCCAGAAGAATATTATATCATATCCTGTAACAAGTACACTTGTTGGGTAATAGTAGTCTAAAGCTTCAGTTTTATTTGGCCATCCTAGAGTAGAGAAAGGCCATAGTGCAGAACTAAACCAAGTATCTAATGCATCTTCATCTTGTTTAAAATGAGTGCTTCCACATTTAGGACATTTATCAGGCATTTGTTTTGCTACTACTATTTCTCCACATTCTTGACAATAATAAGCTGGTATTTGATGACCCCACCATAATTGTCTTGATATACACCAATCTCTTATATTTTCTAACCATTGTAAATAAGTTTTATCAAATTTTTCTGGAACAAATTCTAGTTCTCCATTTTTAAGAATATCTATAGCTGGTTTTGCAAGTTCATCCATCTTAACAAACCATTGCTCTGATAATCTAGGCTCAACTATTGTATGGCATCTATAACAAGTTCCTACATTATGATTATGCTCTTTTATGTTAATTAGGTAACCTTGCTCTTTTAAGTCTGCTACGATAGCTTTTCTACACTCAAATCTATCCATACCTTCATATTTTCCACAAACTTCATTCATAGTTCCATCTTCATTCATAGTATTTAACTGTTCAAGATTATGTCTTAATCCTACTTCAAAATCATTAGGGTCATGTGCTGGAGTCATCTTAACTGCACCAGTTCCAAACTCTAAGTCAACATAACTATCTGCAACTATTGGAAGTTCTCTTCCTACTAATGGAAGTATTGCTGTTTTTCCTATTAAGTGTTTGTATCTATCGTCTTCTGGATTTACTGCTATACCAGTATCTCCTATCATTGTCTCAGGTCTAGTTGTAGCTATTTCTAAGAAATCCTCACTATCTTTTAGTGGATATTTTATATGATAAAAGTTTCCGTCATGTTCTTCATGTTCAACTTCTGCATCTGATAAAGTAGTTTTACAATCTGGGCACCAGTTTATTATTCTATTTCCTCTGTATATATGACCTTTTTCATACAATTTTACAAAGAATTCTATAACTGCTTCATTACACCCTTCATCCATAGTAAATCTCTCTTTATCCCAATCGCAAGAATCTCCTAATTGCTTAAGCTGATTAGATATCTTTCCTCCAAATTCATCTTTCCATTCCCAAGCTCTCTTTAGAAATTCATCTCTACCTATTTCATACTTTGTTTTACCTTCTTCTTTTTTTATTCTTTCAACAACTTTAACTTCAGTTGCTATAGAAGCATGGTCTGTTCCTGGAAGCCAAAAAGCTTCATACCCATCCATACGCTTCCATCTAATTAATATATCTTGAAGTGTATGGTCAAGAGCGTGTCCCATATGCAATTGTCCTGTTATGTTTGGTGGTGGCATCATTATTGTAAATGGCTTTTTATCTGGGTTTGGTTTAGATTTAAAATACCCCTCGTCCATCCATTTTTTATATAACCTAGCCTCAAAATCTTTTGGATTATAAGTTTTTGATAAGTTCGTATTTTCCATTGTCTTGCCTCCTATATTTTTATAAATAAATTTTTAAAATATCTCTAGAAATAAAAAAGAGCCCTTCATCCTCTTTAAAAAGGACGAAAAGCTCGCGTTACCACCTTAATTCCAAAGCTTAAAACACATTAATATATAACTAAATATTACTTAATGTTATTTTATCAACTTTGACTCTCAAAGAATTTAACGGTTCTAACCGTCTAAACTTACTAACAGTTCAGTTTAGAAACTCCAAAGCTACATTCAGTAAACCTTATACTTAGAAAATCTTACAGCCAATGAATTTTCCTCTCTTTTAGTAGTATTTACTTACTCCTCTTCTTCTCAGTCTTTAATGTTACATATTATTATATACAAATATTATTCTTTTTGTCAATTATTTTTATTTTATTTTTTCTGAATTTTCTCAATTATCTTTTTATATTTTATGATAATTGTTATTTTCTATACCATCTTTCCAACTTATTTTATCATGACAGTAAATTATACTATTATTTTGTTTAAATCTTAACAGTATTTTCTTAATTTTAAATTATATTTTCTTTATATTTCCTTTATTATTCTATATTTTTTATATTCTATTTTATAAATTATATGTTTTATTTCATAAATAATTTACTTTATTTTTTACTATATTTAAATTTATTATAAGTTTTCTTGCCAGAAATTTTTAGGTGTGATATTCTCTGTAATCGGTAATATTGTATATCCTCTCTCTTTTAAAATTCTTATAATGTTATTTAGAGCATTTAAACTTTGTTCTTTCTCATGAATTAACACTACCAATTCATCTCTTTTTCTTCCATAATACAATATATTACTAACTATTTGACTTGTAGAAGATTTCCAATCTTGTGTATCCAAATTCCAATCCCAAATTAAGTAATCATTTGCCATAAGTTTACTATATGAACCTTCTGGCATATATGGCTTACTTCCATATGGCAATCTTATTAATTTTGAGCTCTGACCAGTTATATCTTGTAAAGTATCATTACATGTATTAAACTCACCAACTGTTACGTCTGGGCTTTTATATAGCTTATGTATATCATGACTTACACTATGAAAACCTATTGAATTTTTTTCTTCTAATACTCTTTTTACTTCTTCCTTATGGTTTTTCATATTTTGATTAAGCATGAAAAATGTCGCTTTGACATCATTTTCTTTTAAAATATCAAGAAGTGCATTTGTATATTTTGATGGTCCATCATCTATTGTTATGTATGCTACTTTTTCAGAAGTAGCTCCTGGCCCTTTTGTTTCCTCTTGAGATGCTTTATACATAATTTCTCCTAAAGTATTATTTTGAGAAAGTAATTCTAGTGTATTTTCATCTTTTGTGCTTATATTTTGGACTGGAACATTATTAATTTTTTCTTCTAATAATGTTCCAGTTAAAATTAAAACAGCTATAAGAAATATCCTTATAATTACATGAAAAGCAGTCTTATTATCTTTAATTTTCATCCCCCATATCTCCCTTTTATAAAAGCATAAGTTTAAGAGTAAAAAAATTATTTTTTATACTTATTCTCTTTCTTATTGCTTTTTATATCTCTACTAAATATTTTTTTAACTTTTTCTTCTTCCTTTTCTCCTAAAGAGTCTACTCTTTTGATTCCCAAAGAAGTTAAAAATTGTAATACATTTAAATTGTCAAACGGAGTTTCCATATTTGTACTTTCACTATATTCATCGACATTTTTAGTTCCTTCTTCTACACTTAGAATACGCTTAGGACCTCCCACACAGCCTCCTACACACCCCATTCCTTCTATAAATGTAGCTTCTATCTCATTATTTAAAACTTTCTTTAAACCGTCCATACATTCTTTTGTTCCTTCAAATGCTTTTTCTTCAAATTTTATGTTTTTGTCAATTCTTCTAACTGATAATTTAACTGCTTTACTTACACCTCCTGTTCTAGCATAAACTCTACCTGAAAGGGATGCCTCTACTCTATTACTTTCATCCATTATCGCTGGATTTAACTCTAATGCATCAAATATTTCTTGTAACTCTTTAAATGTAAGCACAAAATCAACTGCATCCTTTATATCTTCTAACATTGCTTCTTTCTTTTTCGCCATGCAAGGACCTATGAATACAACTTTAGCATCTGGATTCAAAATTTTTACAGCTCTACCACAAGCAATCATAGGAGAAACAGATGGCGATACATTCTCCAATATTTGAGGAAAACTATTCTGTATCAAGCTGACCCAAATAGGACAGCAACAACTAGTTATAAAGCATCCTTCTTCATCTTTTTTCATATGTTCGTAATAGTCATATGCTTCTTTTGCAGTAAGCATATCCGCCGCCAAAGCAACTTCTATCATATCTTCAAAGCCTATCTTTTTTAATGCAGTTCTTAATTTACCAGGGCTTACATCTTTTCCAAACTGACCTACAAAAGCTGGTGCTACTATTGCATATACGGGACTCTTTATGTCTTTTAACAATTTTATCATTGGTATAAATTCTATCTTATCTGATATTGCACCCAACTTACATCTTGATACACAATCACCACAAGCACTACATACATCTTCCTCATTACAATTAATATGCTTGCTTCTTATTTTACATGACTTATCTTCCTTATTATTTTCATCACAATATTTGCAAGCATCTGATATTATAGATATTATTGGTCTTTTGACTTCATCTAAATTTACAGCTTCATGTAGTGTATCTTTTAAATTTTTGTCTGTGTCTCCTGTTACATCTAATCCCATAGTCACCCTAATTAAATTTACCATAGTATCTTTATCAAATTTTTCACCAAAATTAGTTTTTAAATTTTCATTTAAGTTTTCATTTAATATTTTTTCAGGTAAGTTTTCAATATCCTCTGTATCATCATTCCAAACTGTCTTTACAAGTTCTCCAAAAAGCTTCATCTTATATATTTCTAATATTTTAGAATTATCATTTCTAGTATCCATAAAAAATAGTACCTCCGTAAATTAAACTTATATATGTTTAATATTTACAAAGATACTATTTTTTATTTATTATTTACTTACTATTATTGATATAATTTATTTAATTTCTTTAACATCTCTATTTCAAGCATTATTTTCATTAAATGATAGTTGAATACAGGACTTTTTTCTTCATCTATATTCCAGTCTAATTCATCTACATTATATATTTTCTTAAGGTATTTATATGTATGCTCCTTCAAATAAAGTTTATTTTCTAGTAACTCTATAGACTGCATGTGAAAATGTATCTCTCTACATATCCTTAAGGCATTCTCAATTTTTTCTATATTAGTTTCACTCAAACTATAATCCAACTCATCAATAAGTTTTGAGTATATTTCTTCTAATTTTTCTACTTCTTCTTCAAATCTCTCTACATCTAAATTATTTTTTCTGAGTATTTTATCTTCAATAAGTAACATTGAAAGTTCTTCTATCTTTTTAAATTCATCTATAACACTATTTAGATAATTTGGTCTAGCAACATAATAATTAACAAGTACCCCAAATAAAACACCTACAGATGTATCTAATACTCTATGTAAAGAATAATATACAGGGTCATTATTACCTACACCTAAATGTATAGCCAGAAAGGTTACACAAGCAACTACTACTGACTTTATTTTAAACAGATTACATAAATATATTGAGCACATTACTCCTAGACCACATAAAAATGGGTCTCCAGCTTTAGTGATGGCAAATATGAATCCTATTATACCACCTAAAATAGTACCTTCCACTCTATTGATTCCTGTTTTTAAAGAACCTTTTACTGTATCTTGAACAGAAATTATACATGCTACCAAAGAATAAAACATATTCTCAACTAAATAGTCACCAAGGAGCATACATAAAGTTACACTAATTCCTGTCTTTATGGTTCTCATACCCATCTTTTGAAGTTTCAAAGTTCCACCTCCTAAAAAGCACCTTATATAAAATACGCATCCTCATATTTAATATGTTCCTAGTATATCACAATTTTTTAAATTTACCCATTAATCATATTTTTTTATCAATTACTTCTTAATTTAGACAATAAAAAAAACTGCTTTAAAGCAGTTTTTTTATCCTATCTCTACCATTTTACCTTCAATTGCAAAAATTATCTTTTCACATACATTTGTTATGTGGTCTCCAATTCGTTCAAGGTATCTTCCTATAAGTAAAAGTTTTACTCCTTGGTCTATAGTATTCGTATTTTCATGCATTATTTTTAGACAATCAATTTGTACTTGTTCATACAAACCATCTACAATATCATCTTTAGTTCCTACATCATAAGCTATACTTGCATCAAATAAGATTAAAGCTTCTCTAGTCTGAGACATCATATCCTTACACTCTTTTGCCATCTTAGGAATATCTATCAGCTCTTTTATATAAGCTTCTCCACCTATTTTCAACATTTCTCTAGCTATGTTGGCTGCATAATCTCCTATTCTTTCTAACTCTATTGATATATTTCCTAATGAATAGATAAATCTTAAGTCTCTTGCCATTGGTTGCTTTAATACTATTAGTTCTATACTTTTATCTCTTATCTCTTCTCTCAATTTATTTATCTCTTCATCATTTTCTACTACTTTTCTTGCACCCTCTAAATCCTTCTCTATCATACAAGTCACAGACTTTTCTATTGCTTCTTCACATTTTTCCATCATAAGTACTGTTTGTTCCTTTAAAGTATCAATACTTATATCTAAGCTATTATTGACCATTGTCTAACTCCTTTATAGTTATATATTTTAACCAAATCTACCTGTTATATAGTCTTCTGTTCTTTTATCTACAGGAGTGGTAAACATAGTTTTTGTATCACTAAATTCTATAACCTCTCCATTTAAGAAAAAAGCTGTTTCATCTGATATACGAGCAGCTTGCTGCATATTATGAGTAACTATGACTATTGTGTAGTCTTTTTTTAAGTCTTCTATAAGTTCCTCAACTTTTAATGTTGAAATTGGGTCTAAGGCAGATGTAGGTTCATCCATTAGAATAACTTCTGGTCTCATAGCAATTGCTCTTGCTATACATATACGTTGTTGTTGTCCACCAGACAGTCCTAATGCAGATGATTTAAGTCTATCTTTAACCTCATCCCAAATAGCTGCCCCTTTCAAACTCTCTTCTACAATCTTATCTAATTGTTTCTTATCTCTTAGTCCCTGTGTACGAGGACCATATGCAACATTATCATATATACTCATAGGAAATGGATTTGGTTTTTGAAATACCATCCCTACTTTAGTACGAAGATTTATTACATCATCTGAAGTATATATGTCTTCTCCATCCACAAAGATGTTTCCTTTAATCGTTACATCTTCTATTAGGTCATTCATTCTGTTTAATGTTCTTATAAAAGTTGATTTTCCACATCCAGATGGTCCTATTAAAGCAGTAACTTTATTTTCTTTTATATCCATATTTATTTTATTTAATGCTTGCTTGTCACCATAAAATAAATCCAAATCTTTTACACTCATTTTTATCTTATCGATTAATTCCATTATTCACACCTCTTAAATTTAATAATTAGCCTTATTTAATTTCTTAGCGACAAATCTTGCTAGCATGTTTAGTGCTAATACAATTACTATCAAAACAATTCCTATACTAGCTGCTGTTGCTATATCTCCACTCTCTTTAGTTAGCAAGTATGAGTGTACAGTTAGTGTTCTTGCACTATCAAATATTCCACCTGGCATCTTAGCTACAGTACCTGCTGTAAGTAAGATTGCAGCTGATTCCCCAATTATACGACCAACCGACAAGATTACTCCTGATAAGATTCCTGGTATCGCACTTGGAAGTACTACCTTGTATAAAGTCTGAAATTTAGTAGCCCCTAATGCTAATGATGATTCTCTATATGCTTGAGGAACTGTCTTTAAAGCTTCTTCTGTTGTACGAATTATTACTGGTAAAATTATTATTGCTACTGTAAGAGAACCTGCAACTATTGAGTATCCCATTTTTAATGTAACAACAAAGAAAATTCCTCCAAATAATCCATACACTATAGATGGTATTCCTGATAAACTTTCAGTTGCAAATCTTATTGCTGTAACTGCTTTTCCTTTTTTTGCATACTCTTGCAAATATATAGCAGCTAAGATTCCTATAGGAGTTGCTACAACTATAGAAACTACTACTGTGTATAATGTTGTAATTATCATTGGAAGTATACCACCATCACCTGATGCTGAATAATTGCTAAATAAGAAATTAAAATTCATATTTCCAATTCCCTTTATAAATATAAATCCTACTATGACTACTAACGATACTATTGTAAATAGTGCTGATAGGTATACTAATAACTTTAATGTATTTTCTCTGAACTTTCTCATCCTAATTTACCGCCTTATTTGAAAGTTTATTTAAAACTAAGTTTAAAATTAATATAAATGTGAACAATACTACTCCAGTTGCAAATAGCATTTCTTGATGTGTACCAAACGCATATCCCATTTCAAGTGCTATATTAGTTGTAAGTGGTCTTACACTATCTGTTATTGAAGTTGGCATAACTGGTGAGTTCCCTGCAACAAGTATTACTGCCATTGTTTCTCCTAAAGCTCTTCCTACTCCTAATACCACTGCAGCTAATACTCCAGATTTTGCAGCTGGTAATACAACTTTAAATATTGTTTCTATTTTTGATGCACCAAGTGCTAATGAACCTTCTTTATATGCTTTTGGTACTGCTCTTATAGCTGTTTCTGATACAGATATTATTGTTGGTAACATCATTACTGCTAATACTATTACTATTGCTAATAAACTTTGACCTTTTGGAAGATTGAATATGTTTTGTATCATTGGAACTATCACCGCAAGACCAAATACACCATATAATACTGAAGGTATACCTGCTAGAAGTTCAACTGCTGGTGACATTATTTTTGCTAATCTCTTAGGTGCTACTTCTGCTATAAATATAGATGTTAATATTCCTACTGGTACTCCTATCACAAGTGCTCCAAGTGTTGCAAATATTGAAGCTACTATCATAGATGATATTCCAAATTTATTAGCAGAAGGAACCCAATCTGCACCAGTTAAAAAATCTATAAATGAGTATCCCTCAAATATAAATGGTCTTAGACCTTTATAAAATACAAATCCTATTATCAAAAGTAAACTTGCAACTGCTACCAAAGCACTAAGTAGAAAAATATTTTTTGCTACTTTTTCAACTATATATTTTGTCTTGTTGCCATTATTGTCATTTTTTTCTAAACCTACTAACCTAGATTTTACTATCATAATATCCTCCCATTAAAATATACTTATCGATTTTAATTCTGTATTCAAAATTTAAATTTTTATAATTCGTATCAATTAAATTTTCTATACTTTTATTCTACTTTTTTTAAGTTAAATCTATATTAGGATTAAGTTAAACAAGTGTAAAATTATATTCACTTTTTTAACATCGATTTTACTTTTAGAACTATTCTTGACATTTAGTTTACATTATGATGTTATTTGATTATATTAAAATAGCAGATATAAGTAATAATACATTTTCCATGTAACTCATTACTTATATCTGCTATTGATATTTATTAATTAAATTTAGTCCTTTATAACCTATACATTCATATTATTCCTTATTAAAATAGTATCCTGCTCCTCTTATTGTTATAATTTTTTGAGGATTTTTATAATCTTTTTCTATTTTCTTTCTCAATCCGTTCACTGCAACTACTACACTATAATTATCTTCTAAATATTCATTTAACCACACATGTTCATATATCTCTTTAGTAGTTAATGTCTTTTCGGGATTCTCTATAAAATAATTTAATAGTTTATTTTCTGTTGGAGTTAATTTTATTATTTTGTCTTCTAATTTTATTACTCCACTAGTTCTATTATATTCCTCTAATTTCGAATTACTTTCATTGCTATTTACATATGAATTTACTCTTCTTAAAATTGCTTTTACTTTTGCATATAAAATTTCCAGATTTAGAGGTTTAATTAAGTAGTCATCTCCTCCAGAATTTAAGGCATTTAAAATGCTTTGGTCTTCATTTATGTAAGTCATATAAACAATTGGACAAGTAGTTACATTTCTTATTTTCTTACAAAGAGTCCATCCATCACCATCAGTTAGGATTATCTCTAAAAATATTAAATCATATCTATTGCTAAATATTTTTCCAATAGCTTCTTCACAGCTATATGCTAAATCTATAGTTATCCCTTTTCCTTCTAAAAAGTTTTTCAATTCCTGGCAATTATTCTTGTCTCCATCTATTATTAATATCTTAGTTTGCATTATAATCACTCCTAAATATCATTATTCTTTTATATTAAATAACCCATTATTATGAAAAACATAGACTTAATTTTATTGTAAAAACAGTTCCTTTTCCTAACTGCGAATCTACAAAAACTTCTCCATTATGTTCTTTTATAATGGACTTTACAATATATAACCCTAACCCTTGACCTGTTGAAATATCAGTATCTCTTGCTGTAAAGAATCGTTCAAATATCTTTGGTATATTTTCTGGTGGTATTCCTTTCCCATTATCAGAAACCTTAATAACTGCAAATCCATCTTCTTTATTCATTGACAAACTTATCTTCCCATCATATGAAGTAAAGCTTAAAGCATTATAAATTAAATTTTCAAATGCTCTAGCCAATCTTTCTTTATTTATCTTTGCATATATTTTTTTATCTAATATACTCAATTCAAAATTTACACCACATGCTTGTGTGTCTGGTAAGTTATTTTCATATATCTCTTTGATAAAATCATTTAGACATATCTTCTCACTAATACCAATCTCTTTATCTTGTGATGTAAATTCTTGTAGACTACGTACTCTATTCTGTACCTCATTTGATTTTTGATTTATGGCATATAGATAAGATTTTGTCTCTTCATCTACATGAATATTACCAACCTTTATTAAATCTATAAATGCCTGTATAGCTGAAACAGGTGCCTTTAAATCATGAGCTACATCAGCCAAAAACTTTTTACGTTCATTTAATAGTGTTGTAAGTTCACTAGTTCTTACTTCAACTTCATGTTCAAGATTCTTTGTGAGTTTTTCATTTTCCTTTATTATCATCCTGTTCCTATGTATCATCATAATAGAAAATAAAATTACAATTATAAATCCACAGTATTCTGTTTGCCATCCAGTAAATATAGGCTCAAACCTATTACTCGTTACTGCATCAAATAATATGCTAATACCAAACACAATGTTCACTGAAACTAAAATATAAGAACTTATATGTTTAGAGCATGTCCTTTTGTAGATTGAAACTAGTGAAGACACAAAGATATAAATAAATACAATATATTTATATATATCTATTAATTTTCCATACATGTCAACAAAATATATATCATATGGGAGAAGAACAACTGGTATCACAATAGATATGATACACATTGTAATTCCTAATGGCAAAATTAAAAATCTATATCCTTTATTTTCTTCTATTTTTGATATACTCCCATTTATACAAATAATACATAAGACTGCTATAAAATATGATGCATCTTCAACTGCATATGTAAAGTTTACTAAGGGAAGTCCCAGTAAATGTACAAAAGGATATGAGACATGTATTGCAAAGAAAATACACATACATCCAAAATAAAAGTAGAGTTTGCTTTTTTTTGATAAAAACCAAACAGCTAGTGAAAATATAGCTATTGCAAAAGTTGTGAAACAAATTATACTATAAAAAAGTAATCTATAAAATATCATATTACTTATGTCTTTTGTTTCTCCTAATGCAGGTGGATAATACATACCACTATAATAATGTGAGAAATTAGAAACATTGATTATAATTTCTGTATCTTTCTTTGCTACAAAACTCACTACTGAATTTTTAATTTTTGGTTTATATTTTTCTGTTCCTACCTCTCCCAGTTTAGAAACTATTTCTCCATTTATCCATACTTCACTTGCGCAAAAAATTTCAGGAATCTCTAGACTCAACACCTTATCCTTACCTTCATTTTTTATCTTCATACGATAAGTTGCATTGCCATATGGTGACTGATTCTCTTTTCTCATAGAAAAATCTGGATATTGACCTATAAAAATGTATTCTGGTTCTATATGTTGCTTTATAAAATCATTCGGTTTAAATATTTTATGATTATAAAACTCCCAGTCATCTATTAGGAAAACAAGTTTATTTTTAGTAAAAGTATCATTATTTATAGTTAAGATTCCATTACTTGCTCTAATAGACTTATATGTATATTTGTTATCATATTTATACAGAAGATTTAATCCTGTTATTGCGAACAGAGAGACTATCAATACAATGAGAGTTCCTTTTAGTATGTTATACTTTTTCATTGCATCAACCACATCTCTTTCATAGTAGTACTAAATAAAACAAGAACTATTTATTGATTACAGCATCTCACTTACGGTACAAACTTATATCCTTTTCCCCATACGGTTTGAATGTACTGATGTTCTCTGCTTAAAGAATTAATTTTTTTCCTCATCTGTGCAATATGAACCTGTACTGTATGTTGTTCTCCAATATCAGGCATTTTCCAAACTTGATTATATATTTCTATTTTTGAGAATACTTGTTCTTTATTTTCAGCTAGAAACAGCAGTATTTCAAACTCCATGGTGGTTAAGTCGATACTTTTTTCGTCAAAAGTTACTTTTCTTGAATTCACATTTATTACTAAAGATGAAAACTTTAACACATTAGGAACTGATGTAATATTTTTATATTGCCTCATACGCGCATATATTCTAAGTTCAAGTTCTTTTAAGCTATATGGTTTTGTTATATAATCATCCCCTCCAGCTAAAAATCCCTGAACTCTTTCTTCCTCATGTTCATAATTAGATAAAAATATTATAGGTATGTTAACCTTTTCTTTTATAGCATTGCATACTTTATATCCATCTAAGTCTGGCAATGAAATATCTAGAATTATACAATCTAAAACCACACTTTCTACTATCTTCATAGCACTTTTAGCTGTCTTAGATGTATATACATTAAAACCTATATTTGAAAAATAAATTTGATTTATATTTAAAATATCAACATCATCATCTACAACTAGTAAGTTATACATTACACCACTCCATTCAAAAATATTTCAATCATAGTCTCAGATTTTAATTATTACAAATTATGATGTTTTATTTTTTATATAACTGGTATTATTATTTTATAATATCTTTACAAACTAGACTATAAAACTTAAGTATTTTTGAATAATTCTTGAATATTGTATTAAATATTAAGATTCATTATTAAATACTAATCAAAGTCTCCGATTGTTGGAAAATGGAGCTTAAAGCAATTTTATATTATAAATTTATTATTTCTCTAGAAACTTGTCAATAAGCCAGTTTGAGTATTGATTTATATGGTTTATATAGTTATAATATAAAATAAATTGGATTATTTTGGTAAATGTATTGTTACAAAATGTTTATATTTCATGTCTTAATATTTATAAAGACTTTATTTTTTTATTATAATTGCATTATACTTTTTTAAAAATTCCCCTTTTCCAACAAATGGCTACTTTAAAAGCCAAATTTCCACGTATCAAATTAAATCTAACTACTAATGCAATAGTTTTTAGATTTTTAAATATTTTTGTTAAATTTAAAACAAAAAAAGGCTATGCAATATAAGATTATATTCATAGCCGGTTGCACCACTAACTCCATATACCTCTAGATGCCCAATAATAAGGTATACTTCTCAGTTTCTAAAATATTTTTGTTAAAAAATTTTAATACATTTTAATAAATTTCCTTTTTATTCTAACATTGTAATATTATTTTGTCAATATTCCAATATTCTTCAGAGATAATGTACTAAAATATCTATTATGTAATTAAAATGTTTATATTTATACCACCAATAATAGACAATACCCTGCAAATAAGCAACATTTTTAGGTGCTTATCTTGCAGGGTACTATATCTATTTTATATTAAATATTCATCTTATTGATTAACTTTAATAAATCCTTTTTCTGAAACAAGAGCTTGTCCTTCATCACTTAATATATAATCTATTAAAGCTTTGCCTTTTTCTGATAAGTTATCTTCTTTATTAACTAGTATAAATGGTCTTGATATTGGATATTTATTAGCTATTACATTGGCATCAGTTGCTTCAACATCATTTACTTTTAAACTATTCACTTTTTCATCAACATATCCAAATGATATATATCCTATAGCATTTTCATTTCCTTCAACTGTAGTTTTTATATTTCCTGAACCATCACTTATTTGTGCATCTTTAGTTAATTCTTCTGACTTGAATCCTACAATTTCTTGGAACCCATCTCTAGTTCCTGAACCTTCTTCTCTTGATACAATTACTATTGGTGCATCATTTCCTCCTACGTCTTTCCAGTTAGTTATCTTTCCTGTATAAATACCTTTAACATCATCCATTGTTAGATTTTTTACTGGGTTAGCAGTATTAGTTATTAATGCTATTCCATCTATTGCTATCTTAGTTTCCTTTAATCCAGCACTTTTTTCTTCATCTTTTAAATCTCTTGAACTCATCCCTATCTCAGATGTTCCTTCCATAGCATTTTTTATACCTCCAGAAGAACCAATCTGTTGTACTTCTACACTAACACCTTCATTTTTTTCTTGAAACTTTTCTCCTATAGTTTCCATAAGAGGACCTATTGAAGTTGAACCTGAAACAGAAACCTTATTTGAGTCTCCTGAACCTCCTGAACCAGAGCCACATCCTACTGCTAAAACTCCAACTAACATTGTACTAGCTAAAAGAACTCCTATTTTCTTTTTAAACATTTCACTTACCCCCGCTTATATTTTAATTTTTTTGTTTTCATATTTTCTATATTTTAATAATACATATTTTTTGTTAAGTGAATATTAGAGCGAGGTTAAGTAAGTGTAAATATTGTTAAATGCATGTAAAAATTTAATTTCATAGGGTATATTCTAAATTAGTTTAATTTTTTTAAGTTATCTTTGATTGATTTATTATATTCTATAACTCTTTTTCTAGTTTATTAACTAAACCATCAAATACATTCAAAGCTTCCTCTATAGATTCTTTTTTTGTCATGTCTACACCAGCAGATTTTAATTGTTCTAAAGGATACTCTGACCCTCCACTTTTTAAAAAGTTTATATATCTATCTACAGCAGTACTACCTTCTGAAAGTATCTGTTGGCTTAAAGCACTTGCAGCCGAAAATCCTGTAGCATACTTATATACATAGAAGTTTGAATAAAAATGAGGGATTCTAGCCCACTCTATTCCTATTTGTTTATCTACTATTGCAGATTTTCCATAATACTTTTCATTTAATTTATAGTATATGTCAGTAAATTCATCAGCAGTAAGTGGCTCTCCACTCTCTACCCTTCCATGTACAATTTTCTCAAATTCAGCAAACATAGTTTGTCTATGAACTGTAGTCCTAAATTGTTCTAAATAATAATTTAATAGATATATAGTTTCATCTTTAGACTTAGAATTTTCTAATAAATAATTTATAAGAAGTAATTCATTTAAAGTAGATGCAACTTCTGCAACGAATATTTTATAGTCCGAATATAAAAATGGCTGACTTGTTCTTGAATAATGACTATGAACAGAATGCCCTAACTCATGAATTAAAGTAAATAGAGAATTAAGGTCATTTTTATAACTCATTAATATATAAGGATGCGAATCATAACTTCCCCAAGAATAAGCTCCTCCTTTTTTACCTTCATTATCATATACATCAATCCAACCTTCTTCAAATGCACTTTTTATAACTTTCAAGTACTCTTCTCCCAAAGGCTTAAGTGCCTCTAATATGATATCTTGTGCTTTATCATATGGTATATCCATGTCAAACTTATCTGTCAAAGGAACATATAAATCATACATGTGTATTTCATTTAGACCTAAAAATTTCTTTTTAAGTTCAACATATTTATTCAAAGTAGGGAGACTTTCATCTATAGCTGATATAAGATTATTGTAGACATCCAAACTTACATCATCTGAAAATAAAGAAGCTTCTATTGCCGAATTATATTTTCTAGTTTTTGCATAAAATATTTCTGACTTTACACCACCATAAAGTGTTGATGCAAATGTATTTTTATATTTTCCATAAGTTGAAAATACGCCTTCAAAAGCGTCTTTTCTAACTCTACCATTTTTACTTTTTATAAATAAAGAGTAATTAGAATGAGAAAGCTTAACTTTATTGCCTTTTTCATCTTCAATCTCAGGAAATTCCATATCTGCATATGTTAACATATCATATACATTTTCTGGAACCGTCGATAATTCTGATGTAGCTGCAAGTATTTCTTCTTCTTTCTCACTCAAAGTGTGAGGTTTATCCCTTAATATATCCTTGATATACTTTGTATAAAAAGATAACTTCTCATCCTTTAAATATTCATTCAATTTATTCTCTTCTATAGCCAGTATTTCTGGAACTATATAAGAAGTAGCTACACCCAAATCAGTCGATAACATCTCTGTCTTAGTAGCTCTACCTTGATTGTCATTAATTCTAGTGTCTTCATGTTGTTTCATATGAGTATATACATATAGATTTTGAACAATTCTAGATGCATTTTCAGAAATATTTAATACTTTATATAAATTCTCTTTACTCTCAGAAACTTTCCCTTTATATTCTTTTACTTCTTGAATAAGACTTTTTACTTTGCTTATATCTTTTTCTATATCTTCTTTACTAGAATACATCTTATCTATCTTCCACTTATACTTTTCTTCTATTTTACTTCTATCAGTTTCCATATAATACACCTCTATTTTGATTTGATTTATATTTTATTCTCTTTACAAAATATATTGTATATATTTTAGTCCAAATAATCTACATTTATTACTCCTTCTATCATATTTATTTCTTTCATAACATCATGTAAGTGTATTCTCTTGCCATAAGATACAAAAAAATTAACCTTCCAGTATTCTTCATTACGACATTCTATTTCCATGTTTCTTACAATAAGTTGACTTTTTTCAAATTTATCATATAAAAAAGGTATTGAATCCAAATTACTTAATTTTAATATCAAAACATTTTTTTCTTGACTGAATAGAAAAGTATTTATTATCCTAAGTACAAATAATGCTATCATTACAAATAGCCCACCTAAAATTGATAATTCATAATAACCATAACCTACTGCTATTCCGATACATGCAGTTGCCCACATCCCAGCAGCTGTAGTAAGCCCCTTTACTCCACCTTTATTTTTTAAAATTGCTCCTGCTCCTAAAAAACCAATTCCAGATAATACCTGAGCAGGCATTCTTGCTGGGTCGGCATTTGTATATAAATTATAATCAGAAAACAACTGAATTGAAGTTATTGAAACAATACAAGAACCTATTGCTATTAATATATGTGTCCTAAATCCTGCAAATTGCCTTATTTTTTCTCTCTCTAAACCTATTATTCCTCCAATTATTAGGGCTAAAAATAATCTTATTGCTATTTCCTTACTTCCTATATCAACCATAATATAAACCCCTCCTGACTTAATCATAATTATGTCCTACAGATAATTTACACACCAGAAATACTATTTTATATCTTAATATTATTATTAATATATGTAAAATATGGCTATCTGTTAATTTTTGATACAAAAAAACCCACAACTGTGGGCTATTTGCTTAAGTACATGTATTTATTTATTAATATATCTATTTTCTTACTTGATTCTACTAACTCTTCTTGAAATATTTCTGGATATTCTATGTATGTATTTATCTCTTCTCTAACTGCTTCAATCTCATTTTTTAACGCTTCTAATTCACTGTTCGCCATAATAATCACCACTATTACAAATTTGTATATTTTTATATACATTTTATCAAACAATATTATATTTTGTCAATATTATGTCAATAAAACTTACTATAAAAATGCTCCAGCTTGGGTACTGTATACCTAGACACTAAGCCTACAAACATACCCGTTACTAATGATGCCATTAACATAAATGGTAAGTATCCTATAGCAAGTATATTTTCTATGATTAAACTTGCAACTATTAATTGACCTATATTATGTCCTATTGCACCTATGATACTTATCCCTATCAATGATAGACCTTTTATTTTACTTGCTAAATACATAAATAAAAGACTTAGATAAGCTCCTCCTATACTAAATAGAAGATAGGACAAAGGACCTGCGAATATTGATGACAAAATTACCCTGATAGTAACAATTATAACAGTATCTTTGACACCTAACAACATTAATGAAATTAAAGTTATAATATTGCTCAAACCCAATTTTGCCCCTGGAAATATAACTATAAGAGGATTTGGTATATATGTCTCTAATACATATAAAGCTAAACTATACCCTATCATAAGACCTAAAAATGTCATTTTTCTAGTTTTCATTAAGTTAATTCCTCCAAATTTTATCTATCATCTTACATTATAATACAAAAGATATAAAAACACCTAATTTAGATTAAAATATTTTTCAATTTATTTAGAATAAATATTAGGGGTCTCAGTGTTCAATTGCCTCTATAATTCTTGACTTTTTGTATCATACTTGTTACAATTTTAATGATAATGAATTTCATTAGGAGGTGCTAATAATGACTGTTTACGATTTAAAAATAGGAGAAAAAGGACTTATTAATAGTATAGATGGAGATATTAAATTATCTAAAAGATTACTTGCACTTGGATGTATAAATAGTACTGAAATAGAAGTTAAAAAGGTTGCTCCATTTGGAGACCCAATTATAATCAGATTTAGAGGCTTTGACCTTGCTATTAGAAAATCTGATGCTAAAAATATTTCTTTACAATAATAGAGGAGGGGCTACCTGTGATTAATGTAGCATTATTAGGAAACCCAAACGTTGGTAAAACTACTGTTTTCAACCTACTTACAGGTTCAAATCAATATGTAGGTAACTGGCCTGGTGTTACTATAGAAAAAAAAGAAGGATTTATTGGGAAAGAAATAAAGGTTGTAGATTTACCAGGTATATATGCAATGGATACTTTCTCAAATGAAGAAAAGGTTTCTAAATCATATTTAGAAAATGAGGATGTTGATGTAATAGTGAATGTAGTTGATGCATCTAACTTATCGAGAAATCTCTACTTAACGACTCAACTTATGCAATTTAACAAACCTATAGTCATACTTCTTAATATGTTAGATATAGCAGAATCTAAAGGTATTAATATAGATGCTAAAAAATTAGGTGAAGAACTTGGAGTAATTGTTGTTCCAATTATTGCAAAGAAGAAAAATGGTGTTGAAAAAATAGAAGAAGAAATTAAAGAAGCTACTCAAAAATCTTTTATATATCAAACAAACTTTGGAAGTGAAACGGAAACATACAAAAAATTAGAATCCATTTTATCAAGATGTACAAAAACTACATATACAGAAAAAAAATCTATCAGTGATAAAATAGACAATATAGTTTTAAATCCTATATTAGCCTATCCAATATTTATTGGTGTATTGTTCCTCTTATTTAAATTTACCTTTGATTGGGTTGGAGGACCATTACAAGAGGGCTTTGCTGGTCTTATAGAAACTTATATCTCTACACCTGCTAGTGATATGTTATCTAACTCTAGCCCTTGGTTTAAATCACTTATAGTTGATGGTATAATTGGAGGTGTTGGTGGGACTTTACCATTCTTCCCTTTAATATTCACATTATTTTTTGGTATATCATTGTTTGAAGATAGTGGATATATGTCAAGAACAGCATTTTTAATGGATAAAGTTATGAGAAAAGTTGGCCTATCTGGTAAAGCTTTTATACCTATTGTTATGGGTATGGGATGTTCTTCTCCAGCTATAATGGCAACTAGAACATTGGAAAGTGAAAAAGATAGAAGAGTCACAGCTCTTATTGCACCACTTATGACTTGTGGAGCAAAACTGCCTATATATGCACTATTTGTAGCTATATTCTTCCCACATAATGCTGCCTTAGTAACTACATCACTATACTTAGTTGGTATAGTTATGGCAATAGTAATTGCACTATTCTTAAATAAAACAGCATTTAAAACAGAGTCTGAACCATTTATATTAGAATTGCCAGAATATAGAATACCTACTATAGATGCACTTATTAAAAATACATGGAATAAATCAAAAGGTTTCTTAATAAGAGTTGTTACTGTTATGTTTGCAATGTCAGTTGTAATTTGGGGACTTTCTTCATTTAATGTTTTTGGATATACAGAAGATATAAATGTAAGCTTTTTAGCTACCTTAGGTCATATTATAGCCCCTATATTCAAGCCTCTTGGTTTTGATGATTGGAGAACTTCAGTTGCTATTTTAAGTGGCCTTGGCGCAAAAGAAATCGTGGTAAACTCTTTAAACATACTATATGGTAATCTAACTGTTGTATTGCCAACAATATTTAATGGAGTTACTGCATATACTTTCTTGATATTTACTGCTTTATATACTCCATGTATAGCTGCACTTGCAACTATGAAAAAAGAATACGGCAATAAAATGATGTTTGCATCATTTGCATATCAGTTTATATTAGCATGGGTAATGGCATTTATAGTTAAAAGTATTGGTGGAGTATTATTTATGGGTAATTCAATAATGGAAGCTTTGATAGGTGGAATAATTATAGTTCTTGCATTTGTGATTTTATTTAATAAATTCAAGTCTACAAAGAATGGAGATGGCTGTAGTGGATGCTCTGGTTGTTCTGGATGTCCAAGTTCTAATTCTTGCTCAGATAAGAAAGATAATAAAAAAAGCAGTACACACTAATATATGAATATTTTAATTTAAAAATAAATTTAAGGGACTATCCTTTAAAGATAGTTTCTACAAAAATCTTATTATAACAATAAAAGAAGCCATCACACAAACAATTTTAAATTGCTATGTGATAGCTTCTTTTTTGTAGGTTTTTATCATAAATTCAAAATATTTATTTAGTTACCTAATTTGATATAGAATCTATGTAATATAGTTTCATTGCATTCATAACAATAAAAAGTAATACTTTCTCACTCAATAACTAATATATTTCTATAAATTACTTTTCTTTTGTTTGTACCTCAAATGTTTCTTTACTATCATATAATTCTTTGAATAATCTTGCAGTTTTTTTACCTGCTTTTGCATAAGCTTTTCCAACTTCAATACCAGTATCACGATATGCATTTCCGATTCTTTTAGAAGAAGATACAATATTCTCTATTTCTTTTTTTACACTATTCATATATGTCCTACCTTTCTAAATCCTTGATTTTTATTTTAAATAGAGTATACTATTATATAATATTATACACAACGTATAAATTCTAAATATTTTGTATAATTATATACAAATTAAATTAAATTTGTATAAATTTATACATATAGCAAAAAATTATTAAGGACTATTGGAGATGGTTAAAATATGAAAAAAGAAAGAAGAGATATAAGAAAATCAAGAGAATCAATAAAACAAGCATTTATTAAACTAAGTATGCATAATGATGTAAGTAAAATTACTGTAAACAAGATTTTAGAATTAGCTGATATAAGTAGAGGTACATTCTATGCACATTTTAAGGATATTTATGATGTACAGGAGCAAGTAGAAGAAGAATTATTAAATAAATGCCTGTGTACAATGAAAGAATATGATATCTATGATATTGTTGAAAACCCATATCCCCAGATTTTGAAGGTAGTTATATTTTTTCAAGAACATGCTGATACAATTAGAAACTTATCTTGTAATGGTAAAAATGCTTCTTTTTTTTATAAGTATAAAGAGATATTAAAAAAAGGGATTCAAGAAAGCAATCATACAATAGAAGATAAAGAAACCGTAAATATTTTAGATGCTTTTATCGTAGGAGGAATTGTAGATAGTTGTCTAGAAATGCTTTCCATGGAATATGTTGTAAACAATTCAAAAACACCAGAAAAAACTGCAAAAACTATCAGTACATTTATTTCTCAAGGAATCTATGGATTAAAAAACAAAATATAATCTAAAAATCCCTACATCACTATTAAAAGTATTATAGGGATTTATTTTTAATTATTGTCAATCTATTTTAATCTATTGCTTATAAATTTGTTCATGTTATTTTCTATCAACTAATATCTTATCTAATTTCCCTTTTGTAGTCGATTGTCTAGTAAACAAAATAACTAGCACTAATTTTCTGATTTTATTGCTAAACATAATATATTTTCTTTTCATTAACTAAGAATACCAGAATCACTAAATTTTAGTAGTCTATATTGTAGCCTTATGTTTATATTTTGAAATATCAGTACAGCAAACTAGAACTGCGTCTTTCTCACCCTCCCATTTCATTTTTGAAGCTGCTGAATTTACCCATCTATCTAATACCTCAGAATAAATTTCTTCTGATGCATAATGAATTTCATCATTAAAGTTATTTATAGGACAATTTTTGCAAGGTTCCTCTGAACCAAACGCCATTTTATAACAAGATTCACCAGTACTAAGCCCTAATTCTTGAATTGCACGATTTACATAAAGTACTTCATAAGTATTAGGGTCAATAACATAAACATGTCCATTTAGGTTTTCTACCATCTCTTCATAATTCTTGTAGCTAGTTCGTAATTTTGTTGTTGTAGTGTTCTTAATTAAAAATACAGAAAGAATTCGAGAAATGTATCCAATAATAGCAATCTCCTCTCCTGTCCAACTATAATTATCTCTACATACGTCAAAACCAATAAAACCAGTCATAACGCCTTCATTATATATGGCACAATGAAGAAGGGATTTTATCCCTTGTGGAGCACAAATATTGCGAATCTCAGGTGTTGTATTTTCAATGTCTTTACAACAAAAAATACCTTCATTACTGTATTGACTTATATATGAAGTAATCTCTCCTAAGTGAATATTTTGTAAAGAATCAATTTCAGATGAAATACCTGGAGCACACCATTCATATGTATTACTAATCTGTTGTTTTTTTTCATCAATTTCAAAAATGTATACTCTATCCATGTTATATCTTTCACCTAATAACTTTAATATATTTTGAATGCTTTTAGATACATTTTTTGTTTCATAAAGCATTTCAAAAACACGAAAAGTTATATCATTTTGAAAATATGTATTTAAAAAATTAGTTGTATATTCTACTTGATTACTATTATCCAAAAGAGAATTTGTAATATTATTATCATATAAAGTATATCTATCTTTTCCATTATTTTTGGAATTATAAAGAGCGATATCAGCAAAACGATAAAGCATATTAAAAGTATCACCATGTTCAGGATAGAAAGATATTCCAACACTTCCTGAAATTTCATACTTACTTATGGCACCATAATAAGATAATCTAAGTGATTGAGATAAATGCTCTGCTTTACTTCTAATTATATTACTATCTGTATAAGGAAAATATACTGCAATCTCGTCACCACCTATTCTTCCAATCATATCTGTTTCAGGAAAAACACCACTTATTTTATTTGCTACATCTATTAATATATTATCACCCAACTGATGACCAAGAGTGTCATTCAATCCTTTAAAATTATCAATATCTATAATAAAGAAAGCACCTAATTTATTATTGGATGATTTCAGAAATTGGTCAATTCTATTTTTAAATTCAGCTTTATTTAATAATTTCGTTAATGGGTCTAACTGTGATTTTATAATTAAGTCATCTAATTGTTGTTTTTGTGCATTAATATTAGAAAATACACCTACAGCTCTAATTATATTTCCTTTACTATCAGAAATAGCAGTTGAACGACAATTCATCCATAAGTAATTCCCCTTAATATCCTTAATTCGATAACTAGATACTGAATATCCTGGTTTTTTATATGTATTTACAATCCATTCTTCAAAAACTTCTAAATCATCTGGATGAATCTTATTACGTACTTCCCTATTAGCAGTAATATGCCTTGTAAAAGGCGAATATCCAAATAAGGTTTCATACCTTCCAGAAAATATAATTGTATCTGATTTAAAATCCCATTCAAACATAATATCATCACTTTGTTCTATAATAATACGATATTTCTCTTCACTAATAAGAAGTGCTTCTTTGGTTTCTTGTTCAGATGCTATAGATTCTTCCAATTCTTTTATTTTATTTTCTAGAGATTGCTTTAATTGTACAGTTTTATCCAATTCATCTGTAACATCTTGAAATGCATATAAACCAACAGGTCTTCCTTGATTATCAATAATACATGAAGAACGCCCTTGTAACACAATAATTTTTCCATCTTTACGAATAGCACGAGTTTGAAATTTCAATGGCTTTCCACTAGATATAAGTTCCTCTGCATTCTTCTGAACAATATGCGCATCATCTGGATGTGTAAATGCAACTATACTGTTATTAAATACTTCTCTAAATTCTTGTCTAGTGTAACCAAGATATTCTAATGCACGGTCATTGACATACTGAACTGTTGCTTCTCCATCGAGATAACCTTTCATTAGACCCATGTCAATATTTTTACCGAGTGTATAAAGTTCCCAGTTATCCATTTGAAATTCTTGTGGAATTACATAAATATGAGATTTATCCTGTTTTTCTTCGGTCTTTCCACTAATATGTTTCTGTATATCTTCAATAACAGAGCCACTATTAACAAAATCGATATAGTTACTAGCAGGCATTGGCTTAGCATAAAAATATCCTTGCCCTAAATCACAGTTTAGCTTTTGAAGAAATTTTACTTGTTCATCATTTTCTACGCCTTCCATAACTGATAAGATATGTAGAGATTTAATCAGTTCTATAACTTTAGCAATAATAATCTTTCCCTTATCTGTATTAGTGGATGCATTTAAAAATGCTTTATCAATCTTGACAATATCAATTGGAATATCTTTTAAATAATTAAGAGAAGAATAAGCACTTCCAAAATCATCTAGAGATACTTTAAAGCCAAGCATTTTAAGTTCAGAAACAATTTCAATTAATTTATTAATATTGTCTGAAAATAAATTTTCAGTAAACTCAATTTCAATCATATGAGTAGATACACCTATTCGATTTACAGTTTGAAAAATTTTTTCAACTAATTTATCTGTTTGTAAATGTGCTTTAGAGAAATTAACTGAGATAGGAAGCTGTGGTATTCCCTTTTCTTTGCTACATTTTAGGAAATGGCAGGCCTCCTCCAACATAAAAAAGTCAAGTTGTCTAATAAATCCGTTTTGCTCCATGATTGAAATAAACTTATCTGGATAAATCATACCTAATTCAGGACTATTCCAACGTACAAGTGCCTCTGCTCCAACAACTTCACCCGTTTTAATTAACAATTTTGGTTGTAAATACATTTCAAACTCATGATTTTTCAATGCAAAGTCCATCATAAATGTAATTTGTTTTTTCCATTCAACTTCCTGACTCATTTTATCATCATAAAAGCTAAATGTATTCAAGGTATTTCCCTTAGATTTTTTACGAGCATAGTTTGCTTTATCAAGTAATGCAGAAAGTGTTATGGCATCATCTCTAACCACAATAATTCCTGCACTTGCAACTAAATTATAATGTGGTGGAAGAATATTTTCCAATGCCTTCTTTAAGTCTGTAAGTTGTAAAAACATTTGTGATGCAATTACTTGATTGTCTGTATGCAAACAGAATAAAAAATGGTCCGCATGAACTTTACAGAAAATATCATCTCCTTGAAGATGTGTATTAAAATGTTCACTTATCTTTTCTAGTGTTGAATCTCCAGCCTTATACCCAAAGAAGTCATTTATATAATTAAAATTATCAAAATCTAATGTAATTAGTGTTAATGCCTGTTTAGTAGTTTTAATTTTCTTTAATTTTTTTCCTACTTCTTTATAAAATTCTTCTGAAGCAAGCTGGTGGTTTTTTTTATGATTTTCATTACACATACAAATCACCTCTTTTTATCTTTTAAATTTACTTTTTACATAAATCAATATGTGCTCATTGTAATAAAATAAAAAAGCTTACTTCATTTTTGAAAAATAAAATAAGTTCCTTAAATTCAAGCTCAAATTTTTTAAATTTGTCTTAATATTATTTTTTAATGTCAATAGGTCCCATTAAAGAAACACTCCAACATAAGACTTGATTAAAATATATCTATAAAAAACATTACATAGTATCTAGAAATAGGTGATTTATTATTGTAATTATTTTAAAATGTCATTAACTTTTTACTAGAAATATGAATAAATATACATCTTCTCAATATCTATTTTAATCTTTCATTCACATCTATTACTTTATCAATATTATGAATACATATTTATAATATTATATAACAAAATACAATAAAAGAATAGATTTTACTAGTTATTTATAGAAAGATTATATTATAGAATAAAATCAAAAATATCAACTCTATAGATAAATTTGTATCTAAATAAATTAGCATCTATTTACATAATTTAAAAGGAAAAAATATAAGAAGTCCTTCTTTTTATAAAATATATTTACTAATATCTATAGAAAATGTCTCAAAACAAACTAAAGAATTTATTTTGAGACATTTATTTTTATATTATTCTTAATTTACTATTTACTCATATCTTTAGATTTATCTGTAGCGGCAACAATAGATTTTATAACTGCTGCTCTAAACCCTTCTTCTTCTAATACTCTAACTGCTTCTATAGTAGTCCCTGCTGGAGAACAAACCATATCCTTTAATTCACCTGGATGTTTACCAGTTTCAAGAACCATCTTAGCTGACCCCATAACTGCTTGTGATGCAAATTTATAAGCTTGTTGTCTTGGCATACCAGCTAATACTGCTGCATCTGCCATAGCTTCTATAAACATAAACACATAAGCAGGAGAAGACCCACTAACACCTGTAACAGTATCCATTAAATATTCTGATACTATCTCTGCCTCTCCAAATGATTCAAATAAAGCCTTAATCATATTTAATTCTTCATCAGTCACATTATTATTTTTACAAAGAGCTGACATACCTTCCCCAACAAGAGCTGGAGTATTTGGCATTACTCTTACTATTTTTTTATCTGAACCTATAATATTTTCCAATGCTTCTATAGTTTTTCCTGCTGCTATTGACACTATTATTTTATCTGCATCTATTAATTCTTTAAGTGGAGCTAAAGCTTTTTCACATATATTAGGCTTAAGTGCCACTAATATTACATCAGAATTTGAAACAGCTACCTTTGAATCAGTCGTAGTGTTTACTGAAAATTCTGCTTTTACTTTATCTAAAGCGATTTGGCTTAAGTCTGATACAGTTATATCTTCTGCTTTTACTAGACCTGATTTTACTATACCACCTATCATTGCACTTCCCATATTTCCTGAACCAATAAATCCTAAAGTTTTCATATCAAATCTCCTTTTTTCTATTAGTTTTTATTTTAAAGTAGCTAAATTAACTATATTTTAACTGCTTAAAATTGTCTTATACACATAAAACTTAATATTATTAATATAAATTATTGCTCTGTATAAAGCTTATTAAATATAAATTTAACGATTTTTTCATTAAACTTAACGAGCTAACTTCCAATTTAGAAAGTTAGCTCATAATTAATCTGAAATTTTTTAAATGGTATCTATAGTATATACTCTATTATACCAGTTGTGTTTTTACATAGTAATAAATTTTGTTTACAAACAATCCTAGAATGTTTGCTCAGTTCTTCCTATTATCTCATCTTGTAGTGTTCTACTTAGATTATTGAAATGGTCACTATATCCTGCAACTCTAACTATTAAGTCTTTGTAATCTTGAGGATTTTTTTGAGCCTCTAATAATACATTTTTATCAAATACATTGAATTGTATATGATGCCCATCCATATTAAAGTATGCTCTTACTAGATTAGCCATATTATCCAATCCTTTTTCCCCTTGAACTACTGATGGTGCAAATCTTTGATTTAATAATGTTCCACCAGTTTTTATATGGTCCATCTTAGCACAAGATTTTATAACTGCTGTAGGTCCATTAGTATCTCCACCTTTTTCAGGTGAGATTCCCTCTGAAACTGGTTTTGCACAAAGTCTACCATTTGGACTTGCTCCCATAATTTCACCAAAGTATACATGACAAGTTGTTGGTAACATATCTACTCTATATTCTCCACCACAAACAGTTGGTCTACCAGTTACCTCATTATAATATGTGTTGAATATATCTTGCATTATTTCATCAGCATAATCATCATCATTTCCATATTTAGGAGTCTTATTTGAAACTAAATTAAGTATAGCTTCATATCCTTCAAAATTAGCATCAAGTGCTTTAAGTAATGTATCCATATCAAATTTTTGCTTATCGAATACGTTGTATTTTATTGCTGTTAAACTATCTGTTATAGTTCCTATACCAACACCTTGTATATATCTAGTGTTGTATCTTGCTCCACCTCTTTGATAGTCTTTACCTTTTTCTATACAATCATCAACTATTGTAGACATAAGTGGGCAAGGCATGTGTTTTGCACATATATTTTCTATTACAGCATTTCCTTCTATTTTTATATCAATCATATAGTGTAATTGCTTTTTAAATGCCTCAAATAATTCCTCATAAGATTTAAAACTTCTAGGGTCTCCAGTTTTTATACCTATTTGCTTTTTGCTAATTGGGTCATATCCATCATTTAATGTTAATTCAAGTATTTTTGGAATATTCATATATCCAGTTAAAACATATGCTTCTTTACCAAAACATCCAGTTTCAACACAACCACTAGTTCCACCAAGTCTTGCATCTTCTATAGTCTTTCCAGCTTCCATAAGTTCTTGCACTATTGCCTCAGTATTATAAAATGCTGGTTGACCCCATCCTTTTCTTGATATTTCACAAGCTCTCTTTAAGAATTTCTGAGGAGTTTTTTTACTTATTTGAACGTTTGAACTTGGTTGTATCAACTTCATTTCATCCATAACATCAAGTATTATATAACTAACTTCATTAACACCATCTTGACCATCTGGATTTATTCCACCAGTGTTTATATTTGCGAAGTCTGTATATGTGCTACTTTCTTTTAATGTTATACCAACTTTTGGTGGTGCTGGTTGATTATTAAATTTAACCCATAAACATTCAAGTAATTCCTGCGCTCTATCTCTATCTAGTATCCCACTTTCTACATCTCTTTCATAGAAAGGATTTAAATGCTGGTCAAGTCTTCCTGGGGTAAAAGCATCCCATATATTAAGTTCAGTAGTAACCCCTATATGAACGAACCAGTACATTTGTATAGCTTGGTGATAAGTTTGTGGTTTATGAGCTGGTACAACATCACATGTTTCAGCAATTAGTAATAAATCTTTTTTCTTAGCTTCGTCTGTTTCTTCTTCTGCCATTTGTCTTGCTTTCTCAGCATATCTCTTACCTAATATCACCATTGCATCACAAGCTATTGCCATAGCTTCCAAATCAGCTTTTTTATTATATGCATCTAAATCATTAAGAAAATCTAATTCTTTTAGTCTTGCTTCTACATCTTTCTTTAAATCTAAAAACCCTTTTTTATATATTGTATCTCCACAAACTGTGTGCCCAGGAGCTCTTTGCTCCATAAACTCTGTAAACATACCTGCTTCATATGCTGCTAGCCATTCTGGTGTCATTGCATTTATTATTTTTTCTCTTGTTTGTCTCTTTTTCCAGAAAGGTATTATTTCTTCTTGTTGTATTTTTCTAGCTTCTTCAGATACACTGAAATTTATTATATCTCTGTTATGCATTACATCTAAATCTTCTAATGTATGACAACAAATTTCTGGGTATGTTGGTGCTCCATTAGGAGAATCACCTTTTTCACCTACTATTAATTCGCCATCATTTATGCTAAGAGTTCTATTCTCAATATAATGCTTAAATGATAAAGCACGAAGTACAGGAATCTCTACACTTCCCTCGTATTTTTTATAAGCTTCTGTCATAAGTACTGCTCTTTCAATAGATATGTGTGGTTCTGCATTAACACTTTCTTCTCTTAATTTTTTAGTTCTCTCAAAAGTTCCTCTTGACATTTTATTACCCCCCAATCTTAGTATTGAAATTACTTGCTTCAAACAGCCTTTTTATTTCTTCTAATTTTTCTTCAGTTGGTCTTTGTAACTCTTCTCCCTCATACTTTTTATAAATTTTATCATACTTGTGTTTTCCAATATTATGATATGGAAGAAGACTTACAGCTTTTATATTCAAAGGCTTTAAAAATTCTATCATTTTTTTAACCTCTAAATTTTCATCATCTACATTTACCCCTACAATTAGTGGTATTCTTATATTTATATTAGCTCCTAATTCACTCAAAAGTTTGACATTTTTTAATATCAAGTCATTTGATTTTCCTGTAAATTTTATGTGCTTTTCTTCATCAATAAGCTTAATATCATATAAAAATAAATCTGCACATTTTGCGACTCTTTCATAATTTTCTGACTTTGCGTAACCACAAGTATCAATTGCTACATGAATCCCCTTTGATTTGCACATATTTATTACTCCACAAATAAAATCCATGTCTTGAGCCATTACTTCTCCACCTGATAGAGTTACCCCTCCACCTGATTCTTCATAGAAAATTCTATCTTTTTCTATCTCTTTAACCAAGCTTTTTACAGAATACTCTTGACCGACAATCTCTCTTGCATTGTTTACACAATAGTCTAAGCAAGTTTCACAAAATTCACACTTATCTTGGTCTAAACATATTTTTGTTTCACCTTTGAAAATTGCTTTATGAGGACATATGTTTATACATGCTTCACATCTTGAACATCTTTCTTCATTATACAGAACTTGTTTTGTATATGTTTGACTCTCTGGATTATGACACCAAACACATTCAAGTGGACATCCTTTTAAAAAAACTGTACTTCTTATTCCTGGTCCATCATGTATACTACATTTTTGTAAATTTATAACTAATGGATTCATAATTTTTCACCCCTAAATAATATCCATTCCATTTTTTCATTATTATGCAATTCATCTTCATATACTACATCTATGAAAAGCATTTCTACAATTACATAATACTATATTTGTTATTATTTTGTCTATATTTTTTTAGTGATATTAAAAAATTTTATTTTATTATGATATTTATATTGATTTTATAAATTAAATTTAAATATTTATTAAATTTATTTTTATAAGTAAATATAGCTATAACACATAAACAATATATTATTTTTGTTAATTTAGATGTATATGCTATAAAAATTAAATAAAAATAGAGACTACACTTTATCATGTAGTCTCTACCTTTATAGTCATATTTAGAAATTCACATTTATTGTTACTGCTTTTCCGCCTCTATTTACTGTAATTTTTGTACTAGCTCCTTTTGAGAAAGTATATAGTTTTTTATTTAGGTCATTCATACCTGTTATATTTGCATCTCCTACTTTAGTTATAATATCTCCTACTTTTACTCCAGCTTTTTCTGCTGATGAACCAGATATCACTTCTGCAACATAAACTCCTTTATCAGTACTTAATTTTGTACCTGTGGCTGCTTCATAGTTTGATACATCTGTACCTTTTATACCTAAAGTCACTTTTTCATATTTTCCAGTTTTTATTACTTCTTCAACTATGCTTTTAGCTGTATTAATTGGTATTGCAAATCCTAATCCTTCTGCTTGAGAAGCTTTCGCTGTGTTTATACCAATTACTTGACCTTTTTGATTTAATAATGGTCCTCCACTATTTCCTGCATTTATACTTGCATCAGTTTGTAATAAACCAGTCATATTAGTTTTTTCTGTTTGTATAGTTCTATCTAATCCACTTATTATACCTTGAGTAACTGTTTTTTGGAAATCTAATCCAAGTGGATTACCTATTGCTATTGATATATCTCCAACTTTTACTTTATCACTATCGGCAAATTCTGCTGGTGTTAATCCAGTTTTATCGACTTTAACTATAGCTAAATCAAGTTGCTGGTCAAACCATACGACTTTACCTGAAGTTGTTGAACCATCATTAAATAGTACATTTACACTTGTAGCCTGACCATCTGATATAACATGAGAATTTGTAAGTATATAACCATTTGAATCTACTATGATTCCAGTTCCTACACCTTGTGTTTCAGTTGGAATTGCAAACATATTATTAGTATCAACGCTAGTTGTCGTAATACCTACAACAGATGGTGTGGCTTTTTCTGCAACTGCTTGATAAATATTTTGACTCTTACCATCATCATTTACAACTATTGGCGTAGAGCTGCCTGTACTTTTACTTCCTAAATTATCTTTAACTAAAATTATTGTTAGCAAACTACTAAGTATTGAACTTATTATAGCGACTAATATTACTAAACTTATACCTTTCTTTCTTCTTGACATCTCATACCACTCCCTATCTAATATAATATAAATTATCAAAATATATTTTTCCCAATTTTTCATAAAAAAATGAAATCATCTATTTTGAGTAAACTCCTTTTCGATGATTTCATTATATTATTTTAATCTTAATTAAACCTTAACTATTTGAAATTATTTAAGTCTTTTTTCTAATTCTTCTTTTTCTTTTTCATAACCTGGTTTTCCTAGTAAAGCAAACATATTTTTCTTGTAAGCTTCTACTCCTGGTTGGTCAAATGGATTAACTCCCAATAAATATCCACTTATTCCACAAGCTTTTTCAAAGAAATACACTAAATACCCAAAATTGTATTCATCCAATTGAGGTATATTTATTACTAAATTAGGTACTTTTCCATCTGTGTGAGCTAATAGAGTTCCTTCAAAAGCTTTATGATTGACAAAATCTACAGTCTTACCTGCTAGATAGTTTAGACCATCTAAATCTACTTCTTCTGAATTTATAGTTATATTTCTTTTACAGTTTTCAACATTAAGTACTGTCTCAAATAAAAGTCTTTTTCCATCTTGGATATATTGACCCATAGAATGTAAATCTGTTGAAAAATCTACAGAAGCAGGGAATAAACCTTTATTTTCTTTTCCTTCACTTTCTCCATAAAGCTGTTTCCACCACTCACTTACATAATGTAATTGAGGCTCATAGTTAACCAATAGCTCTACATCTTTTCCTTTTCTATGTAAAATTGTTCTAGCAACAGCATATCTATAACTATCATTACTTTTTAAATCAGGATTTTGAAATGCTTCTCTAGCATCATTTGCACCTTTCATCATAGCATCAATATCAAGTCCTGCAGCAGCGATAGGAAGTAATCCAACTGCTGTTAATACAGAAAAACGACCACCTACATCATCTGGTATTACAAAAGTCTCATATCCTTCTTCTGTAGCTAACTGTCTAAGTGCACCTTTACTTGAATCTGTTGTTGCATAAATTCTATTTTTCGCTTCTTCTTTACCATACTTTTTCTCTAAATAGTCTTTAAATATTCTAAAAGCAAGAGCTGGTTCTGTAGTAGTTCCTGATTTAGATATTACATTTACAGAGATATCTTTACCTTCAATTACATCCAATAAATCCATAATGTATGTTGAGCTTATATTATGCCCTACGAAATATACTTCAGGAGCCTTTCTCTGCTCTTTTTTAAGTCCATTTCTAAAAGAATGGCTTACCATGTCTATAGCAGCTCTTGAACCTAAATAAGAGCCTCCTATACCTATCACCAAAAGAACATCTGAGTCAGATTTTATCTTTTCAGCTGATTTTTTTATTCTATCAAACTCTTCCTTATCATAATTTTCAGGAAGGTCTATCCAACCTAAAAAAGTATTTCCTAGACCTGTTTTATTATGTAACATGTCATGTGCAACATCTACATATGGTTGCATAACATCTATTTCGTTTTGACAAAAAAACTCCGTAGCTTTACTATAATCAAAATTTATTTTTCCCATTTAAATCCCTCTTTTCAGCATATTCGTTTTAAAGAGATTATAACACAAAATATAGGTGTTTTTTTTAAAAGTTTGCCACAAAATTGTACATATATCACCATTTGTTATCAGGAAATCGATTCTTCTAAATGCTATAACTATCTATAAATTATAAATTTTTAATCAAATAAAATTATGAAAAATCATTACTTGTCTGAATTTTTAGTAAATACTAAAATATATTCATTGTGAATAGTTATACACTCAAGATAACTACATTATAAATAACTAATTCAACAAAAAGAAACTCTAAACTTATCATTTAGAGTTTCTTTTTTTATTGATTTTCTATTTTAATTTTTATATTATTTTTAATCGTTTCCTAATCTCTTAGCTATAACTTGTTGTGCTATGTTGACAGCATGGTCAGATATTCTCTCTAGATTACTTATTACATCTAAATAAATAACTCCATTCTCTATACTACATAAATTATTATTCAATCTATACATATGATTAGCTCTACAAGATTTCTCCATTATATCAACTTGCTCTTCAATTTTTATAACCTTGCAAGCCAAATCTACATTATCAGTTCTCATTGATTCTAATGCATAAGTATATGCTGAAACAACTTTATTGTACATAACATCAAGTTCAGATTGTCCTTCTTCGGAGAAAGAAATATTTGAATCTATTGCAACTTGTGATAATTCAGCTATATTTTTAGCATGGTCACCAATTCTTTCTATATCATTAACTGTGTTAAACAAGGTATCCACAACTTCTCTTGAATCATCATCTAAAGGTGCTTTTGAAAGTTTAAGTAAGTAATTCAAAATAGCTTTTTGTAAATCATTGATTAATCTCTCTCGTCTATATGTCTTGTCTATTTTTTCAGTTGAATGCTCTACTAAAGCTTCCATAGATGCATTTAAACTTTCCTTAGCCTTTTCACCCATACGAAGTGCTTCTTTTATCGTATTTGCAAGGGCTATAGAAGGAGTTTCTATCATTCTATCATCTATATATTTAATAGTCTTAGCTTCATCTTCATCTATATCGCCTTCTTTATCAGGAACAAGTTTTATTGCTAACTTTATGATAATCTTTGTAAATGGTAATAGTATTAAGACAGATATTATATTAAACAGTGTATGTGTGTTAGCTATTTGTCTTGCGACATTACTTGGGTCCCAACTTGTAACCAGGTTTACTACTGGTTTATTTAATAATATTAGGAATATCACCGTCCCTAAAACATTAAAGATTAGATGCATCATAGCTGCTCTTCGTGCGTTTTTATTGGCTCCAATACTCGATAACAGTGAAGTTACACAAGTACCAATATTTTGACCATAAAGAATTGGCAATGCTGCTGATAATGGCACTAGACCTTCTGCTGCCAATGCAACCAACATCCCCATAGATGCACTTGAACTTTGTATTATTGCTGTAATCCCAAATCCCAATAATAATCCAAGTAGTGGATATCTACCAAATGTAACTAATAAGTCAGTAAATCCTTGATAGTCTCTTAGTGGCTCAACTGCCATTTTCATAAAATCCATACCTGTAAATAATATACCAAAACCTATAAGTATTTCAGCTATATTTTTTATTCTAGGCTTATTTCCAAATAAATAAAGTATGATACCTATTCCTAATGCTACTGGAGCCATACCAGTTAAATCAAAAGATACCAATTGAGCTGTAACAGTAGTACCTATATTGGCACCCATTATAACTCCTATTGCCTGTTTTAAGGTCATTATACCTGCATTTACGAAACCAACAACCATTACAGTAGTAGCACTTGAACTTTGTATTACTGCTGTAACTCCTGTACCTACTAGAACTCCCATAAATAGGTTACTAGTAAGTAATTTTATTATCTTTTTTAGCTTTGTCCCAGCAGATTTTTGTAGACCTTCTCCCATAAGGTTCATACCATATAAGAACAGACCTAATCCACCCATTAGACTTATTATAATGTTCAAATTATTTCCTCCTTGTAAAGAGATTAATGTTTCTAAAAATTTTATAACCTATTGTATTTTATCAAATTATAGGAGTAGTAATGTTAAATTTATGTTAAATATTAAAAAATCATTAAATTTATGTTAAATTTTTGTATTATTGTTGTATTTTTGTATTATTTTTTCTGCACATTTTATACCATCAACTGCCGCTGTAACTATCCCACCTGCATATCCAGCACCTTCTCCACATGGATATAGATTCTTAACACTTATTGACTCTAAAGTCTCCTCATCCCTTACTATTCTTATTGGAGATGAAGACCTAGTTTCTACTCCAGTTAAAACAGCATCATACATCGCAAATCCATTCAGTTTTTTATCAAGAGATATGAATGCCTCTCTCATAGTTTCTGTTACAAAGTCAGGTAGACATTCACTTAAGTTTGTAAGTGTATATCCAGGTCTATATGATGGCTCAACACTACCTAAATTTGTAGAAGTTTTATTATTGATAAAGTCTCCAACAAGTTGAACTGGTGCATTGTAATTTTTTCCACCTAATTCAAAAGCTAATTTTTCATATTCTTGTTGAAAATGTACACCTGCTAGAGGATTATCACTTTTAAAATCTTCTGGAGTTATATTTACTAAAAATGCACTGTTCGCATTTACTTTATCCCTGGCATGTTCACTCATGCCATTCGTAACTATTTCAAAGTCATTGGATGCAGATGCTATTACACTACCACCTGGACACATACAAAAAGTATATGCTGTTCTTCCATTTGAAACATGCTCTATAAGTCTATAATCAGCTGCTCCTAGTCTAGGATGATTGTAAAACTCCTTATATTGTGCTTTATTTATTAAATCTTGTGGGTGCTCAACCCTAGCTCCTATTGCAAAAGGCTTTTGAATTATTTTTACACCTCTCGAATACAACATTTCATAAGTATCTCTTGCACTATGTCCAACAGCTAATATAACTGTATCTGTATCTATCTTTTCAGTATCATTTATTATTACAGATTGTATAGAATCATTTGATACGACTACATCTGTCACTTTTGAATTAAATCTAACCTGACCACCTAGATTTATTATTTCATTTCTTATATTTTTAACTACATTTTTTAATATATCTGTTCCTACATGTGGCTTATGTGAGTACAATATTTCATCTGGTGCCCCAAATTGAACTAGCTCTTCTAGTACTTTTCTACATCGTATATCTTTTATTCTAGTTGTAAGTTTGCCATCTGAAAAAGTTCCTGCTCCGCCTTCACCAAATTGAACATTTGAATTATTTTTAAACTTTCTAGTTGTCCAAAAATCACTTATATCTTTAGTTCTATTGTCTACATCAAGACCTCTTTCAAGTATGATTGGTTCATAACCCATTTGAGCCAAAATCAGACCTGCAAACAAACCTGCTGGTCCACTGCCAATTACTAAAGGGCTATTCTTTAATTTTTTATCACCTATGGTTACATTTACATATCTGATTTCCTTTATTTTCGTTACATCTTTTATTTTTGAACTGAGTATTTTATCTTCATCTTTGACTTCTACATCTACAGAATAAACAAACTCCATTTTTCCTTTTTTTCTAGCATCTATAGATTCTTTATATATACTATATTTAACTAAGCTTTTTTCTTTTATTCTTAGCTTCTTAAGTACAATATCTTTTAATAAAGATATATCTTTATCGATTCCAAGTTTTATATTAGATACTCTTAACATATTGTTTTCCTCTCTTAGATTGTAATATAAAAAAGCTAGGGTTATTCCTAGCTTTCTACAAATATAACTTCTATATTCTCTTTTACTAGATTTTCTACCCAAATCTCGTCTAACACAAAATTCTTTATTTTATTTACAACAATTGCTTTATCTAAATCTTTTTTCAAATTTTTTACTAAAACCATTGCTTCAACTGACTTATTCAATCTTTCAACATACAGAGAATTCACTTTAATTAATACAACCCTTAATTCACACACATATAAATCTTCACTACCTAAAGTGATTTCATCATCATATTTATACACACTAAATTCATATACATTTTCATAAGGTGTTATATTTTCTATTCCTACATAGTCCATTTATTTATCCTCTTTTAGTTATAAGACCTCTTATAACTTTCATGTTATTAAACACCTTCTCTAAGAAGTTTTCTGCTTCTTCATTATCTAAAAGATTTATTTCAAGATTCTCATTTTCTATAATATCTTTAGATTTACAGTATTCTTTTGCTATCTCTATTAGCTCATTTTTTTTATCCATAGACAAATCAAACTCTTTATAGTCTATTATTATATATTGTTTGGTATCAGGTGATACACCATTATTATATCCTATTTCTATATGATAAATAACTGCATATATTTCTTCTCCATTGTACACAGGTACTGCTGGATTAGATTTTATAAAGTTCGTTGACACAGCAATTGCATTTCCTAAACTAAGACTCATTATTAATACCTCTTTCTCAACATTATACATATATTATACTATATATTCTTTATCTATGACTTAAAGCTTTTTATAATTAATTAAGATATTTTTAAATCTTTGTATCTTTTTCCTAATGTACTAGAACTTATATCATATTTTTTTGATATTTGTACTTGAGTTATAGGTTGTCCTGCTTCTTTCTTAACATAATATTCAACAGCAGCTGCCCAACCATTTTCAGCTCCTTTTATATTTTCATGTTTTTTCTTATACTCATTCCAAAACTCTATACAGGCATCTATATTTTCTTCTTCTACATTTTCTTTAAGAGTATCTAAAACTTTGCACTCTATTTCAGCTAATTCATTTTCTGAATTAACTTTTGTGCCTTTCTTATCTCTTTCTCTCTTTAAGTATTCAGCTATACTTGGGTCTAAAAGCTGTTGTATATACTTGTATAGTATATGTGTATGATAAATTAAGAAAGTCTTCATATCCTTGTATAAGTCTTGATATTGATTAAATAAATTCATAACATCTTTTAATATTATGTCTTTTACTTCATTTGATATACTTATAGTTACATCTATCAGTATGTTAGTTCCTTCAATATCAACAATTCTAGCTATCATACAACTTCCGCTTTTAAAACTTCTTAGAAGTTTTACATCTTCTGTATAAAGTTCATTCCCACTTAGACAATCTTTTAAGACGATTCTTCCCACAGAAACTTCTTTTACTTCATAAATACTTACATATGATTCAAAGAGACTCTTTAATATCGATACTTCTGATTGACTTAGGTTTGCACCATTTTCTTCAAGAAAACCAACTGTCATTACCTTTTTATTTTCCATTATATGGTCTTGTATTAAATAAGTATTAAAAAATCTTTCAAATTTTTCATTTACACTATCATTTGGCATTATATAAAACATTTCTTTAGCTTTTTCACATTCGTCTTTGAATCTATCCTGTCTTGAATAATCATATAACTTTGAATATAAATCTGTATATTGTTTTTGTGAAAGTTCAGTTCTTCTGTATGCTCTTTCTGAAACAATATCTTTATTTAAACAACACTTCTTGTATTTTTTGCCACTTCCACAAGGGCATAGCTCATTTCTCCCTAACAATATGACTTCCACTCCCTTATTATTAAATTAAAGTACAATTTGTTATTATACCATTTTTTTATTAATCAATCTATAGTATAAATAAATATTCTCTTAAATTCACTTATATTTTGGTATAATATATTAACTTTAATTAGGATTTCGATAAAATCACTAACAATCCCTCTTGTAGAAATGGATTATCGTAAAACTAATTCCTCTATAAAATTTTATTAATTGATAATAGTTTTTTACTTTGTCTATTCTTTTTTGTTATATGACTCTAATTGTCATTTTACATTCAACAATATTGTCTTTTTCTTGTTTATATTCATTAGAAATATTTTGAATATCTAAATTACTCGTTTTTAATTTGCTAATTTCTATTTTTTCAAATTTATCATTTAAATTTAAATTCTTCATTAAACCTTCTATTTTCAATACATTCTCAAGTTCACCATTAACTTTTATTTCTAAATTAACTTGTTTTTTATTATTATTATCTAAACTATTTTCTTGGTTAATATATTCTATATTCACTACATCTTTCAATTTATTTTCTACTAATAACACCATATCTTTATTTGTTTTTTTATCTAAAAATGAATTATTAAAATTACTTTTCAATTCTTCATTTCCATTTAATTCAACATTTTCTATATATTTATCATCTTTATAACTATTATCCTTTATTTGATAATTATCTTGCTTATTTATTTTATTTATTAGATTTTGTTTTTCTTTCTTCAAACTAGTTAAGTTTTGTTCTAATGGACTTAATATTATATTAGTAGCTAATACAATAATTAATATTAACAATATTTTAAGTAAATTTTTTTCTCTATTATTTAACCTCAAAAATAATCACCCATCTAACTTTTTATTCTAAACTTATAGTTATCTCCATCTCTTACAATACTGTCTATATAATAACCTTTTATGTACTTTATTTTTCTTAGATTATTTAAAACATCTAAATCATTACATACACCTTCCATTTCTAGCTTATTTTTATCTATTGATATTTTAGTAATATTATTTATTCCTACAGTTTCATATATTTTTTTTATTTCATTAAATCTTATTTTAGAAAATTTCTCTCTAGTCTTTTCAGCAACTGGTATAGTCTGTTTTGGCTCATTTATTAAATTATTTTTACTTATATAACTTTTAAGTTCGTTTATAGATTTCACATATATAAACGATTTAAATAAAACACATGTTAAAATTAAGACTATTACTGCTTTATATACCTTATTATAAGGTTTAATTTCTTTTAATCCATTGAGAAAGTTTATAGTTTTACAAGATTTCATTTAAACAATCATTCCTATATTACTTATATAATTTATACTACTATTTTCTAAATTTCTATCAAAATTATTTTCTATCTTTACTTTATCTTTTAATTTCAATGGACTTATTTCTATATACCTGTCTTTATCTTCAAAGTATTCTTCAATAAAATTATTTTCTATTCCATAGTAATAAACACACTTAAAACTACTTAATAGCTTCTTTACTGATTCATAGGATTTTATTTCTTTTGATAGTAAATAAGTCTCTTCTATCTTTTTACCTCTTGTTATATTTATAATGAACTGATTTTTTTTACACTCTATAAAAACTCCTTCTTCTAAAAAATTCTCTATCAAGTCTAGGTTTATGAGTTTTTGTAATATATCAAAATTTATATTTATAGCTTTTGGGTTCAAGTTTAGATTTGTTGAAATGCTCTTAATTAATTGAATAATAATCTTTGGAAAAAGAATTACTTGTATATTTAATTTATCATGACTAGAATTTATAACTTTATATTTTATTGAATAGTCGTTTATATTTATTGGAATGTATTGTGTTATTTCAAATTCAATCATATTTAATATATCTCTTTTTTTCTTAGTATCTAGAATTTCAATATTTCTAATTACTATATCTTGAGTTTGAATATTAAAGTATAAATTTTTATATGATATTTTTAATTTACCTATCTCCTCTTTTACAAATCTAACTACATCTTCTATATATCTAACCTTAATAACATCTTTGCTATCGTTTTTTATATTAAAATTTATTTCTTTTGTAATTGATTTATCTATAAAAATTTTTTTGTGATTTTTTCTTAAAAATACAATCCTTATATAATCATCATTTATCTCTAAATTTAAAATTTTTTTAATTATAACCATCTCCTTTAATTAAGCTATAAAAATGCATATATAAAAATACTACTTAGGATAAAATTGTTTAGAGTTTACATTTACACTTATATCTGCACCACTATCACTTATAACAAGTTCAAATTTGCCAGATGTACTTTGAGGAACTGGAACAGTATTCAAATACCCTTTTTCCTTTAGAGATTCTACGCTTAAAGATTGTGTTATGTTTTCATCATCATTAATAGCCATGCTCGCTGCTGTTACTATGTTGGCAGCATTTGTATAATCTGCATTTAGTTTTGCACTCTCTTGAACCTTACTGTACTTAACTAATGCTATACTAGATATAACACCTAAAATTGTTACTACTACAATCATTTCAACAAGTGTAAATCCCTTTCGTTTTTTATTTATCAATTAAATATTCTCTCCTTTTAAAAATTTTATTAGATAAAATTTATTTTTTTCTTAAAAACTAGTAACTGCATCGAACATGGGAATAACCATAGATAAAATAAAAATTCCGATAATTAATCCCATAAATATAATTAAAATAGGTTCTATAAATTTCATTATTTGCTCTATTTTATTATTTAATTCACTTTCATAGAATTTATTTATTACATCTAAGCTTTTATCTAGTTTTCCACTTTCTTCTCCTGTATTTGTCATTGAAATAAATAATTTAGGAAAGATATTTGCTAAATTCAAAGACTTACCTATACTATTTCCCTTTTTTATATAGTTATTGGAAATATTTAATCTTTCACAAATAAATTCATTATCTACAACACTTGCTGACATTTCTATAGCTTCCACTATTTGTATTCCACTACTAATTAAAATAGATAAGGCTCTAGAAAATCTGGTTGTAACTACTAACTGATTAATTTTTCTTACAAAAGGCATTTTAAATTTCAGAGAATTAATCAATTTTTTTACATTATCATTTGTTCTAAAAAAATAAACAGTTGCTATTAAAAATAATAAAAAACTAAGCATAAGATAACCTATGTTATTTGTAACTATTGTGGATATTCCTATTAAAACTCTTGTTATCAAAGGTGGTTCAATTCCATTACTTGCAAAAACCACCTGAAAATTAGGTATTACAAATATGAATATAAATATCATTGACATGATAGATAATGCTATGAGTATTATTGGATAGATTGAAATATTTATTATTTTCATTTTTAATTTGTATTCTTTATCATAATAATTAGATAAATCATTCATTATTATATCTAGGCTTCCACTAGTTTCCCCTGCTCTTATCATGCTTATAAAGAATTTAGAAAATGTACCTGTTACCTGAAATGAATCTGCTATTGAGTTACCTTTTTGGATGTGATTTGATACTATATTAAGCAAATTTCTTACTTTTTTACTAGACTGACCCTCAATGACTTCAAATATCTTTGTAATTTCACATCCAGATTCTAATAATATACCTATCTCTTTGCAAATTACTCTAACTTCTTTATCACTAATTCTATTTAATATTAAATAAAATTTCTCTAAATTATAAAATATACTTTTAGACAATCTCATGTACTATAATTCCTTCCAAATTATATTAGTTGCAATTAAATAAACACAATATTTTTTAATTTAATACATTTAATTTTGTCTAACTTAAATATAAGTTATGTTCAAACATTTTAATTAAAGTAAATTAAATGAAGTTAACTATATAATTCAATTAAATCATTTCATTTACTACTAAACATTCTTCTAATGTTGTTATTTTTTCATTTATTAGTCTTTTACAACTATCTTCAAATGTTATCATTCCATTTTTTTGTGCCACTTCTTTAATACTACTAGAATCATCTATATTTCTTATACATGTTTTTATGTCATCATTTACTTCTAGTATTTCATAAATTGCTGTTCTTCCAAAATACCCTTTGTCATTACATCTTTCACAACCTACAGCTACTTTAGTATTTACATCTCCACTAAAATTGTCTTTTATCATAATCTCATGACTACAATGATTACAAACTTTTCTAACCAATTTTTGAGAGATAACACCTATAAGAGACGCATTTAAAAGATATGGTGGTATTTGCATTTCTAATAATCTAGCTATAGAAGACACTGCATCATTAGTGTGCAAAGTACTTATAACTAAATGACCTGTTATAGCTGCTCTTACTGCTATTTTAGCTGTTTCTGCATCTCTTATTTCTCCGACCATTATTATATCTGGGTCTTGTCTTAATATTGCTCTAAGACCCACCTCAAAACTTAATCCTATTTTTGAATTTACTTGTATCTGACTTATTCCATCCATCTTATACTCTACTGGATTTTCTATAGTCATTATATTTTTATTTATACCTTTTAAATCATTTAATAAGGAATATACTGTTGTAGTCTTTCCGCTGCCTGTAGGGCCTGTCACTAGTAATATTCCTGCTCTTTTACTTATTATATTACTTATAGACTTTATTGCTTCCTCTGAAAAGCCCAGTTCTAGCTTATCTTTTAAGAAAGTATCTCTATTAAGTATTCTTAAAACAATTTTTTCACCATATACAGTTGGTATTGATGAAACTCTAATATCAATTAGGTCACCTCCCAACTTTATATCTACTCTACCATCTTGTGGAAGTCTTTTTTCCGTTATATCCATTGAGGCCTTTAATTTCACTACAGTAGATAATGATGGATATATATCGATTAAAAACTTTGATACTTCTTTTAATTCTCCATCTACCCTCATTCTCACTATTAAATGCTTTTCAAATGGCTCTATATGTATATCACTTGCATTTTCTTTTATAGCTTTTTCTAAAAGATTTTCAAATAATTTTTTTGCATAATCTTCATCAAGTTCAAAGTTATTGTAATATTTATCAATCTTCTCACTTATAAGTTCTTTTTTCTCTTTTTTCAATATAATTTCTTTACCTGTAGCCAATCTCAAATCCTGTATGGCATATATATCTTCATCTTCTATTTCTACTACTAAATTATCATCTTGAAATTCTACTGGAAATACATTATATTTTTTTGCAAGCTTTTCTGGTATTAACATTGGTAAACTGCTTTCCTCTAATATAATCTTAATCACCCTTTATATACTTTAATTTATTAGGTATATTCATTTTTTTCATAGAGATATTTTCTTCAGTTTTTATACTTACTTTCATTGGATAAGTAGTTTGTATACTGTCTAAATATTCACTGCCTTTATCCACATAATCAGAGAGTTTATCCTTATCCCCAATGCATTTTATTTCATAAGGTTGCGCTACAGAAACTCCATTTATATTTATATGGCTTCCTGCAAGTACAACTTCTGAATACTGATTGATTCTTTGACCATTTATTTCTATGTATTTTGCTCCATTTACTTTTAGTTCATTTACAACTTTTACAAGTATTTTATTATAGTCTATACTATTTGCTATATTCCCAGTTTTTTCATCTATAGCATCTATACTTACTATTATTCCACTGCCCTTTACATCTGAATATGATAGATTTTCTCTAAGAGCTTCTATTTCTGATATTTCTTTAGAATTTTTTTGATTACTTTTCATTGAATCAATTTCTTTATCTAATTTATCCTTTTCCTTTTTTAATTCCTTTATAGACTTTCCTGTCAATCTTATTTCTTTTCTTATTGACTTATCTTTACTTGTATAAACTGTTTCTTCATTACTATAATCTCTAAATATGGTTCCAACAAGTATACCTAAAATAGTACTCGCTAGTATTATAAACACATATGGTTTTTTCATACTGTATTGCTCCTTACAAATTTATTTTTATATGATAATTTTCTTTAATTAAACCTTGAGCCTTTATATATATTTATTATATCAAACTTATATATTAAAATTCATCTTTAGTATATAATATCATACATCAAAAAAAGCAAAATGGCATAGCTTCACAGCTACACCAATTTACTAAAAGTTATATTTTATAATTATCATCTGATTTAAGATATATATTCTTATACATTCTTCTCATATTTTGAAATTCTATTAACTAGTTTATCTCTTAATTTTCCAACTTCATCAAATCTCATATTAGGGATATAGTAACTTTCTATAATATCATGTTTAGACTTCGCTCTCTTAAGATTTAATACAGCCCAACAAATTAAATCATCCAAAACTTTCTCATCAAATTTAATATCTTCTTCATATTTAAGTAATTTTTCTCTATTTAAAAATTGATTTAAATTAATGGTTTCCTCTTCTTTAAAAGTTGCGCTTGTAGTTATACCAATATCTAAGTCAGTCAATAGTACAGTCTCAACTTTTTCTGGTATAAGTGGATAATGATAAACTTCTACATTTAAACCTTTTTCAATAGCTTTCTTATACACTTTGTTTAATAATGTAGTTTTTCCAGTGCCTATTTCACCATCTAAATAATAAACCTTATTTACATCTTTTAATATGTTTTCTGTATAATCTAAACATCCTACAGGAGTTATAGCTGAACCAAATAAATGCTTCTCTCTTTTCAAATTTCCTGTGCTTTCAACTCCATCAAACAATTTTTTAATAAATTCTTCTGTAACTAGATTCACTTTACCATAATCCATACAATCAGAATATTTTTCCTCTATATCTCTAAAGATTGGTTCTGATGCTTTTAAAAATTTAAACGCTCTTTTAAATGCATTACTAATATCCTTATCGTATCCCGATATTTCTTGTCTATTTTTTTCCAACTCTTCTGTGTTCCAGTAATCACCTAAATTAATTATCTCGTCCAAAGCTCCTGGTAATTTTGGGTCCATAGTGTGTGGAGCAGTTGCATCCATAAGTACCACGCCTAATTCCTTTATAACTACACCGTCCAATGAACTTGGGTCAGAAGGACAGTTATATAATTCAATATCATATCCTCTACTTAAAAATTCTTTATAAATTTTTTTCATAAGTGAGGATTTTCCTACTCCAGGACCACCTTTTAAACAAAAAACCCTTTTTACATTTTCAGGAATTATATATTCAAAAAAAGAATATGAGCCTTGTGATGTGTTTCCACCTGGAAATGCCTTCTTTACCTTTCCTTCCATATTAGCGCCTCCTCATAATTTACAATATCTCTTAATTAAGATATTAATATTATACGAGTTTTGTTACAACTTTATGCTTTTGATAAATCTAAAACTTATCATTTAATACCAATAAAAAATTAATTTTATCTAATTATAGTAGATTCTATACTATGTGATTTAACTTTTATATGCTTTTATCTGGAAGTCTAATTTAACTCTTTATACAGTAATATAGTTGTATCTTATTTAAATCCAATTGTTTCCATTGTGATTTTATGTTAAAATAATATTACAAAATACATCTGTTTTTCTTCAGAAACGGGTGAAATTCCCTATCGGCGGTAAAAGCCCGCGAGCCTTATGGCATAATTTGGTCAGATTCCAAAGCCGACAGTAAAATCTGGATGGTAGAAGAAAATAGTATATGAGTACCTTTATGTAATTTTACATGAGTAATCTATACAACTCCTTCAACTACCGTATTTATTCATGAAATTAAACACATTCGAGGTACCTAAGATGTAGGTGCTTTTTTGTTGTTTATTTTATAACTATTCTGTACTTATAAAATCTATTATATAAAAGATTGGAGTGTTATCATGAAACAAAAATGGATAGTATTAATTATAATCTGTATTGGTGTATTTATGTCTACTCTTGATGGAAGTATACTAAATATTGCAAATCCTACAATTGCTACTGACTTTAAAATTAATATGTCACAGATTCAGTGGGTTGTAACAGCTTATATGCTTGTCGTTACAGCAACTATGTTATTTTTTGGAAAACTCGGTGATAAAGTAGGTTCAAATCGTCTATACACATTAGGATTTTTTGTATTCACAATAGGTTCTTTTCTGTGTAGTATATCACACAACTTATCTACATTAATTTCTTCAAGAATATTTCAAGCAGTTGGGGCAAGTATTTTAATGGCAACTGGACTTGGTATAGTTTCTAATGCATTTCCAGCAAATGAAAAAGGAAAGGCTATAGGAATCACTGGCGCTGTAGTTGGTATAGGAAATATGAGTGGTCCTGTAATTGGAGGTATACTTTTAGAACATTTTGGATGGCCTTCTATTTTTATTATCAATATACCTATTGGTATCGTAGCAGTTTTTCTTGGAATTAAATTTCTTCCTAGACCTACTTTAGATGAACAAAATAAGAGCTTTGATATTCCAGGTCTTCTGCTATTTGCAACTTGTACTACACTTATATTACTTGCGATGAATGGAAAAGGAAACACAAGATTGTATCTAGGTATAACATCACTTATCATCTTCTTATTATTGGCATTAAGAGAAGTAAAATTTGAACAGAGCTTTATTGATTTACCTTTATTTAAAAATAGAAATTTCACTGTAGGCAATATTATTGGAATAGCTTGTTACTTCCCTCAAATGGCAGTATCTTTCCTACTTCCATTTTATTTAGAACAATTAAAAAATCTATCTCCTATGATGGCTGGTTCTGTAATGACTGTCCATCCACTTATTATGGTACTTATAGCACCTATTGCAGGTTCTCTTTCTGATAAACATGGTGCAAAGAATATTCTAACAACATCTTTTTCATTTATGACTATTTCACTCGTTGGAATGGCACTTTTAAAAGCAGATTCACCATTATATCTTTTAATTGTATGTTTAGTTATTTTTGGACTAGGACTAGGTGCTTTTAGTTCACCAAACAATAGTAGCATTCTTGCAGATGTTCCTCCTCAGAAACAAGGATATGGAGGTAGCTTTCTTGCAACGGTTCGTAATTTATCATTTGCTCTTGGAACAGCATTTTTTAGTAGCTTCTTTGCACAAAGCCTTACATATAATCAAAACTTCAAAAGCCATACAGCAGCCTATGTTATAGCTAGTAATCAATCTTATTGGATTGCTGCAGCAGTATGCTTTATAGGACTTATACTAACTATTTTCTTTATGAGAAAAACAGAGAAATCTATTTCTTAGATAAAATTTATTTCTGATTTCATCAGTGACTAAATTTTTAAATATACCAATTTATATCAAACCTTGCAGTTTTTTTAATTTATAACAATAAATTGCTAATATCTATTGTTTATAAACAACAAGGATGCCAAAAAATATCCATTAGAACTATTTTGAGGCATCCTATATTTTATTTTGATATTAATATAGTTATAACTAATCTACTGTTATCTCATATCCATGTTGATTATATTGATTTACAATTTCTTCCCATAGTTCTTCAACACCAGTCTTTTTTAATGAGGAAACAGGGATTACTTTTTCGCTACTTTCCATTTGCAATTTTTTTCTTATTATGCTTATATGTTTTTGATATTGTCCTCTAGATATTTTATCTGCCTTAGTTGCAATAATCACACAGTTATATCCGAAGTGTTTTATCCATTCATACATAAGCTTATCATCTGATGTAGGCTCATGTCTAATATCTACAAGTAGAAATATAGAACATAATTCTTGTCTACTTTCTAGATATCTTTCCATTATGCCTCCCCATTTTTCTTTTTCAGACTTAGCTATCTTTGCATATCCATAACCTGGAAGGTCCACAAAATAAAATTCATTATTTATTAGATAAAAGTTTATAGTTCTAGTTTTTCCTGGTGTTTGACTAGTTCTAGCAAAGTTTCTTCTATTAAGCAATGTATTTATTATTGATGATTTCCCAACATTTGACCTACCAGCTAATGCTATCTCTGGAATACCTTCTGCTGGATACTGTGATTTATTCACAGCACTCATAGTTATCTCTGAACTTCTAATTTTCATTCTTCTCACCACTCTTTAACAAAGCTTGTTCTAATACTTCATCCATATGTTCTACAAGTACAAACTCCATTTTTTCTTTTACATTTTCTGGTATCTCATCTAAATCAGCTTCACATTCTTTAGGAATTAATACTTTTGTTATACCAGCTCTATGAGCTGCTAATAATTTTTCTTTAACTCCTCCTACAGCTAATACTCTACCTCTTAAAGTTATCTCTCCTGTCATAGCTATATTGCCTGGAACAGGTCTTTTAGTAAGTGCTGAAATTACTGCAAGAGCCATAGTTATACCAGCTGATGGTCCATCTTTTGGAACAGCACCTTCTGGAATGTGTATATGAATATCATTTGTCTTATAAAAATCTGGGTCTATATCAAACTTGTCCACTATTGACCTTATATAAGATATACCTGTCTTAGCAGATTCCTTCATAACATCTCCTAGCTTCCCAGTCAATACAATTTCGCCTTTACCTTTAAGTACATTTACTTCTACTTCAAGTGTAACTCCACCAACTGCTGTCCATGCAAGACCATTTACTAATCCTATTTGAGGATTAACTTCTGCAAGTTGATACTTAAACATGTCTTTTCCAAGATATGTCTCTAAGTCAGACTTATTTACAATAACTTCTTCAAGAGTTGGGTCTTCAACATATTTTTTTGCAACTTTTCTACAAATTTTACCAATAGTTCTTTCTAGTGTTCTTACACCTGCTTCTCTTGTATAATGATTTATTATACTTCTTAAAGTCTCATCATCCATTTTTATGAAGTTTTCTTTTAAAGCATGCTCTTTAATTTGTTTTGGAAGTAAATATTTTTTTGCTATATTTAATTTTTCCTCTTCTATATATCCAGATACTTCTATTATTTCCATTCTATCTAATAATGGTCTTGGTATATTACCTAGACTGTTTGCTGTTGTAACAAATAGTATTTTTGATAAATCAAAAGGTATTTCTAAGTAGTGGTCTACAAAATCCTTATTTTGCTCTGGGTCTAATACTTCTAGCATTGCTGAAGCTGGGTCACCTTTATAATCTGCTGCCATTTTATCTATCTCATCAAATAAAAATACAGGATTTTTTGTTTGTGCTTCTTTTACTCCATTGATTATTCTTCCTGGAATTGAACCTACATAAGTTCTTCTATGACCTCTTATTTCTGCTTCATCTCTAACTCCACCTAAAGATATTCTTACAAACTTTCTATTCAACGCTCTAGCTATTGATTTTACTATAGATGTCTTTCCTGTTCCTGGAGGACCAACTAGACATATTATAGGACCTTTAAGTGATTTAGCAAGTGTTCTTATAGCTAAGTATTCTAGTATTCTTTCTTTTACTTTCTCTAATCCATAATGGTCTTCATCTAGTATAGCATTTGCCTTATTTATATCCAGCTTATCTTTTGTTTCCTTATTCCATGGCAATGAAAATATAGTATCCAAGTAGTTTCTACTTACAGATACATCTGGAGACATTGAAGATATCTTTGAAAATTTATCTATTTCTTTTTCTATTTTTTCCTTAGTTGTCTTAGGTGCTTTTATTTTTTTAAGCTTTTCTCTGTATTCATCAGCTTCAGAATTTATATCTTCTTCTTCACCTAATTCTTTTTGTATTGCTTTTAGTTGTTCTCTAAGGTAATATTCTTTTTGAACTTTATTCATCTGTTTTTTAACTCTTAAAGTTATCTTCTTCTCTATTTTTAGTATATCTATCTCTTCTAATAATATAGAATAAATAAGCTCAAGTCTTTTCTTAATATCAAATTCTTCTAATATTTCTTGTTTTTGGCTTGACTTTAGATATATATTGGCAGCTATTGTATCTATAAATCTATCAACATCTTCTATATCAGCCAAAGATATTAATATTTCTGGTGATACTCTGTTTCCGATATTTATATACTCTTCAAAGGCATCAAATACATTTCTTACAAATGCTTCAATTTCAACTTCTGTCTCACTATCTAAATTGTCACTATCAAAGACTATTTCTTCTATTACTGCTTTGAAATACCCTTCTTCTTGTTCTATTTGTTTTACCCTACCTCTTGATACACCTTCAACCAAAACACGAACTGTATCTCCTGGTAATTTTATCATTTGTTTAACTTTACAAATTGTCCCTACATGATAAAAATCGTCTTCTCCTGGCTCATCAACGTCAGCTTCTTTTTGAGATGTTAAAAATATAAGTTCTTCCTCCATCATAGCTTGGTCTAAAGCTTTAAGAGATATCTCTCTTCCTATATCAAAATTTAATATCATATATGGAAATATTGCTAATCCTCTTAAAGGAATTAGCGGTAATTCATGATCTATTTTAGTATAATTTTGTTCCATCAACATTACTCCTTTTCTAGTCTAATTATTTTGATTTTAATATTATATATTCGAACAAGTTAATTTTCAACATTAATGATAAATTCTTAGCATATTATATTACTATTTTATTATGATATAATATTAATGTTAGTATACTTAGATGTTATTTATCTTTTGGAGGTTTCTATTATGTTGAAATTGTTTTTAACTTTTTTAAAAATCGGTGCGTTTACGTTTGGTGGTGGATACGCTATGGTTCCTCTTATACAAGATGAACTTGTAAACAAACAAAAGCTTTTAGAGCAGGAAGAATTTATTGATTTTCTATCCATAGCTCAAAGTTACCCTGGAGTACTGGCAGTTAATATATCTGTATTATTAGGATATAAACTTTATGGTATACCAGGAGTTCTTATATGTACCTTAGGCTCTGCTTTACCATCATTTTGTATAGTATTAGTCTTATCATATCTATATTTTAAAAATTCATCATCTAAAATTTTAGATGGATTTTTTAAAGGAGTTGCCCCTGTCGTAATAGCTCTTATATTGTATTCTTTTACGAGCATGTTTAAGAAACTGCCAAAGTCTAGAACTAACATACTACTATTAATTATAGCAGTTTTATCTGTTGGTGTATTCAATATAAGCCCTATTTATTTAATAATTGGAGGAGGTGTATATAGTCTATGTCAGAAATAACACTACTCTTTTTAATATTCCTTAAAATAGGAGCCTTTAGTTTTGGTGGTGGATATGCCATGCTGCCATTTATTCAACAAGAATTTATATCTAAATACCACCTAATAACTAATCAAGAATTCTTGGATTTACTTGCTATATCACAATCTACACCAGGCCCTGTAGCAATAAATAGTGCTACATTTGTAGGGTTTAAGACTGCAGGTTTTTTTGGTTCTCTGTCTGCAACTATTGGTGTAACGATTTTTGCATTAGTAGGTCTAACTATTATATCAAAGTTATTTTCTAAGTTCAAAAATAATAAAAAAGTAGAAAACTTATTGATGGTTCTTAGACCAATTACTTTAGGATTCATATTATCGGCAGCTTTTTCATCTGCCAAAGAAGTTAATTGGGACTTATATGGAATAATTGCATTTATAGTATCCTTTTACCTTTTATATAAAGGAAAAATTGGTTCTATTGCAATTGTATTCGTCTTTGGTGTTCTAGGTATATTACTCTCATTTTTATAATGTAATATCTAGTTTTATATTAAGCATATTAACATAAAAAAAGGAGCCTTTAAAGCTCCTTTTCATCATCTTATGCACTTTCCTCTTGATCCTTAAGTACTATGATAGGATTTACTGAGTCTTCGTTCACAGATTTCTCTGTTACTATAACCTTCTTTATATTATCTCTAGATGGTACCTCAAACATAGTCTCCATCATTACGCTTTCAACTATACTTCTAAGCCCTCTAGCTCCTGTATTTCTTTCTATAGCTTTTTTAGCTATTGCACGAAGAGCACCTTCTTCAAATTCTAGTTCAACATCATCCAACTCCAATAGTTTTTTATACTGTTTTACTAGAGCATTTTTAGGTTCCTGTAATATCTGCATCAATGCATCTTCATCCAGTAATTCTAAAGTAGCTAAAACTGGTATTCTTCCTATAAATTCAGGTATTATACCATATTTTAATAAATCCTCTGGAAGTACTTTTTCATATAGCTTTCCTAAATCTAATTCTTTCTTACTTTCTATCTTAGCTCCAAAACCTAGTGTTTTATCTCCACCACGTTTTTGGATTATTTTTTCTAATCCATCAAAAGCTCCACCTAGTATAAACAATACATTAGTAGTATCTATCTTTAGGAATTCTTGATGAGGATGTTTTCTTCCTCCTTGTGGTGGAACATTTGCAACAGTACCCTCTAATATTTTTAGAAGGGCTTGTTGAACACCTTCACCACTTACATCTCTAGTTATAGATGGATTTTCAGATTTTCTTGCAATTTTGTCTATCTCATCTATATATATTATACCTCTTTCAGCTTTTTCTATATCAAAATCAGCAGCTTGAATAAGTTTTAGAAGTATGTTTTCAACGTCTTCTCCAACATATCCAGCTTCAGTTAATGATGTAGCATCAGCCATTGCAAAAGGTACATTAAGAGTTCTTGCTAGAGTTTGAGCAAGTAATGTCTTTCCAGAACCAGTAGGTCCTAGTAAAAGTATATTACTCTTTTGAATTTCTATATCCTTGTTACTAGATTTTTTACTGTATATTCTCTTGTAATGATTATAAACTGCAACTGATAAAGCTTTTTTAGCTTTTTCTTGACCTATTACATAATCATTTAGAATCTCCATCATTTCCTTTGGCTTTGGTAATGATGTAGTATCTTCATCTATAGTATCTTCTATTTCTTCTTGAATAATTTCGTCACAAAGTTCAACACACTCGTCACAAATATATACATTTGGACCTGCAATTAATCTTCTTACTTGATCTTGATTTTTACCGCAGAATGAACACTTTAATTGTCGTTTTTCTTCATATTTAGACATATTAACACCTCTCTCTATCTACGGTCTCTTTGTAAATACTTCATCTATTAAACCATATTCTTTGGCTTCTATTGCACTCATGAAGTTATCACGTTCAGTATCCATTTTTATTTTCTCTAATGGCTGACCAGTTCTTTCAGATAATATCTCATTTAGAGTTTCTTTTATTTTTAAAATTCTTTTTGCATGAATTTCTATATCTGTCGCTTGACCTTGAGCTCCACCTAATGGTTGATGTATCATTATTTCACTATTTGGTAGTGCTAGTCTTTTTCCTTTTGCTCCTGCTGCCAACAAGAATGCTCCCATAGAAGCAGCCATACCTATACATATAGTGCTTACATCTGGTTTGATGTATTGCATAGTATCATATATAGCCATTCCAGAAGTTATACTTCCTCCTGGAGAATTTATATATAAATGTATATCTTTGTCTGGGTCTTCAGCTTCTAAAAATAATAGCTGTGCTACTATAAGCCCTGCTGTGGCATCGTTAACTTGATCTCCTAAGAAGATTATTCTGTCTTTTAATAGTCTAGAAAAAATATCATAAGATCTTTCTCCTCTTCCTGTTTGTTCAACAACTACAGGTACTAATGCCATGGTTTCATACCCCCTTTATTCTATATAATTTACAGTAGCTTTTTTTAAGCTACTGTAAATTATTATACGCATTTAACTAAATTATATTTGCACATCATTATATACTAAACATTCTATAACGTCAACTATATTAGTTAGCGTTTATTTTATTAAGCTATTGTTGCATTCTCAACTAATAAATCTATTGTTTTTCTTATCTTTATTTGTCCTTTTATATCTTCTTTATCAGCATCTCTTAAAGAAGCTTCTATTTTGTCTATTTCCATATTGTAAGCAGAAGCCATTTTTTCTAACTCAGCTTTAAATTCTTCTTCTGTTGCTTCAATTCCTTCAGCTTTAGTTATTGCTTCTAATACTAGAGAAGATTTAACTAATTTTTTAGCATCTTCTTTTCTTTCTTCTCTTAATTCTTCCATAGTTCTACCAGTCATCTCTAATAATTGTTGTAATCCAAATCCTTGATATTGTAATTGGTAGTTAAGTTCATTTAACATATTATCTATTTGATGTTGTACCATAACTTCTGGTATTTCTATTTCTGTATTTTCAGCAACTTTTTCTACTACTGAATTTCTAGTTTCTGCATCTGCTCTATTTTTAGCTTCTTCTTCTAATTTAGCTCTTACATCTGCTTTTAATTCATCTAAAGTGTCAAATTCGCTAGTATCTTTAGCAAATTCATCATCTAATGCAGATAATTCTTTTACTTTTACATCATTTATTTTCACATTAAATACAACTGGTTTTCCAGCTAAATCTTGTGAGTGGTATTCTTCTGGGAAAGTAACATTAACTTCTACTTCTTCACCAGCTTTTTTACCTACTAATTGTTCTTCAAATCCTGGTATAAATGTGTTTGAACCTATAACTAAGTTATAATTTTCACCTTTACCACCTTCAAAAGCCACACCATTTTCAAAACCTTCAAAGTCTATTATAGCTGTGTCTCCATCTTCTAAAGCCTTATCTTCTACACTTACTAATCTAGCATTTTTTTCAACCATTTCTTGTAGTTTAGCTTCAACATTTTCGTCACTTACAGTATTCTCAACCTTAGCTATTTCTATACCCTTGTAGTTTCCTAATTCAAACTCTGGTTTAACTTCTACATTAAGAACCATAACTAATCCATTATCTTTGCTTATTTCCTCTATATCTAAATCTGGATTGTCTATTGGGTCTATATCTAATTCCTTGATAGCTTCTGGATAAACTTCTGGGAATAATATTTCTATAGCATCATTATAGAATATGCCTTTTCCGTATTGAGTCTCTATAACAATTCTTGGAGCTTTACCTTTTCTAAATCCAGGTATATTGTATTTATTTCTGCTTTTATTATAAGCCTTATTTACTGCTGCTTCAAATTTATTGTTATCTACTGTTATTTTTAAAGTAACTTTATTACCCTCTTTTTTAATTAGTTCTGCTTTCATCCTTCTAATCCTCCTAGTGATATTTATGTAATACCCGATAATGGTATCATAATTCATTCTATTTATAATTCAACCACTTAATTATATCACATAAGTTTTTTTATTTACAAGTGTTCCATTAATATCGTTGCACTTATTTGATAAAATTTAATTTTTTGAGTGTTTTTTGCCGTTTTTTTGGATAAATACACCCTTATATACGTATTTCTTCAATATTTATGTCATCATCTTCTATGTCCATAATAACAAAACTTTTATACGATACTCCTCTTGGAAGTGAAGTACTTCCAGGATTTATGTAAAGCACATTATCTTTAATTTCTCTAAACGGAGTATGGGTATGACCAAATATAACTATATCAGCTCCAACTTCACTTGCCTTGTTTTCTAACATCTGTGTTCCGTATTTTACACCATACTTATCTCCATGGCATAAAAATATAGTTTTATTTGCTACTTCAAAGACAACTTCTTCCTCAACAGCATCAAAGTCACAATTACCTTTAACTGCAATGATTCCCACATTAGTCATGCTGTAAATATATCTTGAGTCTGTAAAATTGTCTCCTGCATGAATTATTAGGTCACATTCTTTCAAATATGGTATTGCTTTTTCCATATTTTTAATTATCATATGTGTGTCACTTACTATACCTATCTTCATTACTTCACTACCCTTTTTATAAACTCTTGTTTCATAAGTTTTAGTGCATTTGCTCTGTGGCTGATTGAATTTTTTATAACACTAGGTATCTCACCAAAGGTTTTATTATATCCTTTTACTATAAATAAGCTATCATATCCAAAGCCATTTTTACCCTTTTCTTCAAAACCTATTGTTCCTTCACAGATTCCTCTTACTACAAACTCTTTTCCATCTGGGAAAACTACTGCTATTGCAGAGACGAATCTTGCATTTCTTTTACTAATTGGTATATTTTGCATAGATTTTAATAGCTTTTCTCTATTTTCTTCATCTGTTGCATGTTCTCCTGCATATCTAGCTGAATAAACACCAGGTTTTTTGCCTAAAGCATCTACTTCTAAACCTGAATCGTCTGATATTGCTATAAGTTTAGTTTTTTTAGCTATTGTTCTAGCTTTTATTAATGCATTATGCTCAAATGTTTTTCCATCCTCAACTATTTCTATACCTGCTAGGTCAACATCTTTTAAAGAATACACTGTATATTCAAAGTCTTTTAAGATTTCACCTATTTCTTCTAGCTTATGAGCATTATTAGTAGCAATTACTACTTCATTACCATACTCCATACCTAATATCTCATCTGCTATTTCACCTAAAGCTTCTCTTTGAAACCTTATTAATTCTTTATTCCCTTTTTCTCCTAACTCTAACAATAAATTTAAATCTTTTCTCGAAAAAGGTTTCTCTTCTCCAGTCCCCTGTACTTCTACAAACTCACACTTATCAGTCATTATTATATTCATATCTACCTGTGCTTTAGAATCTTCTTCATAACATAAATCCAACATATGTGTTTCATTTACTATTCCAACACTGATTGCAGATACAAAATTTGTTATTGGCATTTCTTTTATTGTCTTTGCTTTATATAATTTGTATATTGCTTCTGCAACTGCCACAAATGCACCTGTTATAGAAGCTGTTCTAGTTCCTCCATCAGCTTGTATAACATCGCAATCTACCCAAATAGTTCTTTCACCTAATTTATTCAAATCTACAACAGACCTTATTGCTCTTCCTATCAATCTCTGTATCTCTTGTGTTCTTCCGTCGATTTTCCCCCTAGATGCATCCCTTATCTTTCTTTGTTGTGTTGCTCTTGGCAACATAGAATATTCAGCATTTATCCATCCAGTACCACTATTTCTCAAAAAAGGAGGTACTTTCTCTTCTACTGATGCAGTACATATAACCTTTGTCTCTCCCATTTCTATAAGAACAGAGCCTTCTGCATACTTTGTATAATTTCTGCTTATCTTTACAGGTCTTATCTGGTCATTACTTCTATCATAACTTCTGGTCATTTTTAATATCCTTTCTTATATTTTTTATATTTTATAAAGTTATTTTTTATAATTTTTAATTTAATCAAATATTATATTGTTTTTTTATAATCTCATTAGCTTACTGAACTATTCTATCATTAATTATAGTAGTTTTCTAGTAAATTAAACGACTTTTTAGCCCTCTAATATAGCTTTTACTTCATCTTTCGATGATAAATTCAATAATTCTAAAAAACTATCTTCATCTATAACTTTAATTCCTAAATCATTTGCTTTAGTAAGTTTAGAGCCAGCTTCCTCCCCTGCCAAAACAAATGTTGTCGATTTACTTACACTAGATGTAGCTTTTCCACCTCTTTGTTCTATCATATCTTTTGCATCATTTCTTTTTAATGTAGGAAGTGTACCAGTCAATACTATTTTCATTCCTTCAAATATCTTTTCTACATTTTCTCCTGTATTATTCAATGATTTTGTGTTTACTCCTACACTTTTCAACTTGTTTATAACATTTATATTTTTGTCTTCCTTAAAAAACTCGACAACGCTGTTTGCCATTATACTTCCGAATTCCTCTAATTCTTCCAGTTGCTCACTTGTTGAAGAAATTACATCATCTAAGTCCTTAAAGTTAGATGCAAGTATTTTAGCTGCTTTAACTCCTATAAATTTGATACCTAATCCATTTATAAGTCTCCATAAATCATTTTCTTTTGACTTTTCAATTGAGTTTATTAAATTATCAGCAGACTTTTCACCCATTCTCTCTAGGTCGACTACTTCTTCCTTTTTTATATAGTATAAATCAGATACATCTTGGATTATTTTTTCATTTAACAATAACGTAATTATAGATTCTCCTAGACCATCTATATTCATTGCATCTCTTGATACAAAGTGTATAATTCCCCTTCTTATTTGAGCTGGACAAGACATATTTATACACTTTACAGCAGCCTCCCCTTCTAATCTTACTGTTGGTTCTGAACATACAGGGCATTTTTCTGGCATCTTAAAATCTATTTCATCTCCAGTACGTTCTTCTGTTATAACTTCTAAAACTTGAGGTATTATATCGCCTGCTTTTTGAACTAATACTGTGTCATTTATCTTTATATCTTTTTCTCTTATATAATCTTCATTATGAAGTGTAGCTCTACTTACAGTAGTACCTGCAAGTCTGACTGGTTCAAGTATTGCTGAAGGTGTTATTGTACCTGTTCTACCAACTTCTACTATTATATCTATTATTTTAGTTTTTTTCTTTTCTGCTGGAAACTTATATGCAATTGCCCATCTAGGGCTTTTTGCTGTATATCCCATTTCTTCCCTCTGTTTTATATCGTTTACTTTTATTACCATACCATCTATCTCATATTCCAAATTACCTCTATTCTCCGTCCAGTATTCAATATGTTCAATAACTTCATCGATATTTTTACAAACTTTATAACTTTGGCTTACTGAGAATCCTAATTCTTCTAAATACTCTAGGGATTCACTGTGACTTTTTAAATCATATTCTTCTATATTTTCCATATTAAATATAAATATATCTAAAGGTCTTTTGGCAGTTAATTTTGGGTCTAATTGTCTTAATGAGCCTGCTGCAAGGTTTCTTGGATTAGCAAATAAAGGCTGTTCTTGTTCTTCTTGTTGTTCATTTACTTTTCTAAAATTATCTTTCGAGATATATACTTCTCCTCTAACTATTAGTTCTTTTTTGTCATTTATTTTAAGAGGTATACTTTTTACTGTCATCAAATTGTGAGAGATATCTTCTCCTACAATCCCATCTCCTCTAGTTGCACCTTTTTCGAACTCTCCATTATTATAAGTAAGACCTACAGAAAGACCATCTATTTTAAACTCAACAACATATTCAACATTGTCTCCTACATATTCTTGAACCCTCTTGTCAAAATCTTTTAAGTCCTGTTCTGAAAAAGCATTCGATAGACTTAGCATAGGAGCTTTATGGACAATTTGATTGAATTTATCTAATGGCTTACCTCCTACCCTATTTGTTGGAGAATCAATTCTCTTTAGTTCTGGATTTTCTTCTTCCAAAGAAATTAATTCTTTCATTAATTTATCATATTCATAGTCTGATATTTCTGGGCTATCCTGATTATAATACCTTTCATTATGGTAGTTTATTTTTTCTATAAGTTTATTAATCTCATCTTTAACGCTCACTTTTACACCTCTTTATATTTTTTAAATTAAATTATTTTAAGATTTCCTTATAATTGATTATTTCCTATTTATACATTTTTTAGTATATCACTTTTTTGACTTTAAATTTATTACAAAAAAGTGCTTATCCAAAAATCTACACATAATGTAGGAACTCTTCCTCAATTCTGTAGATATTGTTAGAAAGTATAATTATTGTACCACTTTGTTTTCAGCTACATAAGTTTCATATTAGAAATACTATATATTGGGATATTAGGTTGTCAAGGAACATAAAATAGTCATAATTTGCTAAATATAAAAAAGCGACAGCTCTGAAAAATCAAAGTAGTCGCTTATTAGAAATACAGAAAAAGTACTATTGATGTTATTTGTGAGAAGACTTTTTACGTTTTACCACTTTTTTCTTGGATATAGTCATAACTTTATCATAATTTGGTGTTAGTGCAAGTAAAATAGCTGTCACTATTAAAATCACAATTAAAGTCATTACGCCAATAAGTGGCTGATAAACAATACCCCCGCCATTGTTATATCTAGCGAGACCAAGCCCTGCTGTGATTGGATAAAAGTCTGTTAGATTTCTTCCTGCAACAAATACACCACAGAAGCTATAGACAAATGCAATTCCTACACCTGCAAGAAATGTATTTTGTTTACAACCAAAATAAACAATAATTGGTAAAACAGCAACATAACAACACAGATTAACAATCAAAAGCTGAAATAAGGATTTTACAACGATTGTAACAGATATATTGATATGACAAAATATCAATCCTAAAATAACTGTGCATAAAAAGCTAAAAAAACTTAGAAGGACAGTAAGTCCTCCAATCACAATTAGTTTTCCCACTAGCAATTTACGAAATGAAACAGGAACAGTCAGTATGTTCTTTAAGGTTTGATCTGTATACTCACGATTAATGAGATATCCTCCAATCAAAGTAATACCAAATGGAAAAGCAAGGCTGAAATTATTCCAGATGACTCCGTTAGCAAAACTTTCATACGTTAGAGGTTCGTTTCCGTGAGAGCTTATAATCTGAAAAACTGCCAATAGTGCCGAAAATATAATAGCAACAATACCCACCCATAGAATATTATATCGTTTTATTTTTTGAAATTCCGTAGTAATTATATCAAACATAGATACCTCCTAATTCTCCTGTTTCTTATAAATTATGCATATCAGCAGGGCTGCCATAATTGCTATCAAGCATAAAACACTTACACAAGCAGAAGTTGAAAGTAAATATGGTTGTCTAAGTGTTGTATATTTTCCAGTGGGGTCTCCCCAAGATGCCATCCACCAACGCATAATAATTGGAGAAGGCAATATGCTTAATAGTGGGTTATTTGGTTCAAAATTAATAATATTTAAGGATATACTAAAATTGAAAATAGCATATACAAAAGAAAGTATAATGGAAAAAATATAGCTACGGTTGAAATATACAATGAACACTACAATTGGAAGTGAAACAACAAAAAACATAATACCAAAAGTAATACTCATCCCTAATTTTATAGCAATTCCCTCTACTGTTCCAACAATGAGTCCACCAATAATGGTAGCACTCAATCCAACAACGGAATAAAGCAGTGAAACCAGCAATAAAACAACGAGTTTTGCCAAAGCCAGTTTCCCTTTTGGTACTGGTACTGTTGCTAGATTTTTTAATACATCATTATCCCTCTCTATAAAAAACAGCTGGCTAGCAACGATACTCAATACAACTGGTAGTAGCAAAAAATATCCAAAATTGATAACTAATTTGAACAATTGCTCAAAAGGCAAGTTGTCCTTTGCAATCAAAATTGTCGCAGGAATTGGAAATAAACAAGCACTTAAAATAGAGATCATGATAAATTTTAGCCTTTTGAGTTTTGAAAATTCACATGAAACCAGATCAAGCAATTCCTTCACCCCCTGTTACTTTCTTGAAGTAGTCTTCAAGGGTATCCTCACACAAATGAGATTCTGATACATCAATTTGGTTTCGAATGAAAATGCGATTTATTGAAGCAACTGAAACATCTGTATCATAAAGCATAATATTGTGATCGTCTGCTATTTTAAAATTTTTCAGGTGAAGTTGCGTTTCCAAAAGCCTTGCCGCCTGTGCTGCATCTGACACACCAAAATGTATGTATTTACTATTTTTTGCTTCCAGTTTAGCAAGACTTTCTTCTTCCAGTAAAATGCCCTGGTCAATAATGCCAATGTCATCTGCCAGTAAAGAAATTTCAGAAAGAATATGACTGGATATCAAAATAGTTTTACCTCGTTCTGTACAAAGATCACGAATAAATGTTCTTACTTCTGCAATGCCAATTGGATCAAGCCCATTGATAGGCTCATCCAAAATAAGCAGCTCTGGGTCATGCATAATGGCAAGAGCAATCGCCAGCCTTTGTTTCATACCAAGAGAATATTGAGAAAATAACTTTTTATCATTGTATTGTAAACCTACTACTTCCAATGCTGATTTCACTGCATTTTTCTTTGGTATCCCTCTAAGTCTTGCAAATATTTTGAGATTTTCTGTCCCTGTCAGATTAGGATAAAAACCTGGTGATTCAATCAAACATCCAATTCTAGGAAGAAGTTTATTTTCATTCTTCTGAATATCTTGACCGAATATCTTAATTTCCCCAGTGGTTGGTTTTGTTAAACCCAATAACATTTTCATTGTGGTTGTTTTCCCTGCACCATTTCTTCCTAGTAAACCATAAATACGGCCTTTTTGAACGTGAATATTCAAATTAGAAACGCTCTTTTGAGCGCCATACTGTTTCGTTAGATTTTTCGTTTCAACAATTAAATTATTCATAGATAGTAAAAGCCTCCTTTGTTTATCTAAAATTATCATACAACTTCAATCTTGCATTAACCTTACAACAACCTTGTACTAACCTTGCAATTTTAGAATTCACAAAAAATCCCCCTGTGTATGTACACCACATAGGGAGAAATAGCTTTATATTAATGGTAAGCTGACTGTAAATACAGTGTACTTTCCAATGTCACTTTGTACAGAAATGCTACCACCCATTCGCTCTACCATCTGAGCTACGATGGATAGTCCCAAACCACTACCTTTTGCTGAACGACCCTTGTCACACTTATACAGTCGCTCAAATATGTATTGTAAATTTTCTTTGGCAATCCCCACACCATTATCCTCAACACTGAGTAATACCATTTTAGAATATTCACTCATAGTAATCTTGATTTGGCTTGCTTGACTGTGAGCAATAACATTTTGAACTAGATTATTAATCACACGTGAATATCCATCTGGGTCGAGATTGACCATAAATCGCTTTTCTGGAATATCAATTTCAAAATCCAGCTTCTTCTCACAGAAGATAGGAATCCAATCTTTCAGAATATTTCGTGACAACTCTGAAATTTCCACAGATTCTATTGATAGCGTAAATTCATCAGAGTTAAACCTAAACCAGTCAAAAAGCACATCAATATAATCCTTAAGATCATATGCTCTAAGTCTTGCTATTTCAATGTATTCCTCACGTTCTTGTCCAATGACGATACCACTATGTGCAGCATCCATATAGCCAATCAGAGTTGTTAATGGTGTACGAACATCATGAGATAGATTAGTCATAAGTTGCTTGCTAGTTTCATCCGCCTTTTTTAAAGAAAGTAACTTACTTTCATAATCGTAGACAATCTCATTAAGCTTATAAACCAATGGAGCCATCACATCATGTGGCTTAACCAATATTTTGCGATTTCCGTTTCCATTTTGTACATCTTCAAGTGTTTCTTCTATATCTTTTAGGCTGCGTCTAACATGACCAAGTTTAGAAAATGCTACTATAGAAAAAAGAAGCAAAGCAATCGACAACAAGAGTAACAGGAGAATAATTGTTTTCGCATCCATTTTCATACCTCCATATTAAATTGATACCCAATCCCTTTTATTGTTTGTAAATACTTTGGGGATGACGGGTCTAGTTCAATTTTTTTACGCAAGCGACTGATAATAGCCATAATATTGCTATCATCATAGACATATGGTTCACCCCACACTGCTTCATAAATCTGCTGCTTCGTCAAAATCTTCCCCTGATGCCTTGCACAGAAAAGAAGCACACCAAACTCCTTTGGCGGAAGTAATATAGTTTTACTTTCAGTAGTCACTGTATGCTGGTCAATATCAATCAACAAACCTTTAAAAGAAAGTTGTTGTGGCTCTTCATTATTAGGATTAAAACGAGTATAACGTCGGATTAGAGACAGGACACGAGCAGTAAATTCGGCAATCTCAAATGGCTTAGTCAGATAGTCATCTGCACCAGCCCTCAAGCCATTCACTTTACTATAATTATCACTTTTCGATGTCAGCATTAAAATGGGAATATTGCTATATTTTCGTATTTGTTCCATTGTTTCGAAACCATTCATACCTGGCATCATGACATCAAGAACCACTAGCTGATAATCTTGTTTTGAAAGTTCAGTTAGTCCATCTTCTCCAGAATTGCAATAGTTAGCTTCAAGCTGTTCAACAGAAATGCTTTTTTTCAGCAAGATGCAAAGATCTTTATCATCATCTATAATTAAAACTTTATTCATCTGAGCTCCCCTTTCTATAGCCATCAGTAAGCTTTGTTGTGCCCTTGGGAATTATCCCTACTATAACAGTACTAAGACAACGCAATAGTAATTTATCATACAAGGAGTTATACCCCATTTTTATTTGATTCTTCATTTTTCACTTGCTTTTTTTAGTATAATGTAATTCGTATTTGTACATTAGATACCCATTAGTATATTTCATCCTTTCTAAAAAATCAAGTATTCTACAACTGTATATTTATTATAGGGATAATTGAAAAATTTATCAAATTAAAACGTCGTGAGAAGATACTTACATCAATATTAGGTATATACAAGGATTAAATGTTCCAAAGTCTTTACTAAATTTAGGAGGTGTAGTTAGGTTTAAGATATTAATAAAATATAAAAATTCAAAAAGGGTTTAGACTTAAAATTTGATTAGAAAAAATCAATTTTAAGACAACCCCTTTTATTTTTATTAAATTTTTTTATGTTTAATAACCTCTTGATATATCTACAACATTATCTATAGGTTTATTCTCCATTATATAGTGTTTCAAATTATTATAAACCATATTAAATGTTCTTTCCTTATTCTTATCAGATACCCAAGAATTATGAGGAGTTACTATGACATTTTCGCACTCCCATAACTTATTCTCTTGGCTTAAAGGTTCACTTTCAAATACATCTAATGCTACCCCTCTGAATTTTTCTACGCATTCTTCTAAATCTTTCTGATTAACTGTATTTCCTCTGCCAACATTAATAAATACAGAACCCTCTTTCATAAGTTTAAACATGTCTTTGTTTACTATTCCATCTGTACTTTTTGTAGAAGGCATTGCTACTACAACTATGTCACATTCTTCAAATACAACATTCATATCATCAGTAGCAAAACATTTATCAAAGTATTTTTTACTACTTCCATCAGTATTTACTCCCCATATTTCTAAGCCAAAAGCCTTCAATCTTTTAGCTGCTTCTGATGATATAGTACCTGTTCCGAGAAATCCAACTCTTTGCCCATATAATTCTGATACAGAAAAATCCATCTTCCATTCTTTGTTTTGTTGCTGTTTAAAAAACTTTGCACTATTTTTATAGATTTCTAAAATATACATAACTATGCTTTCACCAATAGGTATACTATATCCACCTCTATTATTTGCTATTTTAATATCTCTCTTTAATACTTCTTCTTTTGGAAGTTGGTCTATACCTACACTAGTTGTCTGTATATACTTTAAATCTTTCATTTTAGAAATATCTAGTCTGCTAAATGGATTATATGTAACTAGTACATCTGCAGTATTTACATCTTCATTATTTTCAATACTATCTTCAGAGTAGTGTATAACATCATATCCTAATTCACTTATTTTCTCGAACTTCTCTTTTCCATAATTTATTGTAAATAAAACTTTCATCTTAATCTCCTCCATCTACTCACATTAAAACTTTTATATCCTACAGTACAATATGATACTTAATGTATATTAGTTAAACTCACTAGAAGATGTCTCAAAATTATTTATGCTCAATTGTTTTTCCTAAGACCATTGCATTACGTTCTTGAACTAAATTTTCTATTAAATTATTTAATGTCCAATCAATAGATGTTTCAGTCACCATAGCTGTAAAAGGCTTATTTATCCTCACTTTTTTTAATCCTTCTAAAAATGCATTCACTTGTGTACTTGGAATGTTATTAAATATCACAGACTTACTCTTAATTCCATTTTCACATTTATTTGATGTATTTCCATCCAAAATATCTCTAATTATGTCATCCCCATTTTTATCGCTTAAGATAATGTGGTCTCTTATTCCAGCAAAATTACTAACATTTTTAATTAGTGATAATTCTTTTTTATTAAAATTTACAAACAGGATACACTTTCTATTGTGTATTTTATCTAGATTATTATTATTTATTTTTTCAAATGACATTTCATCCATCCTTTCATTTATCTATCTATATATGTTAATTTACCCCATCCGTTTAAAATAATCAATTTTTAATAGATAATTTTTATATTAATACCCAAAATTACATTTAAATAGCTACACTATCCAAAACTAATCTGTAAAACTGGAATAATTAGATTAATATTTACAAATCCTAATCTAAAGGAGAGATACAATGAATACACTAAATAATAAATTTAGCATTAAAAACTTTTCAAACGCTTGGGTTATAGTACTTGGTTGTATGTTGATACAAGCTATTCCATTTAATCTCGTAGCTACTATACAACCTCAGTTTATAAGTTATGTTGTTGAAGGGGAAGGCTTTAGTTTGGCATCTTTTTCTCTAATATTCACCATTGGTACGATTGCTTCAGCAATTGTATCACCTTTTATTGGTAAATTGTTTTCTAAAGTCAATCTTAAGACACTCTATTTATTAGGCTGTATAATTTCTAGTATTGCTTTTGCTACTTTTTCTATATGTACTAAGCTATGGCAATTTTATACTTTATCATGTATTGTGCAAGTTGGTGCTACAATTATATCTGCTATAGGTATACCTGTTTTAATAAGTGCTTGGTTTGATGAAGAAAGTAAAGGAAAGGCTCTAGGATTTGCTTTTGCTGGTGGTTCTATTGGTAGTATATTTCTACAACCACTTGTAGTTCGTTTATTAGCATCTCAAGGATATAGTCGCTCTTATCTAATATTTGGGATTGCAGCATTGATAATTGGTATACCTATAATATTATTCATACTTAGAATGCCTAAGGATGCCAGTGAAATAGTAAGGTCTAAAGGAAAAAAAGAGAACTCATCCGATGCAATTTCTTCTTCAGTATGGGGTTATACGTTGAAAGAAGCTAAAAAAATTAAATATTTTTGGATTATGGCAATTGGATTTATATTTGTAGGTATATATGTTTCATCATTATCTGTACAATATCCAACCTACCTTAGAAATTATCTAAATCCAATTTTAGTAGGAACAGTAGGCTCCGTTTTTGCTTTATTCGCTCTCATTGGTAATATATTTGGAGGATTGCTGTTTGATAAATTTGGTCAAGTAAAGCCACTTATTGTAGCTTTTATATTAGTCCTTGTAGCTACTTTATCACTACTACTTGTAGATAAATCTTCTACTTTTGCATTTGTGTTTGCTACCTTAAAAGGGCTTTCTGTATTTGCTTATATGATTGGACCCGCTTATTTAACAGGTACTTTCTTTGGCCAAAAAGAGTTTGGTAGTATATATGGAATCGTACAATTAATTTTTGCAGTAGGCTTTGCATTAGGTTCGACATTATTTGGATTACTAGTTGATAACTTTGGTTATAGATTTTCTTGGTACATCATAATTTTATCAGTTATAATTGCTTATACTTTACTTATTATAACTTCTATAGGAATGAAAAAAATGAATAGAGAAAGGCTCGATAAACTAATGCAATAATTGATTTTTTAATATATAAACAATAATTAAAAAGATGGAACTCTTAATAATAAGGAGAGCTCCATCTTTTTATATATTACAATATAGCTAACTTTCTTTTATTTTTAACTTTGCTATCTATATCCTCATCCTTAACTATAGTAAATGCTTTAGTTGGACAGACATTTACACATGCAGGTCCTTCTGGAGATTCTATACAAAAATCACATTTATTTGCTGTCATTCTTTCTCTAAAACAAAGCTTTCCTTCGTCTATGTCTTTTAATGTAACTATATCTATTGCACCTATAGGACATGCTAACATACAAGTCTTACATCCTATACAATTTTCTTCATTTATTTTTATTGTGTTCCCTATCCTAACTATACCACCATTTGGACATGCCTTTGCACAAGGGGCATCTTCACAATGTCTACATTGTATTGGGGCACTTACTTCCTTTGTCTTTATAACAGAAAGTTTTGGGTTAAAATTTATCTCATCTGGGTTTTTGTAAAAAATATCCTCATCTGAATGTGCAACTACACATCCTATCATACAAGTTCTACATCCTATACACTTATCAGGGTCCGCTATAACAAAATAGTTCATTACTTAGCCACTTCCTTTCCTATACAATATGTAGTGTGTAATAAATGATGAGATTTTTCTCCTAATGGTTCTACTAGATATTCATCATACAATTTTTTAATCTCAGGGTTCTCATGAGATTTTCTAACTGCCAAATGTTCATCATGCACATATGTTGCCTTTGTTCTGTTTTCATAGGCTAATTCTTTATATTCTTCTAGTAAAATTTTTGGTTGACCTCCGCCACTTACACATCCCACAGGACAAGTCATAACTTCAATAAAATCTACATCTAATTTTCCTTTTTCTAAATCTTCAAGTACTGGTATTACATTTTTTAGTCCACTCACTACTCCAACTCTTAGGTCTAAATCTCCTATCTTAATAGTTGACTTTCTAAAACCATTCTCTCCTCTTACTTGTTTTACTTCTACATTAGGAATACTTTCTCCAGTTATAAGCTCATAACCAGTTCTTATAGCCGCTTCCATAACTCCACCAGTAACACCAAATATAGTTCCAGCTCCACTATAGCTACCTAAAGGACTATCAAACTTTTCTTCTCTTAAGTTTTTGAAATCAATTCCCATATCTTTTATTAGATAAGCTAATTCTCTTGTAGTTAACACTACATCTACATCTCTATATCCACTAGAATCCATTTCTTCTCTATCACATTCATATTTTTTACATGTACATGGCATTATAGAAACACTAAATATTTTTGATGCATCTATATTATTTATTTCTGCACCATAAGTTTTAAACACTGCACCACCCATCTGTTGAGGTGATTTACAAGAAGATAAATGATTAGTTAATTTAGGATAATTTTTTTCCATAAACTTTACCCATGCTGGACAACAAGATGTAAACATTGGAAGAGTTCCACCTTCTGTCACCCTTTTAATCAACTCGCTACCTTCTTCCATAATAGTCAAATCTGCTGCAAAGTTAGTATCATATACTCTATCAAAATTTAAAGCTCTAAGTGCTGCTGCCATTTTGCCAGCACCTAGGTGTCCTAGATAATATCCAAAATCTTCACCTAAAGCTACTCTAACTGCAGGTGCACATTGAACCATAGTAAATACATTTGGGTCATTTAAAGCCTTTTTAACCTTATCTACATCACATACATTATATGCCGCAAATATAGGTTCATTTATAGATTCTGGTATATCTCTTTCTTGTTTTTTATTTTGCAAAAATTCGAATCCTTCATCTATAACTGAGGCATATGATTTACAAGTTTGAACACATTGACCACACATAACACATCTATCTAAATTTATTTCTTGTGGTTTCCCCTCTTCACCTTCAATAGCATTTACTGGACAGACTTTGGAACATTCTCTACATCCAGTACATAAATCTTTATCTATATTTATTATCATAAACGTCACCTACCCCTGTATCCTTTATTTATTTGTTAACAATAAGCTAAGTGCAGCCTGTCTATTCTTAGCCTTTTTGTCATCTATTGGAGTAACAAGTTTTAAAGCTTCCTGAGGACATGCACTTACACAAGCTATCTTTTCATTGTCTTTACATAAGTCACATTTATAAGCTATTTTTTTATTTTCTTCTAAAATTACTTGTTCTACTTCTTTACCATCTTCATATTGTGGAAGTAAATCTATAGCTCCAAAAGGACATGCTAGCAGACAAGTTTTACATCCTATACATTTTTCTTCATTTACAGACATAATGTTATTTTCTTTGATTATAGCTTTTTGTGGACATGAGTTTAGACAAGGAGCATCTTCACAGTGTCTACATTGTATCGGCATACAGAAAGTATCACCTTTTACCAAATAAAGTCTAGGTATAACAGGTATATCAACCGTTCCAACTGTATAACCTACATTGTTATGTTGATTATGCATTGTAAAACAAGCTACTTCACAAGCTCTACAACCTGTACATTTGTCTGGGTCTGCTATTACAAAAGAGCCTATTTTATTTTTCATATTATCCCACCTTTCAATTTGTATATTTCTAAATCCCTAGTTATTTTTCATTATATATATTTATATATTTTAAGATTTTCTCAGTACTTATATTTCGCTTACATTTTTTACACAAATTGTATGTGTTTTCATATACTTTATCAGTGTCATCAATTAATGCTCCACAGATTTCACACTTTGAATATTTTTGTTCTTCTTTTTTAGCACACATATACTCAGTCTCACTTTTTGATAACTCTCTGTGGGTTTGCATAAATATTCATTCGTCTTCCTCTCACAAACCCAATAAGAGTTATATTTAATTTTTTAGAAAGCTCTATTGATAAATTAGTTGGTGCTGATTTTGATACTACAATAGGAATTTGGGTCATAGCCGCTTTCAATATCATCTCTAATGATATTCTTCCACTTACTGCTATAATTTTATCTTTCAAGGATATCTCATTTAAGACACAAAATCCAATTGCCTTGTCCATTGCATTATGTCTAGCCACATCTTCACAGGTTACTATATTTTCATCGTAATTAAATATGGACACACTGTGCACCCCACCCGTGTTTTTAAATAAGTATGACGAATTTAAATTTCTATCCATTATGCTATAAACTGTATCATAATTTATTTTTATATCACTCTCTACAGGAGTACATTTTATATAGTCTAGTGAATTCAAAAATATAATTTGCTCATCTTCGCTTTCCTGTTTATTTTGAATATTTACTTTTGCAAAACGTTCCTTCTCATTTATCTCCAAGCTCAATAAACTTCTTTTGTTTTCTATATATCCCTTTGTTTTCAAAAAACCAACTACAAGTTCTTCTAAATTATATGGCGTACATAAAAATGTATTTACATATTTATCATTCAAAATAAAACTAAGCGGATATTCTGCAATTATTTCTTCATTGTCTGTTGATAGTTCATATTCATTTACTTTGTTTATTTCTACATTAAAAGAATTTAAATATTCATAATCCACTAGACTATAACTGTTTTCAAAAACTTCATCCTTGCTATTTTCTTGTAATTTAGTTTTTGAGTATATATTATTCATAAAATATTAGCCTTTCCGCTTTTTATAAATCTTTATTAAAATTAACTACTAAATATTTGTAGCAGTCATTTTATCTTTAAGATTTTGATACTCTTCTTTCACACATTTTTCTGCTAATTCTTGGTCTTCAAGTTTCTCCAGTTTAACAGCACAATATTTATATTCTGGTGTTTTAGATATAGGGTCCAAGTTTGCTATTGTAAGTTCATTACAAGCTCCAACCCACCACTGATAAGTCATATATGTTGCACCTTCCTTAACTCTATCAGTAACTGTTGCTCTTGTTATTACACTTCCTCTTCTTGAACTGATTCTAACTAGTTCATCATCTTCAATCCCTAGTTTCTCTGCATCATTACAATTTATTTGAACACGACCTGGTTCATCTTCTAATGAACTAAGCGTTCTACAGTTACCAGTCATAGTTCTTACTGAATAATGCCCAACTTCTCTTACAGTACATAAACTAAATGGATACTCATCATCTTCAACTTCCATAGGAGGTCTCCACTCAGCAGCAAATAAATTACCTTTTCCATTAGGAGTAGAAAACTTCTGACCTTCATATAAATACATAGTTCCTTTATCTTCTACACTTTCACTCTTACAAGGCCACTGAACACTCCCTTGAGCTTCTATTTTTTCATAAGTGGCACCTAAGAAGCTTGGACATAATTGTCTAAGTTCATCCCATATTTCTTTAGTGTTTTTATAGTTCATAGGGTATCCCATTGCTGTAGAAATTTCGCTTATAATTTGCCAATCTGGTTTTACATCTCCTTGTGGCTCTATAGCCTTTCTCATCAACTGGAATCCTCTATCTGCACATGTATATACTCCTTCATGTTCTCCCCAAGAAGTAGCTGGAAGTATAACATCAGCATGAAGCGCTGTCTTATTCATAAATATATCTTGAACAACTACAAACTCCAACTCATCTAGAGCTTCTCTAACTTCTGATGCATCTGGGTCACTTTGTACTGGGTCTTCTCCAAATATATAATAAGCCTTAAGCTTTTTCTCTTTTAGTACTAAATTTGGAACTTGAGTTAAACTATAACCATTATTAGGAGATAACTTTACTCCCCAAGCGTTTTCAAACTTTGCTCTTATCTTATCATCAGTTACATTTTGATACCCTGGATATACATTAGGAAGAGCTCCCATATCGCAAGCCCCTTGAACATTATTTTGTCCACGTACAGGTCCTATTCCAACGCTTTCTCTACCAAAGTTACCTGTAAGTAAAGCAATTGATGCAAGTCCTTTAACTACATCAACAGCTTGTCCAAATTGACAGACACCCATTCCATAAAGTATCATAGCTTTCTTACCTTTTGCATATTCCCTCATAGCTTTTCTTATAAGCTCTTCTGGAATTCCTGTAATCTTTTCAGCATATTTAGCTGTATATGGTTTAACAATTTCTTTATATTCATCAAAACCTTGTGTATGATTTTGAACAAAATCTTTATTATAAAGACCTTCTTCTATCAAGACATTTCCAAAAGCATTTACTAAAACCATGTTTGTTCCACCTTTTATAGGTAGATGTATATCCGCAATTCTTGCAGATTCAGTTAGTCTAGGGTCAGTAACAATTAGTTTAGCTCCATTTTTTTTAGCTTTTATTATTCTATTTGCTACTATTGGATGTGAATCTGCTCCATTATATCCAAATATAAATAAGACATCTGCATTTTCTATCTCTGGTATAGAATTTGACATTGCACCACTACCTAATGAGTAAGCCAGACCGGCTACAGATGGTGCATGTCAGACACGAGCGCAATGGTCAACATTATTAGTTCCTACTGCAGCTCTCATAAATTTTTGCATTATATAGTTTGCTTCATTACCAGGTCCTCTTGCAGAACCTGTTCCCATAATAGAATCAGGGCCATATTTTTCTTTAATTTCATTTAATCTTGAAGCTGTGTAACTTATAGCTTCATCCCATTCAACCTCTTCTAATACACCTTGTTTTCTTATCATTGGCTTTTTTAGCCTAGGTGTTAAAATTTTAGGGTCATTTAGAAAATCCCATCCATAACGACCTTTTAAGCACAAACTTTCTTGATTTGTTCTACCATTAGCTGGCTCAGCTCTTAATATCTTATTGTCTTTTACCACTAGATATAGTTGGCATCCAGCTCCACAGTATGGACAAACTGTTAAAATTTTTTTCTCCATACATTTCCCCCCTTAGATTTATCCCCTGATAAGTAAAATTTACCTTAAAGATAATGAAATGTTTTTATAATATGCAAAATTACAAATATTTTGCAATACTATCTATTAAATTCAACAATTTTCTCACAATTCCTTTTATATTTTTAAAAAAAATATGTCATAATAATCTTTATATTTCAACTATCTAATTAAAATATTCTAGCTCTTATGACATATTTTTTAATATACGCTTATTTAAATCTATTTAATTTTCACTTAAAGCTACATTTCTTCCAATCCTATTTTTCATTCTGTAGTGAGTGATTACAGTAAATATTCCACTTCCAATAAGAATCAAGTAGTACATAAACCCACCATATAAAAATACTGCATATCCCATCAAAGATTGAGGGAATACTGATTTGAATATAGTGAAAAATGCCAATTCATTAGCTCCTACATTCCCAGGTGTTGGTATTGGTGATATCGCCATATATAAAAATGCTTGTAGTGTTAATATATAGACGTAACTGTAACCTTGTAAATTAAATGCTTTGTATATCCAAAATGAAACACTAAAGTAAGCACTTAATTGAATAAAAGTTACTATTATAGTTGAAATTAATACTTTTTTATTCTTAGCAAAAAAACTTATCGCTTTACTATAATCATCTATAAAACTTTCTATAGAGTCAATCTTATTATCTAAAAATTTTAAAAATTTAATCTTTGATATATATTTGATAGAAACTCTCATAAAATATTTTATTTTTTCAGGATTTAAAATAACTAATATTATCATAATTAGGACAAATGAGTTAATAGCTATCCCTAAAAAAACTAAAGGCATAATCATTTTCATCTGTTTTTCTAACATAGAAAAATTCATTAGCACAAGTATTGTACAATAAAAAGTAACTACTATTTGAAAAATAATAGACTTATTGGTAATAACTGCACTTGCCTTACTAAGTGGCATTTTACATTTTTTAAGTACATATATCTGCACTGGTTGACTTCCTGAAGCAAAAGGAGTTATTAAATTATAATAGAATCCCATAATGGCCAACTTAAAACCAATAAATCTAATATTAACTTTGTGAGTACTTTCTATAATTATCTTCATTACTACTCCTTCAAGCATTATATGAGACATTATTGCCAAAGCACCTATGAATAAAAATTTCTTATCTACCATAACTATAACATTTGATAACATTTTAATGTCTAATGTTTTAAACACTAGATAAATCGTTATACCTATTAGTAGAAATAAAAATGTATACTGTAGTAAACTCTTTCTAATATTCTTTAGTTTATCCATTAGAGATAACCATCCTTTTCTCAAGATTTAATACCAAATACCTTATTGTTAGTATACACTACGAATATTAATATTTTATAACAAAATACCTTACAATTTTGTCATTCACAAAAAATATTAATCTATAAATTAAATTTTAATATATAGATTAATATTTTACAAACATTTTGTAGATATATATAATATTTTCACTAAATTACACTTCTATTTATTACACCCATTTATATCCTATACCCCATACAGTTTCTATAGTATAAACATCACATTGTTTTAATTTGCTTCGTATATTTTTTATATGTTCTGTAATAGCACTTATATCACTTTCTCCATCAAAGCCATATACTGACTCATATATTCTTTCTTTTGAAAATACTTGCCCCTTATTTTTAGCTAAAAATTCACATATTAAATACTCACTCTTAGTAAAATTAATTTTTTTGCCATCAACTGAGACTTCTTTACCTAAAAAGTTAAATTGAACATTTGATATAGTTAATAAATTTTTTTTCTCTCTATTTTCTCTTCTTAGATGAGCAGTTATTCTAGCCCTTAACTCTCCTACACCAAATGGTTTTGTTATATAGTCGTCTGCTCCTATACCAAGACCATACATAATATCACTTTCCATATTTTTAGCTGTCAAAAACAGTATTGGACAATCAACCTTATTCCTTATAGCTTTACATACTTCAAAACCATCAATCTTAGGCATCATTACATCTAATATTATTAGATTAAAAGAGTTAAAATTTATATCCATAGCATTCTCTACATCACTAATTACCTTCACTTCATAACCATCTCTTTTTAATACATTTTCAATCAGCTTTAACATATCTAGCTCATCATCTATTACTAATATCTTAGACATACTAACTCCTCCATTTATATGTTTAATAACATTTTAATCCGTACTTTTAATAAATCTCTTTGCAAATTTACATCTACTATTATACTCCCATATTATAGCTTACAATAACTACTTAATATTTTACAAATAAAATATTTTAGATACAAAAACTTTACATTTCAAGTACTTTGTATTTATTTTATATGTATTTACTTAAATAGCAAAATTTATTTAATAACTTATTATTGTAATATTTTAAATATGTAATAAAATCAATAATAAGAGAACTTCTTCTAGACACATCTTTAATTATTTAAATTGGAGGAAAAAATTATGGATGAAAAGTTAACAAAAAGTAATTATAATGTTCCATTTAACTATGCTCGAGAAAAATTTAAAGAATTAGACCCTCATACAATTAGCAATTTAAGTAATATATCTTTCAACAATGATTTGAACAGATTCACACTAAATTTTTTTGGTAAACGATATATCATAGATTATCCAAGTGGAGAAGTTTGGAATGATAATGGTAGTATCTGTAAAAACTTTGAACTTAAAATTTTGATAATTAGATACTTAATTAATGCTAAGGGTATTCCTAGAACTAATAAATATGTAACTTTTAAAGAAATACCTGGTGGCAATGTTTATTATCCAAACTTTTTAAACAGAACTCTAGCTAGGCTTTCAGAAGTTTTTACATCTCAAATAGAAAAATATAAGTTAGTTATGGAAAATATGGGAGCTGAGAAAGTAGACATGGGTGATTTAGCCTACAAGTTTACATATATAGGTAATACTTCTATGATATTTATACTTTGGTTTGGAGATGATGAGTTTCCTCCAAATTCAAATATATTATTTGATTCTAATATAATCTATTATTTTAATGCAGAAGATTTGGCAGTTGTTCCTGATACAGCTATAGATGCTATCCTGAATAAAATAAAGCAAACATAAATATCAATAATATCATAATAAAATTTTTTATAGATTTATGCTGAATATAATATGAAATGGAGTCAAAAAAGACAACTCAAACACATTGGCTATAGCACACTACTATGAGATATTAAAAAATTTAGAGAGATAATAGTTATATAAAAAATAGTGGCTATTCATTTTTAATAGCCACTATTTTTTAAACTGATTTAGTTATAGAAAATATATTAAGTTAGTTATTATAGCTAATTTGAAGACTACTGCTTCTCCTCACCTATCTCTAACATAATTTCATAATTTAATTTACTTTTCTTTAAATCAACTCCAGATATACTTTTAATAATCCCACAGTCTAACATTTCATCAAATTTCTTTCTGGATAGACCTAGTTTTTCACGTAATAATGTTGATACCTTTAGTTGAGACGGATACTTACTTACAACTCTAATTTGTGTAAGTTCATTAATATTAATCTCTTGACCTACTATTTTATATTCTGGAATACCAACTTCTGCTCCATTTCTATGTAAAAGTTCTACATTCATAGCATATTGCTTAACAAGATTATTATCATTTGTATGGAATTGTTCTAGTATTTCTGGATTCAAGCTTTTTGGATTAACACGAGAATATATAGTTGAGTTCCATGTTGAATCACAATTTGAACACTTATATATTAACCATATATCTAAATATTTATGTTGAGCATTAACTCTAAATAAATCTGAACAAATATATTCAGTCTTTTTTCCACATTTTTTACAATACCTAATTACAGGTAGCTGGGAAGTATATTCTACTTCCCAAATTATTTCTTGCATAAACAAAATTTCCTTTCTATTAATATTACTAATCTAATAGAAAGTTATGAAAAGGTGGAATATAATCAAGTATTTTTCTCAAAACAAGACCTCCTAATTTTAATAAATTTTAATTTCGCTTATACAAAAGACTATTACTTCTTATTAAGTACTTTACAACTAACTTTGTTACCTAATTGTATAAGTTATTGAAATTAATTAAATTATAACATCCACCTAAAAGAAACTATACCTCAAACACTTTTACCAAAAGAAAATGAGTCAGTATAATTATAAAATTACACTGACTCACTCTTAACTATCTTTTCTTTTTCTCTTGTAATACAATTCTTTGAATGCTTTTCAAAGATAGATAATATTTTTCTGATAAATATTTCAAATCATATCCAACTTGATAATCTTCGTAAATTTGCATATTTCTAATTGATAACTCCTCACGAGTAGATGTATTACTTCCCCATTCTTTTTTATTATTATATTTTCTAGGAATATATATATATTCTCCATCTACATATTCTTGTATCAATTTGAGTAATTCCTCTGGTAATATATGTATTGCTTTTTTATAGCTCATTTTTGCTCTCCTATTAAATATTAATTTTTTATTAGGAATAGCAAAGGGCTATTTATATATTAAATTTTATATTTGCAATAGCCCTTGCTATGCAAAAATAAAGATTAAATCAAACATAAATTCTCACCCCTCCTTACATGTCACAACGATACATACAAGTCTATCAATAGCATAAATGGTTGTCAATCATTACAAATTCTTTATTTATATTTTATATTTTTTCTATCTTTACGACTCATTACACATATAATCAGAATCTTTAATCGATATTAAATCTTTATCTTGATGGACTTATTACTGAACAAGGAACTCCAACTATACATTTTCCACAAATATCACATCCACCTATATAAGAATACTTAGCTTCATTTAACATGCACATCTCATAACACTGATTTCTATCAAACCCATCTTCTTTTAAGGCTCCTTTTACACATTTACTTACACACTTTTTGCAACTTTTATTTTTTTTATATAAACAGTATTCTTGTTCTGGTCTTTTAGTTGGTTCTAACTCTAAACTTGTGATTATACTTCCTATCCTTCCACAACACCCTTTTTCTGTAATAAGCATATTATTTAATCCAAAGGTTCCCAGACCTGCTATGAATGCGATATGTCTTTGTGACCAATCACTAACTAATTTGTTATTATCAAAATTATATGACCCAGGAATAGCATATGAACTAAATCCTATCTTTTCTAGCTCTTCACATAAAAAATTATTCAAATCTGAAATTAATCTATTAGTTTCTATATATGCTTTTGCCCAAATTTCTGAACATTCAAATCCCCCAATGTTACTATCATTTACACTTTCATCAAAAGGTATAAAATATGTAATTATAGTTTTACCATCTTTCAGAAAGTCTTTTGGCATTGCATGAGATGTTCCTACAACACTTTTTAATTTCTGAAACATATCATCTTCAGCAGATGCATAAGCAAATAAAAGTTCTTGCCATTTTGTAGTTATATTATTTGATTTACAATAATCTTTTACAAAGTTATTCATTAATATTTCAATTTTATTTTTCATAATATCCCCCCTAGACAATTTTATCTTTCAAGTTTAATGTTATTATTTTATATTATATAATAGTACTTTCCATTATGCTTATCAATTAATATTAAGAAAGCTTCTAATATCCATAAGATACTAGAAGCCTTTTTTTAATTGTCTAATCTAATTTATTGAAATTCCTGCACTTGCATATCCTGCTACAGTATTAACTAATGAAAGTCCTGAAGCTGTTGCAGTAAATACTAGTAAGAATCGTGTTTCTGCTGTTACTGCTATATTTAATCCAGTTGTAATTCCACTAGAAATTGAACCAATTGATAATATACCTGTAAGAGGAGGAGCCAGTGTAACTGTTGCTCCTGGCACAGCTGTAAATGAGTTATTTGGTGCAGTTGATTGGTAAAGTGTTGCTGTAATTGTAACTGTTGAACCAACAATTGAAAGTGCTGCTGTTGTACTAAAGAAAGCTGAAATAGATGTTATTGTTCCAGCTCTTGGCATTGAGAATGCAAAGTTAGTCAATGTTCCTGCTGCGTTTGTAAGGTCTATTACTCCACCAACTATACTTAAACCTGGAGCTGAACTACCAAAACCAACAAATCCTGGTGTACCTACTAATCCGCCAGCTATAGTTGTAAGTGATAGTGGTATACCTGATGCAAAAGGTATTATTGCACTAGCTCCTGTTGGACCTGTTGGGCCTGTTGGACCCGTTGGACCTGTTGCTCCAGTCGCTCCTGTTGCCCCTGTTGCTCCTGTTGGACCTACTAATCCATCTGCTCCTGTTGCCCCTGTTGCTCCTGTTGGGCCTGTTGCTCCATCTGCTCCTGTATTTCCTGTTGCTCCTGTTGGACCTGTTGCTCCTGTTGCTCCATTTGCTCCTGTTGCCCCTGTTGCTCCTGTTGGACCTACTAATCCATCTGCTCCTGTGTTTCCTGTTGCTCCTGTTGGACCTGTTGCTCCATCTGCTCCTGTGTTTCCTGTTGCTCCTGTTGCTCCTGTTGGGCCTGCTACTCCATCTGCTCCTGTATTTCCTGTTGCTCCTGTTGGACCTACTAATCCATCTGCTCCTGTTGGACCTGTCGCTCCTGTTGCCCCTGTTGCTCCTGTTATTCCTACGCCTGTTGCTCCTGTTGCCCCTGTTGGACCTGTTATCCCTATTCCTGTTGCTCCTGTTGCTCCTGTTGGACCTACTAATCCATCTGCTCCTGTATTTCCTGTTGCTCCTGTTGGGCCTGTTGGACCTGTTGCTCCATCTGCTCCTGTTGCCCCTGTTGCTCCTGTTGGACCAATTAGGCCTGCTGCTCCTGTTGCTCCTGTTGGGCCTGTTGGACCTGTTGCTCCTGTATCTCCTGTTGCCCCTGTTGGACCAATTAGACCTGTTGCTCCTGTTACTCCTACTCCTGTTGGGCCTGTTGGACCTGTTGGACCTGTTATTCCTATTCCTGTTGCTCCTGTCGCTCCTGTTACTCCAGTTGCTCCATCTGCTCCTGTTGCCCCTGTCGCTCCTGTTGGGCCTGTTACTCCATCTGCTCCTGTTGCCCCTGTTGCTCCTGTTGGACCTGTTATTCCTATTCCTGTTGCTCCTGTCGCTCCTGTTGGACCTGTTACTCCAGGTGCTCCTGTTGCCCCTGTTGGACCAATTAGACCTGTTGCTCCTGTTACTCCTATTCCTGTTGCCCCTGTTGGACCTGTTGGACCTGTTATTCCAAATCCTGTTGCTCCTGTTGCTCCTGTTGGACCTGTTACTCCATCTGCTCCTGTATCTCCTGTTGCTCCTGTTGGACCTGTTATCCCTGTTGCTCCAGGTGTTCCTGTTGCTCCTGTTGGACCTGTTGGACCTGCTAATCCGTTTGCTCCTGTTGGACCTGTTGGACCTGTTGGACCTGTTGCTCCAGGTGTTCCTGTTGCTCCTGTTGCTCCAGCTGCACCTGTCCCTCCAGCTGCTCCATTTGCTCCTGTTGCTCCTGTTGGACCTGTTGGACCTGTTATTCCAAATCCTGTCGCTCCTGTTGCTCCTGTTGGACCTGTTATTCCATTTGCTCCTGTTACTCCTGTTGGACCTGTTGGGCCTGTTGCTCCATCTGCTCCTGTATTTCCTGTTGCTCCTGTTACTCCTGTTGGACCTGTTACTCCAAATCCTGTTGCTCCTGTTGCTCCTGTTGGACCTGGTGACCCTGTTGCTCCTGTTGGACCTCTTAATCCTGTTGCTCCTGTATTTCCTGTTGCTCCTGTATTTCCTGTTGGACCTGTTGGGCCTGTTGGGCCTGTTGCTCCTACTCCTGGGCCTCTTGGACCTGTCGGACCTGTTGGACCTGTTGCTCCAGTTCTACCCCTTGGACCCATCGGACCGGTTGGCCCTACACATGATGGTGGACATCCATGGTGACAATCACAGCTATTAAAATTATCATGACCACCATTGCAATCATCATAGCTATTATTGTCGCAATCATTGTCATCAAATGGGCCAAAATATTTATTTCTACTCATTATTAAAAGCACCTCCTAATATATTTGAGCTTTTAAGCTCTTTATATAATATGTCAAAATTAGTATTATTGTGACTTATCAATTATTTTTTAAGTTTACTAAAATAGGTTTCATTATGCAAAATAGCGCTATCATTAGGTTTGATTTCTTTTGCTTTTTCATGATAATAAATAGCTTTATCTACTTCTCCTAATCTGTCATAACAAACACTCAATTGTATATATGGTATATATCCATAACAATCATTTGATTTAAATCCTCCATTAATGTCATCTTTATCTCTTGTTAATGCTACCTTATACCAAAAAGCAGACTCTTTATATTTTTGTCTATCAAACATATGCTTTCCTACATCACAGCAAACTTCTGCTCTTGGTTCATCAAATTCAAAACTTCTAAATAAAGAATATAAGGCATTTTTTTCATCATTAATTAAGTAATAACATGTGGCTAAATCTCTGCAAGCACTGATACAATCCTCAATCCAACCTCTAGTTGAGTCTAAAAACTTAGTAAAACCTGCTATTGCTTCCTCATACCTCGCATTATAATAAAGTTCTCTTGAGTAATAAAATTGATGTCTTGGCTCTAATACTTTACCTTCTGAAATCATTTTTTCAAATATTCTAAGATTTCTTAGAGGGTCCTGTCTGTGTAGTTTTTTATGAGATATTGCAATGTCAGAATAAAATAGTTTTCCAACAAGAGGTATTACTTCATGAATAGGGTCAACCCATCTGTAATTAGAACTTCTCTTAAATAATCGTTCTCTATAATATGATAAAGTTGGTTTGCCATTTTCATCAAAAGAAACATTGTATTTTGCCATTACAATATCAATAGAAGTATCTAAGTTTTCCTTAATTTTTAATAAATTTTTTCTATCATCTTCTAAAATTATGTCATCTGCATCAAGCCACATTATATAGTCTTTAGAAGCTTTAGAAAATGAAAAATTTCTTGCAGCAGAGAAATCATCTATCCATTCAAAATCGAATACTTTGTCTGTATATTTTGAGACTATTTCTTTTGTGGAATCTGTAGAACCAGTATCTACAACTATAATTTCATCTACGATATCTTTTACACACTCTAAACATCTTCCTATAACTTCTTCTTCATTCTTAACAATCATGCACAAACTTATTGTAATCATAATGTACAACTCCTTTGTCTTCTATATATTACAGACATAAGTAATATATGGTATTTATCATCAATTTGTTATTGAAATTTCATAAACTTTTAACGACAAAAAAATAATATATAACTTTATTTATCCAGCATATCTATAGTTCATTTTTATTTAATTCAGAATTCTAATACTTTGATTTGTTTGATATATATTTTTGAGCTATCATAAATATAAGAAATCGTTAAATTTATTTATTCATTTATAATAAAAAATCAAACTAATTTTTATGGGAGGCAAATTATGAAAAAATACTTTGAGGTATTAAAATCTAATGGAGCTGATATCGCTATTTCAATAGACCCTAAAACTATTCTTACAGCAGCATGGACAATTTACAAGTGTCAATTTGGTTGTAACACATTTGGTCATAGCCATTGTTGTCCACCTAATGTTCCAACCTATCAGCAAACACAAGCAATAATAGATTGTTATGACAAGGCTATTCTATTTAGATGTCATGAAATGAGTATTGTTACTCCTTTAGCTGTCAAACTTGCAAGAGAAATGTTTTTAGATGGATATTATAAAGTAATTGCTTTTGGAAGTGGACCTTGTACAATGTGTGCTAAGTGTAACCCTACTACTTGTAATTTTCCTAACAAAACAGCTCCATCAATGGAAGCTTGTGGCATTGATGTATTTGCTACAGTAAGGTCAAATGGGCTAGAAATAAGTACATTAAGAGAAAAAGGAGAAATTCAAAACCATTTTGGTCTATTGTTGGTTGATTAAAAAATATGGTTATAATTCCAAGAAATTTTTCTTTTTGAAATAAAAAATAACCAAGTTTATCTAAACATGGTTATTTTTCATTATCTATATATTGTAGATTGGATTCTGAAATAAATTTTCTACTCTTCTTTATTCATTATATAATCAATTAGCCCATATTCTTTAGCCTCTAGTGCAGTCATAAAATTATCTCTGTCTGTATCTATTCTAATATCTTCTATTGATTTTCCTGTATTTTTAGAAAGAATTCCATCCAATTTTTCTTTTGTTTTCAACATATGATCTACTGCTATTTTTACATCAGTTGCTTGACCTTTAGCTCCACCCATTGGCTGATGAATCATAATCTCTGCATTGGGTAAAGCACATCTTTTTCCATTTGTCCCTCCTGCAAGTAAAAAAGCACTCATACTTGCAGCCATACCAATACAAATAGTTGATACATCACATTTTACATAATGCATCGTATCATATATAGCGAATCCTGCTGTAACAGAGCCTCCAGGACTATTTATATATATAATTATATCTGAATCTGGGTCCTCTGATTCTAAAAACAGTAATTGAGCTACTACTAGACTTGCAATATCATCATTAATTTCTTCTCCTATAAATATAATTCTATCTTTTAATAATCTCGAATATATATCATAAGACCTTTCCCCTTGACCAGTTTGTTCAATTACATGTGGTACTAAACTCATGCTACTTTCACCTCACAATTAATGTTAAAGTTAAGATAAGAATTGATTTCATCTCTTCTTTGTTTATAGTTAATACTTGTATAAGACATACATTTTGCATTTTGGATTTGATGATTTAGATTTAAAACAAATCTCTGTTGTATAGGATAAAACTCATCTTTATTTCTATATACTTGTGGAGACTCTTTGTATAAGTTTCTAAATGCCAGTGTAAATGATTGATGTGTAGAATATCCTACTGTAATAGCTATGTCTATAATATATTTATCTGTAAATATAAGTTGTCTAGCTGCTTCAGTAAGTCTCCTTCTTTGTATGTATTGATGAATAGTACATCCTACAATATTTGTAAACATTCTGTGTAAATGATATTTTGAATAATTAGCAATATCAGCTATTTTATCTAAATTTAGATTTTCTGTAAGATTTTCTTCTATATAATCAATGATTTCCATAATCACATCTGTATTTGTTTTCAACTCCATCATCTCCTTTTAAGTATTATAACCTATGCAAAAACTTTTTTCTTAATATAAATTGCTATCTTAACTTAGTTAATAGTAACAAAATATCTATAATATAATATTAAACATTCCAATATAAAAATAATAATTATACATTAATATAATAACTATTATTAAAATGTCAACTCGATTGAATCTATTATATAAGTTGCTATAGATTCTATCTATATATCTTGGTTCATATGCATTATTTTACTGAGTATTTTTATACCTTTTTCAATTTCATCGAGACTAAGATGAGCATAACCTAGTATAATTTCATGGTCATATTCTAATATATCCTTAATTGCATACTGTTGTATAGGATAAACTTTTATATTTGCTTCAAAAACTTTATTAATTAAGCTTTCTGTAAACTTAATATTATAAAAATGCACAACTATGTGAAGACCTGCTGCCTCACCTTTTATTTTAAATTCATTTTTAAACTCAGTGTTTAATACTTCAATGAGGTGTTTACGTTTTCTATTATATAGTTTCTTCATTCTAAATATATACTTTTCTAAACTTCCATCTCTAATAAACTCAGCTAGTACATACTGAACTATAGTTTCTGTATGAACATCAGAGTACATTTTTAAAGCTTTATAATCCTCTAAAATATTGTCTGGTAGTAACATAAATCCAACACGAATAGCTGGAGATAATATTTTACTAAAAGAACCTATATAAATTACTTTATTTGGATTAAGTTCATAAAGGGAACTAATTGGTGGCCCCTCATATCTAAATTCACTGTCATAGTCATCTTCAATTATATAGTAACTATTCTCTGTCGCACATCTAATAAGTTCTAGTCTTCTTTGAATAGGTAAAATACCTCCTAAGGGATATTGATGAGAAGGTGTAGTATAAACAAAAGAAACATCTTTTACTGATTTTATTAAATCAGTATTAATACCCTTATCATCTACTTTAATTCCAACAACCGAATATCCAGCAGACAAAATAACCTTTAATAATCCTTTATGGATAGGGTCTTCTACAACTACTTTTTTATTGTTCTTATATAAAAGTTGTGAAATTAGAGATAATCCCTGTGTTGAGCCAGAAACAATCATAACATTTTTTGGATTACATCTAATCCCTCTAGTTCGAAATAAGTACTCAGATATTTCTACCCTCAAGCACCATACACCAGCCACACTTCCATATCTAAAATCTGAATCTGATAAATCATATAGTATTTGTTTATATAGCTTTGAAAATTCTTTACGTGGAAATAGTTTTAATTCTGGAATACCAGAACGAAAATCTATGCAATTCTTTTGTTTATTGATGTGCAAATTATCTACACTTTCAAAAGTATAATTTAGCTTAAAGTCAACTTTATATTCTAATATTCCTTTAGATACGAATGTACCATATCCATTTTTTGTATCCAAATATCCTTCTGCAATTAATTGATTATATGCATCCAAAACCGTATTGCGAGAAACAGATAATTCCTTTGACAACGTTCTAGATGATGGCAATTTTTGTTCAAACTTTAAGGTTCCGTCCAAAATCATATCCTTTATCTTATAATAAATTTGTCTTGATAATGATATATTGCTATTTCTATTAATCGTAATCCACACTCTAATACCTCCAAAAGTGGTTCTATAAAATTGACATAAAAGTGGAACTACAAAATCCACTTTTATCTTGCTAAGATTATATCATAAAATAAAAAATAAAAAGGAGTCTATATTATGCTAGAAATATCAAATAAAGTAAAAGAAATGTATCCTAATATTAAATTTGGAGTTATGGTTATAAATATTACATATTCAAATCCTAATAAAGAAAATTTTCTATTTCTTAAAAACTCTGTAACTGAAACTATCCTTAAACAAAGACCAGAGTACAATCGTCAAGAAAAAATTAAAACAGAACCCATTTCAAATTACATAAAATATTATAAAAGATTCAAGAAAACTTACCCTGTATTACTTCAATTGGAATCTCTTTTGTTAAAATCAAAAGGTATCCCAGATGTAGGCATAACAGTTGAATCAATGTTTTTAGCAGAATTAAAAAACCTTCTTCTAACAGCAGGACATAACCTTGATAAGATAGAATTACCTTTGAAAATAGATGTAGCAAATGGTGGTGAACATTTTTATGGTATAACCGGAAAAGAACAGGTTTTAACAAAACATGATTTATTTTTATCTGATAATATCGGTATATTATCCAGCATTCTTAATGGACCAGATAGTCGAACATCTATAACAAAAGATACTAAAAATATTTTGTATTTTGTATATGGAGTTGATGGAATATCAGAAAAACAAATTCAAGAGCATCTAAGTGATATAAAAGATTATGTCTCAAGTGCTTTTTCAGATTTAAAAGTTAATTCAATAGATATATTTTAGTTAATTCATAAATCCCTCATGTTTAATAAATATTTTAAACAAATAAATTAGTGAAGTATATCTTTTATTAAAACTAGACATACTTCACCAAAATTAATTTCATGCAGATATTACTTATTTTAAACTTTCTTTATAGTAAATACTTTATGACATTTATCATGTATATAACTTGCTTTTCTGACTAAATATTTTCATAAGAAACAATTTCACTAAGAGAAACACGAGTTTTTTCATGTCTATCTGGGCTTTCTGGTGTCTTAGACTCATATCCTATCAATAATATATTTACTGGTTCTAAATTATCTGGCATGCTAAACTCTTCTCTAATTACATCTGGATTAAAATAGCACACCCAAACACTTCCTAATCCAAGTTCAGTTGCCTGTAACATCATGTGGTCAGTGACTATGCTTGTATCAATATCTGTAAGTTGTTTCCCATCAAAAGGTCTTGTCCAAACTTTTTCCTTATCTCCACACACGATAATAGCTAATGGTGCATCATATATATTAGCAGCCTTCGAAAGTTTATTTAGCCCTTCCTTTTCTTGAATAACAATTAATCTCTGAGGTTGACGATTACCACCAGTTGGAGCTATTCTCGCAACATCTAAAATTTTCTCAAGTTTTTCTTTTTCGACCTTTCTATTTTGATAATTACGACAAGAATATCTTTTTTTTGCAAGTTCAACAAAATTCATTTAATTACCTCCCATCATTTTATTAGGTAAAGTTGATGATTCATTTAACCTATGCTATAATTTTATCACTATAGTTTTATATTACAATAATGCACTTTTTTGTAATATAGTACCTAAAAAGATACTTTAAAATATATGAAAGGAGCTTAAAAATGAAAAAATGTTCTAGTGAATACAGTTGTCCAATAGAAGCAACACTCGCATTGATTGGTGGTAAATACAAGACACTTATACTTTGGCATCTTAAAGACACTATATTGAGATTTAATGAACTAAGAAAATTAATTCCTAAAGCAACTCCTAAAATGTTAACTCAACAGCTACGTGAATTAGAAGCAGATGGTTTAATTATCAGAGTTGTTTATCCTATTGTTCCTCCAAAAGTAGAATATTCACTATCGGATTTTGGAAAAAGTATTATTCCAATTCTAGATTGTATGTGTGATTGGGGTTCTGATTACTTAGAACATCTATAGCTCATTATAGTTTAAATCCCATAACTAGTTTAACAGTCTCCATTTGTTCTCTGGATGTCAACATTTCCAAAAGTTTAAAAGCTACATGTGGAGCAGTTTCTGGACAATATGAAGTTATAATATTTTTATCTACAACAATTGGTTCATTAATTACATTTACATCAAATTCGCTTAACTGCCTTTGCCTTTGACCATTTTTCAAATGATATGTAGTAGCTTTACGATTTTTTAAAACTCCACTTTTACCAACTGGTAATGCCGCCACACAAATAGACGCAATTATCTTTTCTTTTGAATCAAACTCTCTTATTAAGTTTAAAAAAGACATGTCATATGCTTCTTCATAAAATCCAAACTCTTCAAAGCCTCCAGGAATAGCAAGAGCATCATAATCATCAACACATACTTCTTCTATGGTCTTATCAACAAGTATTGGAATATTAAACGTACTTATAACCTTCTTTTTAAAGCCACAAGTTACTACATCGATATCACAACCATAATCATTACGAGCCCATCCCATAACATCTATAAATACGCTAAATTCCATAGTTTCAAAACCTTTTGCTAAAAAAACTAAAATTTTCATATTATATTTTCCTCCTAAAATTTAGTTAAAATAAAGATAAGTAATATACTTAATATTTAGCTACTAATATATTTAAAAAATATTTTTACATGTATTAATTTCTTCTTTAATTGTAGATAGAACAATAGTTGTATTAGCTTTCTGAATTCCCTTGATTCTTTTTAATGTAACAGATATAAATTCTTCAAGGTCACTTGTATCTTCTGCTAATACTTTTATCAAATAATCATACTCTCCTGAAATATGATGACATTCCAATACAGTCTCATGTTTCAATATAGCTTGCTTAAAATCTTCCATACTTTCAGATAAATCAGTATTGATAAATATAAAAGCTAAAAGTTTATATTTTGTTTTTTCTCGATTGATTTGGATAGTATACTTTTGAATTATATTTGACTGCTCAATTTTCTTTATGCGTTCTGATACTGCTGGTATTGATAAATTGACTTGTCTGCTTATTTCAGAAGTTGAGGCTCTACTATTCTTCTTTAGAGAATTAATTATTTTTAAATCTATCTCATCTATCGCTACTCACCTCCTTAATTATTTAGTATAATTCTAACTAATAAGTTATATTAAGTAAATAATTTTGATTATTTCAATAAAATTTAATATAATTATATTATTTCACCTTAAAATTTAAGTTTTTTCAAAGTAAATCATATATTATACCTAAGATTATCTAAGATTTAATTAATGTTATTATTTTTGTTATTCATAATATATTACTTATTTTTACAATAATAAAAAGCACTTCATAATTTATGAAGTGCCTTTACTATACATTTAACTTTTTCATTCATTTATATATGTCATACACAAATATTTTATTTATTATAATCTTTAATATACTACTATAACAACTTAAATATTTATACAATTTCTATATATCTTTAGATTTTTCCACCTTCTGAACAAACATATCCTTTGGCATAGGTTTAGCATATAAATAACCTTGTGCATAATAACAATTAATACTAATTAAAAATTCTGCTTGCTCTATATTTTCAACACCTTCACAAATCACCTCTAAGCCCAAGTCATTTGCCATCTCAACTACTTTACTTATAATCTTCCCTTCCCCTTTAGAATTATCTAATAGAGATTTATCTATTTTTAGAATGTCTACAGAAACCTGATTTAGAAGATTCAAAGAAGAGTAACCTGAACCAAAGTCATCAACAGAAATAAAAAATCCAAGCTCTTTAATCTTTTTTATCATATCATTTGATATACTATCATTTTCAAACAAACTTTCAGTTATCTCAAGTTCAATTATATTTCTAGGTATATTATATTTAACAAGTAGATTTTGTAATCTATTTATATAATCTTTTCTTTGAAAATGTGCTCTTGATTGATTTACAGAAATTGAAATTGGTTTAATTCCAGAATCCATCCAAAAACGAGTCAATCTACATACTTTATCCAACACAAAAAAATCAACATCTATAATTCCACCACTCTTTTCAAGTATAGGAATAAATTCTCCTGGATTCATAAAACCAAGCTCTTTGTGATTCCACCTAACAAGTGCTTCTGCTCCAATAATTTTATTTGTTCTCATATCAAATTTGGGTTGATAATAAACTTGGAACTCCTCATTTTCTAATGCATAATCTATCCTATCAACAATCTCTTTTTCTTTTCTAAGATTTTCTCTAAGTGACTCATCAAAATAGACTATAGAATATTTACTTTCCTTTGATTTTCTTCTAGCAATTTCGGCATAATCTATCGCCTTAGTTACAGGAATATTCTCAGTTTCAATATTGTATACTCCAAAGTTAGGTTTGACTTTAATACTAAAACCTTTCACTTCAAAATATGATATATTTTCATTTATATTGTTAAGAACTAGTTCCAAATCCTTTTTAAACTCATATGGTAAAAGAAAAAGGAAATGGTCTGCTTTTACATGAGCTAATAAGGCTGTATCACCTATAATTCTTTTTAAAACTGAAACTATTTCTTTTATGATTATATCTCCAGAATCTCTACCATAATTCTCATTTATCACAGCAAATTTCTTTATATCAAAAGCAACCAATGCATAATACTTCTCTTTATATTTCTCTAAAATTTTTGTTGTTTCTTTTTCAAATCCGTTATAGTTCCAAATTCCATTAATTGTATCTTTAAATGCTAAATCAAAAATATGTACTGAGTGTCTTCTATTAATTGCAATTATATAAAAAAGCACTGCTATTATAATTAAGAAAAAGCAAAAAGAAACTAAAACTGTCTGAACTGGATGCTGATGTACAAATTGAGACAAACTAGTATCATAATTTTGAAACATTGTATGCTTTGCAATAATTTCAGAACACTCATCCTTATTAAGTGAATTTATTCTTTTATCCAAAATAGAATATAATACTTGATTTGTATCTTGGTTAACACCTAAAGATATATTGGTTTTATAATCAGTAACTAAAATTGCTTTTAAATTATTATAATCTTTTTGTATATAATTTTCAGCAGAATATGTATTTATAAATGCTACATCTGCATCGCCTCTTTCTACTGCATTTATAGCTAAGTTTTCAGATTTATAACTTTTAATCTTTGCTTTCTCATAACGTTTTTTGATATACTCATCATTAAATTTATCATTATCTACAACAGCAATATCATTAAATTCAGTATTCCTATAATTCTTAGTTATTGCACTGTAATTCAATTCCATATAAGGAGATGTAATTTTTATTCCATTCTGTTCTGCCCATCCATAATCAGAATTAAAAAAGCATATTACATCTGCTTTTCCCTCTTTTAACATATTAATTGAGTCTTTATATGAGTTGGTTTCTATATAATTTATATTCAAACCAAGGTCTTTAACAATTAAATTAAACATGTCTGATATTATACCATTAAATTTTCCATTGTCTAAATACGATAGTGGATATGATTCTGGCATGCTAACTACACGTATACTATTATTTCTTTTTAGATAATTATGTTCCTCTTTAGAAAGAATAAACTCATTTTGATTACTAGATTGATAATACTTACTATACAAATTAAACTTATATGCAGGATTATCCATTTCTATATCTTCTAGAGCGTTATTAACTTCTTGTAATAGTTGAGTATTACCTTTTTTTACAATACAATAAAATGAAGAAGGAGAAAATTGAGCAATTACATTTTCATTTTTAGCCTTTCTTAAACTACTAGTTAATATAGCATCTACTTTTCCATTTTCCAATGCACTTTCTAATTCTTCTTGGTTCTTGAAATATTTAGATGTATAATTAAAATTCTTTTCGTTTGCAAATTTTTTTAAATTTTCATTTCTACTATTACTATCAAGTAGCCCAATCACTATTCCATTAAAATTTTTATAATCATTTGGTAAATATTTTGAATTTCCACGTTTTACTGTAATGCGTGCATAACTACTTCCCATAGGCAATTCTGAGAAGTCAAATCTTTCTGCACGCTCTTTTGTATACTGTGCAGATGTAAGCAAATCAATCTGACCATTTTCTAACATAGCTTGACATTCTTCCCATGTACCAGATACATATTCATATGTCCAGCCAGTATGCTTTGCAATCTCATGAAGATACTCATATCCATACCCACTTCTATTTCCAGTTTCATTATACTCATGATACCCTTCGAACTCAAAAAAACCTACCTTTACAACGCGTTTTTCTGATGTAGCAATTGCTTGTATTGGGAGATACATAAATACTATACAGCTAATTAAAGACATTATAAAAACAATTCTTTTAATCGACACAAACCTGATTCCCCCCTTTATAAAAGTCTTTATTGAAATTGCTTGTGATTATTTTCATAATAATACCTATCTATACTCTCTCACTAATTATATTATATTCAAAGTATACTTGTTTATATAATCATATATAAACAAGTATACTTAATGATTAATTTAAATGTATACTTTCTATATAAAGTTTACATTTATTTTATTTCCAACAATTATATATGTATATTAGCACATACTTGAAAATTCAACAATAGTATTCAGCCAGTTCTACAGGTTATAATATTTCACAAAGATAGTAAAACTATATCAAAATTATGGAGCCAATAGCCTTAATTATATTCATAGATTATACAATTTTATCAGAAATAAATTTTTACATAACTTTGTTTAAAAAAGGCATATATTAAAGGTACTTGTAATTCTACAAATACAAGATTTGGAACAATAATTTTGTCAAAAGAATATAATATATTGGTTGTGTATGTAGTTTTTCATGTATTGACAAATAGTTTTTTATATATTATAATCTCATATAAATTAAATATCTCGGTAGGTGAGGCTACCATAGGGATACGGGTTGCTGCCGCAAAATAGTGGAGACACTATGAGAAGGTCAACAGTCTATGTCGATTCCAAGGCATAATCTAATGCAATTTCATTGCCCTATGAAGTTAAAGCTTGAACGATGATTAAATATTTTTACTGTATTATAAATATACTTAGGTTTTCTATGCCTTGGTTGTTTTTATTATAGGTTTAATTCCCTTGTCATTGTTTATGCTTTGATAAGGGATTTTTTAATGCTTATTTTAGATTTATATATTTTGAATTTTGGAGGTGAGAAGAATGGACGCAGGAAGTAGTAATAACATAAGCTCTGTTGAGCGAAGTAGTCACTTATTTGAAGAATTGTACTATTTTGTACGTCTTATTTCTTCTCCCTATTTTTAATAAATTTAAAACTAGTGATGTTTTTCGTCACAGGCTTATGTCTTTACTTCCTTATTTTAAAAATAGATAAATATTTAAGGAGGTCTCAGACATGATAAAAAAATTAAATAAAAAGTTTATTACACAAACTACATGTAATTCAACTTCAAAAGAAGATATACTTGATTCAGCTATAATGAACGACTCTATTTTATTAAATGAATATAGAAATTCTTATAGTGGTTACTCTGAAAAAATGGTTAATATAATGAGAAACAAGTATGGTAGTAATGAAATCACTCAAAAATCTAGTAACTCAATGATAAAAAAATTTGTCAAAGCTTTTATAAACCCATTCACTATTGTACTTCTTATTTTAGCTATAATTTCTTTTATCACAGATGTTATTTTAGCAAATCCAACTGATAAAAACGCAACTACAGTCATTATCGTATTGACAATGGTAACTATAAGTGGATTGCTACAATTTATTCAAGAATCTCGTTCTGGCAAAGCGGCACAAGCCCTAAGTGATATGGTAAATACCACTATATCAGTTATGCGTGATTCTAAAGGATTAATAGAAATACCACTAAGAGAAGTTGTTGTAGGAGATATTATTCATATCGCTGCTGGTGATATGATTCCAGCTGATGTACGTATATTACAATGCAAAGATTTATTTGTTAGTCAATCTTCTCTTACAGGAGAAAGTGAGCCAATAGAAAAATTTTCTGATGTCTACAAAGGAACTACCAATAACATACTTGATTTAGATAATATTGCATTTATGGGTAGTAACATAATTAGTGGCTCAGCCATAGCTATTGTTATTTCAGTAGGTGATTGTACTATATTTGCTTCTATGGCTCAACAAATAACAAGCAAAAAAACTGTAACAGGTTTTGAAAAGGGTGTTAACTCAGTTTCATGGCTACTTATAAGATTTATGTTTATTATGGTTCCAATAGTTCTCTTTGTAAATGGCTTTACAAAAGGTAGTTGGATGGAAGCTTTTTTGTTTGCACTTTCAATAGCTGTTGGACTTACACCAGAGATGTTACCAATGTTAGTATCTGCTAACCTTGCTAAAGGAGCAGTTGCTATGTCAAAGAAGAAAGTTATTGTTAAAGATTTAGGCTCTATACAAAACTTTGGTGCTATGGACATACTTTGCACTGATAAAACTGGGACTTTGACTAAAGACAAAGTAGTTTTAGAGTATTCTCTTGATATTCATGGAAAAGAAGATAAACGAATTCTTCGACATGCATTTTTAAATAGTTATCATCAAACAGGACTTAAAAATCTTATGGATATAGCTATTATTAACCATGCAAATGATAATGGTATGCAAGAACTTTGGAGAGATTATACAAAAATTGATGAAATTCCATTTGATTTTAATAGAAGAAGAATGAGTGTAGTAGTTAAAAATAAATTTGGAAAAACTCAGCTTATCACAAAAGGTGCTATTGAAGAAATGTTATCAATCTGTACTCATGTTGAGTATAAAGATGAGATTCAATTAATGACAGATGAAATATGTAAAGAAGTTATTGCAACAGTTTCTAAATACAATGATAAAGGTATGAGAGTTTTGGGAATTGCACAGAAAAACAATCCTTCACCTATAGATGAATTTTCAGTTTCTGACGAAAGTAACATGGTTTTAATAGGTTATCTTGCATTCCTTGACCCACCAAAGGAAAGTACATCTAGTGCAGTAAAAGCTCTACTTAAAAATGGAGTTGATGTAAAGGTTCTAACTGGCGACAATGATGCAGTAACAAAGTGTATTTGTAAACAAGTAGGCATCAAAATTGAAAATATCTTGCTTGGCTCAGATATAGAAGGCCTGGATGATAAAAATCTTGATAAAATGGTAGAACATACAAGTATATTTGCAAAGCTTTCTCCAGAACAAAAATCTCGTATAGTTGAATCTCTTCGCAGAAATGGACATATTGTTGGATTTATGGGAGATGGTATAAATGATGCTGCTGCTATGAAGGCATCTGATGTTGGAATATCTGTAGATACCGCAGTTGATATAGCTAAAGAATGTGCAAATATTATACTACTTGAAAAAGACCTTATGGTACTAGAGCAAGGTGCTATTGAAGGAAGAAAAACATATGCAAATATTATAAAATATATAAAGATGACTGCAAGTTCTAATTTTGGTAATATGTTCTCTGTATTAATAGCAAGTGCATTCTTGCCATTTTTACCAATGTTACCAATTCAGCTCTTAATATTAAACTTAATTTATGATATTTCATGTATAACTATTCCATGGGATAATGTAGACGATGATTATCTAAAAATTCCAAGAAAATGGGATTCATCATCTATAAGTAAATTTATGACTTGGATTGGTCCAACTAGTTCAGTCTTTGATATTACAACATATATACTAATGTATTTTGTAGTATGCCCAAATGTATTTGGTGGAAGTTTTCATAGCTTAGATACTATAGGTCAGCTTGGGTTTATATCTCTATTTCATGCTGGATGGTTTGTAGAATCTTTATGGTCTCAGACATTAGTTATTCATATGATAAGAACTCCACACATCCCATTTATTAAAAGTCGAGCTTCATGGAAATTAACTCTTTTTACAACAATGGGAATTGTGATTGGTACTATTATACCATATACATCTCTTGGTCATGCTATTGGTATGATGCCACTTCCAGGTATATATTTTATTGGATTGATTTTTACTATTTTATCTTATATGGTTTTAGTAACTATATTAAAAAAGGTATTTGTAAAAAAATATGGAGAATTATTATAATTAATACTATCCTTCATCTTAATAATATAAATTTTAATTTATTATGTTATCAAAGTGACTACATGAAAATAATTTTCTTGTTGACTATAACTATGTATTATGATAATATAACTTAAGTTATAATTAGTAAATTATATTTTAAATAAATAAGATGATACCAAAAGTACAAAGTACAGTTTAAATATAAATAAACTAGAATTAAGATTAGGATGTGAATAATTATGATTTATATAGAATTAGTTAAACTTGTTAGAAAACTTAACTCTACACAAATGTATACGATGAAGCGTTGTGTAGAGGTTAATCTGGAGGCTTAGAGCTTTCTATCTTCGTCGGCAAATATAGGTTAGTATAGTTTTTTTAGCTATGCTTATTTAAAATCGCCTATTTGCCGATAGATATATAGATTTTCTGGTCATAGACAACAATGCTTGTCTATGACCTTTTGTTTTTCCAAAAGCAGAGGTCGGCATTTTAGAATGCCTTTCCTCTGCTTTTTTTATTTTCATAAATTTTTTAATAAAAGAAAAGGAGTTTGGATTATGAGTTTATTAAAAGTAACTAATTTATCACAAGGTTTTATGGATAAGTCACTGTATGAGAAAGCTAACTTTGATTTATTCAAAGGTGAACATATTGGTATAGTTGGTCAAAATGGTGTAGGGAAAAGTACCTTAATCAAAATTTTATTAGGAGAAGTTATTCCAGATGAAGGAGAAATTAAATGGCAAACTAATATCAAAATTGGTCATCTAGACCAATATGCAGAAATTAATAGAGATACAACAATATCCCTCTATTTGCACTCTGCATTTGAAGAGCTTTATAAAATAGAAAAAGAGATGAATTTGCTATATCAAGAGAGTGCTCTGTCTGGAAATGAACAACTACTAATTAAGGCATCAGAATATCAAGAACAACTAATAGCAAACAATTTCTACTCTGTAGACAATGAAGTTAACAAAATAGCAAATGGTCTTGGGTTAGATTCAATAGGAATGAATCGTGTAGTTGGAGAACTTAGTGGCGGGCAAAGAGCAAAAGTAATCTTGGCGAAACTACTACTTTCTAATCATGAAGTTTTATTATTAGATGAGCCAACAAACTTTTTAGATAAAGAACATGTTGAGTGGCTTTCAAGTTATTTAAATACATTTGCTGGAGCATTTATTGTAGTTTCCCATGATTTTGACTTTTTAGAGAAAATCTCTACAGGCATTCTTGATATAGAATTTGGTATGATTAAGAAGTATCATGGAAAATACTCAGAGTTTCTTAAACAAAAATCGCATTTAAGAGAGGATTATATTAGAAGATATCAAGCACAACAAAAGAAAATAGAAAAAGAAGAAACATTTATACGTAAAAATAAAGCTGGAGTAAATTCAAAAATTGCAAGAGGAAGACAAAAACAATTGGATAAAATAGAAAGAATAGCTCCTCCTAGCTTTGTAGGAAAACCAAATGTTCAATTTTCAGAGATTGAAATATCTGCTCAAAATGCTCTTACAGTTACCAATCTTGAAGTCGGCTACTACTATTCTTTGCTTCCAAAACTAAATTTATCTGTTGATGGAGGTCAAAAAATAGTTATAACTGGATTTAATGGAATTGGTAAATCAACTTTGTTAAAGACATTAGTTAAAGATATTCCTTGTATCGCTGGAAGTTTTAAGTTTTCAGAACAAGTTAAAATTGGTTATTATGAACAAGATTTAAAATGGGAAAATCCTACTAAAACACCACTTCAAATAGTGGCAGATAAGTATCCAAAATTTAATACAAAAGAAATTAGACGTCACCTAGCTAAATGTGGAGTAAAAGAAGAGCATGTTTCAAGAAGTGTATCTACTCTAAGTGGTGGTGAACAATCTAAGGTTAAATTATGTTGTATGATGTTATCTCCTTGCAATTTTTTGATTCTAGATGAACCAACCAACCATTTTGATGCAGAAACAAAGGATGCTTTACAAAATGCCTTGAAACAGTTTAAAGGAAGTATCATACTAGTATCCCATGAAGAAAAATTTTATAAAGGTTGGATTGATAAGGTATTTAATATAGAAAAACAATTAATATAAATCTATCTGTAATATTGTTTAATCAATACTTCAATACATGTATTAATCTTTTGACTGAAGTTTCATTGCTAAGAAACTTAAAAAATAAGAATCTACTAGATTATAAAGTCTATTACTAGAATACAAATATTAATAGGCACTCATAAATAAGTGCCTATTAATATTAAAATCCATTCTAATCAACTCTATTTACAAGTTTATATCCTAGACCTTTAACTGTTATAAGTATTTTAGGATTTGAAGGATTATTTTCAATTTTTTCTCTTATATGACGTATATGTACCATAATTGTATTATCACAGATGCTACTATATGCCCCCCACACTTGTTCATATAATCTTTCTTTACTTATAATTTTATTTACATTTTGAGCCATATAACTTAAAAGTTGATACTCTCTTCCAGTTAACTCAATTTCATTTCTATCTTTATAAACACGACTTCCTTCTGTATCTATAGTAATATTCCCTAACTTAATAAATACATCGTCTGATGGTATAATGCTTTGGTATTGTTGTCTACGTAATTGAGCTTTAACTCGAAATACAACCTCTCTTGGGCTAAATGGCTTCGTTATATAATCATCCCCACCACTACTAAGACCAAGTATTTTGTCAATATCATCATCTTTTGATGAAAGAAAAAGAATTGAACAGTATGAGAACTCCCTAATTTTTTTACACACTTCTATTCCATCCACATCTGGTAACATTATGTCAAGAATAATGACATCTGGGCATTCTGTCTTACATAAAGAAATAGCATCTAAACCATTGTAGACTTTAACAATATTTTTAAAACCATCATTTATAAGTACTTCTTCAATTAAATCTATTATATCTTTTTCATCATCCACGAGTAATATTTTTTTATTAAAGTATGTCTCCATTTTAAAATCGCTCCTATAAAGAGTTCTTCTTTTTTGTCTATTTCATCCCTCTCACTCCCTATGTTCTGCTTAAAGTATATTCAAATAATTAAATAAAATCAAGTATATATATCTATCGATTAATGAAAACTATTTACTATATGCATGTCAATGCATATTTCACAGTATAATTCGATGTTTCATAAATATGTCAAATTAAAGAATATAGGATAAATGAGTAAAATATTGTATCATCCTACTATATATGAAAATTTTATTTATAAATTCACCTTTTTCTGGACATGTCTAACCTACCTTGGGTTAGTAGAAAATTTATATTTATCCCTTTACACCATAACTTGAAATATTAGAAAAAGCAGATGTTTTTATTACTCATGGTGCTTTAAATAGTATTAAGGAATCTCTTTATTTTAGAGCTCCCATGGTAGTTAGACTAAATGATATACAGTTAAAAAGATATATGTTAACTATGATTATTCTTATATTTATATATAGTTATACTTATTCTTATATTTATATATAAAACTAACTGTTAAAAATAAGGTTAAAAGCTCAGCAATTGGCACTGCTAGCCAAATACCATATATATCAAATATATTTGGTAATATCAGCAAACCTATAGTTATAAAGCCAAACGTACGTAGAAAAGATAGTATTGCAGATATTTTTCCATTTGATAGTGCTGTAAACATAGATGATGTAAAAATATTGAATCCACAAAAAATGAAACTAAAAGAAAATATATAAAATCCAGACCTTGCAATCTTATAAACATTACTTCCTCTTTGAGAAAAAATCTCTACTAAACTTGGTGAACATATCATAGAAAACACAAACACCAATAAAGAAGCTATTGAGATAAATAACATACAAATTTTAAAAATGTATTTTAATTGTATATTATTTCTACTTCCATAATTATAGCTTATTATTGGAGCAACTCCCATTGAAAAACCTATATAAATTGAGGTTAAGAGAAACTGAGAATAAATAATTATTGTAATAGCTGCAACTCCATCTTCACCAATCAACTTCATCATTATAATATTAAATAAAAAAGTGGTAACTGCTGTGGATAATTGACTTACCATTTCAGATGAGCCATTAAAACAAGTCTCAAACAACACTTTCTTATCTATTTTAGGTATACAAAATCTAAGTGCCCCATTACTTTTTGAAAAGAAAACTAACCCTGCAATAGTAGGAATCAAATATCCTATACCAGTTGCAAGCGCTGCCCCACCAAGACCCATTTGTAATGGAACAATAAACACATAATCTAAAATTATATTAGTACACCCTGCACCTATTACTAACCATAATCCAAACTTTGGTTTTCCAGCTGTCACAAATAGACTTTGAAATAATACTTGTAATATGTTGGCAAAAGCGAAAATCAAAATAATAAGAAGATATGAGCGACAATATTTAATCAAAATCTCACTTGCTCCTAACCATATAATAATATAATCCATAAATACAAATCCAATACCAGTAATTATCATCCCAAGTACAACTCCAGATAATACAATTAAAGTAAAAACCTTATTTGCTTCATCAGTCTCACCACTTCCCATCTTACGAGCTACTATAGCACTCCCCCCAGTAGCAAGCATCGTTCCAAGTCCAACTATAATATTAATAATAGGACAAACAATATTAATTGCTGATAAAGCATTTGTATTAACAAATCTTGATACGAATATAGTATCAACAATTGTATATAATCCCATAAAAACCATCATAAAAATAGTGGGAAATGCAAATTTTAATAGAGAAAACAAATTAAATCTTTGTGCAAGTAAATTATCCTTCGCATGAAGATTATCTTGTTTCCGATTTTCTGAATAAGATATATCACTCATTCAGGTCATTCTCTTGTGCATTGCTTATATTTAAAATTATATCCAACCTATTAGACATTAAAGGACCTCCTTTCTCCATAAAGATTATATCTAATTACTTGGATAGATTTTTAATTAATCTTGCTATTATACGTTATCATAATATCTAAAAATAACTCCTTATCCTTTACTCCAAGCATTTTATGATTTTAATCACTAATACTTGTTTTTATTGTTTAGTATCACATGAAACCTGTTTACTTATAAACATTCATATAGTATCTTTTTTCAACTCTTTAGAAAATATATGTATCAGTACTTCTTCAATAGCCGAGATACTTGCTACAACACAAATAATACTAGTAAACAAACTTATGTTAACCAGATTATAAAATAAAGGTAAACAGAACAACATAAATCCAGATATTTTATTTCCATATGTGTGTAATATAAAAAATGTATTGTATTTATAAATTACTATAATTATTGATGTAATACGAATGATAGCAATTACTACTACCCATAACACTATATACTTTGGTATATTTATTATGGGAAATATAATAACAGATGTGGAAATTACAAAACATATATCTGCTATGCTATCAAGCCTTGAGCCAAATTCACTTGTTAGATTCATTCTTCTAGCTATATATCCATCTAAAAAGTCACTTAAGCCACAAACAATATAGATTATAAAAAATAAATTAGAGAATACTTCTGTTTTAAGTAATACTATTGATAAAATAACTCTAAATATAGTAATAATATTTGCTATATTTTTAATTCTCATCACCTCAAAGCTGTAAAGTTATTAACTACTTGCACTTTTATAATGCTTCATACCTAACTTCCAAAATCTCCACATAAATAATGTAAACAAGAATACAATTAAGATTGAATATATCAATCCATTCATTGTTATTGTTCCTGACAAAATTTGAGTTGGAATTGTTGACATAATTCCATATGGTAAAATTAAATAGAATAATAATTTAAAAACACCTTCATATATTACTCCAGGAATTTTCATGTTCATTGGTAATAAATTATCTTCTAGTCTCATTATAGCAGAAGATGATATAACAAAAAATGAAACTGTTCGAAGTATAATACCTACATCATAGAAAAGCAATGTCATCAATAATACCATACAGATATACATTATTATTGTGATATAAGTTATTTTTGGATTTAATTCAGATACCCCATATAAAACTATAAGTATACTTGCCAAAATTAATGGAGATGAACCAATATTAATGTTTTCAAATGTCAATCTAAATAGTGGGTCTATTGGTTTTGTAATATAATAATCTAACTCTCCTTCTTGAATCTTCCTTGGAATATCATAAATACCAAAACAGAAAATTGTCATATTTATTGCATTTATTAATGAAAAAGTTCCTATAAATATTAACATCTCTCCATGTTGCCAACCTCCTATTGAGTCTATATGAGAATATATACCATTAAACATTAATAGTTGTAATATAAATAGTGAACTATCTACAAAAAATGCTCCAAAAAAATCAAATCTAAATACCATCATCTTTGATAATTTCATCCTTAATAACATAAATATTATTTTAAAATTTTTTTTCATCATATACCCACCCCATCAAATAGTGTTCTCATTCTTTTATACATGATTTTATTCACTATAAAAAAGAACAAAACCCATAATGATATAATAATCAAGCCTTGTACTGCCTCATTGCTGTTTCTTCCTATTAGTAACATAGATGGTAAATATGTTGTATAATAAAATGGAAATACCTTCATGACTGTTACTAAAACTTCTGGTAAAAGTATAAGTGGTATCATTGTTCCTGTAACAAATTCAGAGATATTTTCAATTATCATTCTAAAAAAACCAATCTCAAGAAATTTAAATGACAAAATACCAATAAAGAAATGGAGTTGCATCATAAAAATAAGCCCTAAAAAAATCATTAAGATTGAAATTACTATTTGAACTGGATTAGATGTAAAAGCAAAATCCAATTTAAATATGAAAATCCATACAAAAGCAGAAATCATGTTAAATACAAAATAGAAACATGTCATTCCAAAATTTTTAGCAATAAAATAATTTTGAACATTAATTGGAATAATCATATATTTTGAAAATGTACCTAGTTTTACACGATTACAGATCTCTTCACTAGTACTCTTTGACATATCAATACCTGATAAAAATGAGCTTATTATGTAATAAGACAACATTGAATTAAATGTAAAACCAGAAACTATTTTATTTTCACCAAAAACTGCTTTCCATAAGATATAAGCAAATAAAATTTTTATAATAGTAAACATCATATTAACTACTACATCAAATCTCCAGATAAGTTGTACTTTAAAATTAATTTTGGCTACTTCATAATATCTTCGGATATTTTGTTTAAATTTATAAAACATTGAATGACTAGAATATACCTGATTGTAGTTACTCACGATACTCCTCACTTCCTTTCTTATATATTCTCTCTACAATATTACCTATATCTTCTTCTTCAATTATCACGTCCTTGACATCATAATTATCAAAAATCCATTTAACAGTTTCATTTCCTCTTTCTTTTGGCATAACTACTGATATCTTATGCTTCGTTTGCTCAATGATTTTACAATCTTTAGGAAATTTAATATCAGCTTCATCAGCGAAACTAACTGTTATTTTTTTATATTTCTGGAAATGATTAAACAATTCTTCTGTAGAGCCATCATATATTTTATGACTATTTTCTACAACGATACTTCTACTACATAGGCTCTTAATATCCTCCATATAATGAGAAGTAAGTATAATAGTAGTCCCCTTTGTTTCATTCACTTCTTTTAGAAAATATCTAATTTGTTTTTGTGCTACTGCATCTAGACCTATTGTTGGCTCGTCTAAGAACAATATTTTAGGATTATGCAGAAGGGCTACTATTAATTCCATTTTCATTCTCTCCCCTAAAGAAAGCGTCCTAACTTGAACGTTTAAATACTCTGATACATCAAATAATTCGATAAAGTAATCCAAGTTTCTTTTATACTCTTCATCAGATATATCATATAACTCTTTAAATAAAAGAAATGTATCTGCTGGTGTCAATTCAAAGAATAATTGACTTTTCTGTCCCATAACAATAGCGTACTGTCTTTTAAAGCTATTTTCCAATTTATTAGGATAATAACCCATAACAGATATATCTCCAGAAGATGGTGAAATAATACCAGTTAGCATCTTAACAAGAGTGGTTTTACCAGCTCCATTTTGACCTATTAATCCAACAAATTCTCCTTCCTCCACTTTTAAATCAAATGATGATATAGCTGTTTTCTCTGTGTATTTCCTGTTAAATAAAGATTTTACACTTCCCATAAGCCCTGCTTCTTTCTCAAATCTTTTATAAGATTTAGTCAGCTGCCTAAGTTCAATTATACTCATTTCAACTACCTCCATATTTTATAATTTATATAAAAAAAGCCCACAGGTATATCTGCCTTTTTCTGTGCATGTATTGACCAGCACAAAAACAGAAAACTCCTGTGGACTAGAAAAGTTAATACTTTCTATTTCAACATAATTATAACCAAAATAATACTATGCAAAATTAATAAAAGCGTAGCAGATTAAAGCCTACTACACCATAGTTTAACAAAGTAATATATATTTCAAATACTATCTGTTGTCATATGTCAGTTATCTATAAAGGCAGAATAAGACACACAAATTAAATGTATCAAAAATACACTTAAAAATTCTGCTTATACAGAATATATGCGTCTCCAACTATTTAATTGTTGGTTACCATTATATAACTCCGACATCAAGGCACTCCTTTCATAGTATCATTATTGACATCATATCATAAAGATTATTTATGTTCAAGTATAGATTAAAACACTAATGCATTTAGATTTATTTTATTTCTTCATAGTTAAATTCAAATCTAATTTACCATTTTTCTTCATAGTTTTAAAATGTAATACTTCTATTAAATTGATTACTTTACTATAATAATTTTATTATAAAAAACATACTTCTCTTTACACATGATGCAATTTATTTAGTTCTATATTATAATATTGTAATAATAGTTTAATTTATAATACACTAAAACTATAAACCGCAAATCTTAAGGGGGTAATCCATGGAAGATAATACAATACAAAAAACATTAAATGATTTATCAAAAAAGATTTGGCATATTTATGTTTTAAATCCAGAAGAAGAAGGTATTAAATTTATTATTTCCTTATTAGATGATAACCTTACATTAATTGGAACAGGAAAACATGAATTTTATGAATCATTAGAAGAATTTATCATGAATCTTAAAAAAGACCAAAAAGAATCAGAACAGATAGACTTTAAAATTATAGATGAATGGTATTCATGTGTCAAAGTCACAGATGAAACTTTTATCGTATATGGAACTCTTTGGGTTATAGAAAAAGATTATTTAGAAAAAGATGTTTATATAGAAATGGATACTCGCTTTACAATAGTATATAAAGTTACAGGTGATATAATTAGACTTATACATGTACACCATTCTATTCCAAATTTTGACCAAATGAAAGATGAATATTATCCTAAAACTATAGCTGAAAAAGCACAAGAAGCATTAGCGATGGCACATGAGTTTAAGCAAAAATCAGAAAAAGACCTCATGACTGGACTATATAATCGACATTTTTTTGAAGTACATATAAAAGAAATGCTTGAAACTGTTTCACATGGCTACTTTTACATTTTTGATTTGGATAATTTCAAACAGGTAAACGATATATTTGGTCATATTCGAGGAGATGAGATACTAATACATTTTTCAGAAATTTTGACTAAAGTATTTATCAATGATGCTATTATCGGAAGACTTGGTGGAGATGAATTTGCTGTTTTTGAATATGGCAATCAATCAAAAGAGGATGTTGAAAATAAAGCAAAAAAGGTTTTAGAATTGTGTTCTAGTAGCAACGCTTGCTCTATAGGTATATCTAAATTAGAAAATAATTTAGAGACCTTTCAGTCTTTATATAAACAGTCAGATTATGCTTTGTATTATTCAAAAAGAAATAATAAAGGAAGTTTTAGTTGGTTTTAGCACTAAATATATTCAAATATAAAGTAACATCCAAAATGGTATACTCTTATTATATGCCATTTTGGACACTTATATAAAATTTATTACTATTCTAACTCATACCTTTTAAAACAAATACTCTTCACAAAATTTCATATGATGTATATACTAATGAGCAAATGCAATGAATAGTCTTTCAATTTGACTTTAGTATAACTCATATTTCTTTCTATTTATCCTTCTAAATAATTGATTCTATTCGCTAGTGACTTAACGCCAAGAAACGAAACTATTATTGAAAATATTGTAGTGGCAATTATTGGTATCATTGTAAGAGGTGAAAGAGATAAAATATTAGTAACTAAAGCACAAAGTATTACTGCTACCACAATTGCTGTTGGTACAGATTTACGCTTGAACCCGACTGACATTGATATTGCTGAAAATCCTCCTGCTATAATGGCCATCATCAATGTTATAAAAATAGACTTACTTATTATACTAATTGAAAGGCTATCATTAACAATTGGAAAAACTGATTCACTTAAGAAAAAAATAACAAACATGAGTAAATTACTCAAAATCATTCCTCCAACAGTAAATAAAGTTACTAATAAGAATTTAGAATAAAATACCTTTTTTCTTTCAATTGGATAAGAAAATAGTAACATAGCTCGTTTGCCGATATATTCATCAATAATAAATCGTGAGTGCATCACAGATCCAAGTACACAAAAACATGCCATATTTATAGAACTAGTAATAGATAGTATACCTATATAATCAAAAAATTCCCCATCTGAACCTATCATAGACATATATGCAAACATATATAGCATACAAAAACTACACATAGTAATGATTCCTGTAGCTATTAGATAAATTTTAACATTGATACGCCTTAATTCTAATCTCATCAAATTATTCATATGTATTTCCCCCATTCATAATATTAAAGAAATACTCTTCTAACCCCTCTGGAAATTTTTCCTTAATAGACAATAAAGTAATTTCTTCCACAATACTACCATTTACAATCACACCAATAATATCTGCTATATACTCAATTTCACTGAGAATATGGCTAGATATTAGAATAGTCATATGTTCTTCTTGAACAAGTCTTATAAAAAGTTCTCTCATTTCTCGTATTCCCATTGGGTCTAGACCATTTATTGGCTCATCAAGTATTAAAATACGTGGTTTATGAATAATCGCTCTAGCTATCCCTAATCGTTGTCTCATTCCAAGAGAAAATTTAGATACAGGCTGTTTCCCTATGTTAACAAGCCCTACATCATTTAATGTTTTTTCAATATTAGCATCAATACAACCCATATACTTAAGGTGTATTTCCAAATTTTCTGTAGCAGAAAGATGGTCATAAAAAATAGGAGATTCAATCATACATCCAAGTTGTTTCAATATCTTGTTATGGCTTTTACCAATATCTAAACCAAGAATATTTATTTGTCCATAAGTTGGATTTAATAATCCTGTTATGAGTTTAAAAATTGTTGTTTTTCCTGCACCATTTGCTCCTAGAAACCCATAAATTACGCCCTGTGGAACTGTCATATTACATCTACAAATAACTTCTTTCTCACCAAAAGTTTTGGTTAAATTTTGAACATTAATAATTTTATTATTCATACTAATATCTCCTCATGTTTTAATTAATAGATACTTCTTTTCACTCTACATTCGGTTATCAAACATAAACACCGACATATCTCCACATACAGTTATATAAATTAACTATTCTTATATAAATCTATAACAGTCATCATATTGACTATTATAGATTATCACAGGCTCAGAATATTGTCAACATGATGACTATAATAACATATTTAAATAATACAATAAATTAATTTTGCCACCAAGGCCTCATTAAAGTAATAAGTTGGTGGCAAATCTAACATGTTAATAGTATATATACTAAGAAAATGAATGCACAGAATAAAAACAACTCTCATCTAGTCGTGGCATGTCGTCCTTTATCATCATCTATATGCATTTCCTTTGTATTCAAACGCTCTTCGCCCAGCATACAATTTAATTAATGAAGATTTTGCAACCCTTGATGAACCAAGCAGAGCCATATTACCTGATAAAGGTTTTTTCCTGTGAGATAATACGTGCAATATACAAATCATTATATTCGATACTCTGAGTGATAAAGCTACTATCTAGACCATATTCCTGTAAATCAATCTGTTTTATATCATTCATTTTTCATCCTCCTTTTCTATCTTCTCAGTAATTTTTTCAAGTGGGAAAGGTGGTTGTGCCAACGGTTTTAGTGCAATAGATATCAATTTCACTTGATTGTCGTCTGCTGCCACTTCCTTAGAACTAAGATGACCACATCGTTTACAAATAAAGTTATCCAGACAGAAATTATCCTGATAATAAGCTCGTTTTCTATTTGTATAATTCATTTTAAATCCTCCTAAAAATAAACATCTTATGCTTTACACTAAATCTCATTTCTTTTTAAAATCTTTTATGAGACTTAGCTAATTTACTAAGTTCAGTAATATTCACTTTTATTACATGAATATCTTGTATTTTATACAAAAAAAGTCCACAGGTATTTGTATCTGCCTTTTTATGTGGTATATATTTACCTACACAAAAACAGAAAACTCCTGTGGACTAAAAAATTTAATATTTTCTATTTCAACATAATTATATTCAAAATAATACTATGTAAAATTAATAAAGGTGTAGCAGATTAAAGCCCACTACACCACAATTTAACAAAGTAATATATAATATTATTATTTGTTGTCATATGTTAGTTATCTATAAAGGCAGAGTAAGACACAACAATTAAATGTATCAAAAATACACTTAAAAATTCTGATTATACAGAATATCTATGTCTCCAACTATTTATTTGTTGGTTACCATTATATAAAACTCTGACATCAGGCAAAACTCTCCTTTTATAATAATATTATTGCTATTTTATCATAAAATATTTTTATATTCAATTACAATTTAATATACCCAGACATTTAACTTTATCTCTTTTTTACTATAAAGGTCAAAACAAATTCTTATTTTTAGCTATACTCTACTATAAAAACTCTATTTAGTTTTGTTTTTATTACTATCTAATACTACTCCAATAAGTAACCCAAAAGATAGACCAATAGCTAAATTTTTAAATATTAAACCCAAAATAACACCAAAGCATAATCCCAATCCCAAATAACTTACGTTCTCATCTTTCATGTCTCTTAATCTCTCCTATCCATATTATATTAAAATAATCTATATTGCCTTTTAAAAGTGCATCTCTTACATTCTTAAATTTTATAAGATTACGAGCTTTGTTCCTTAATTTATCATTTTAAAATTTTAATTTATAAACTAAATTTGCCACCGAAATTAAATTACAGTGGCAAATACAATATATCATCTATATAAATATTACTATTTCTTGACTATCTTAGCTACAGTTTCCACATGTGTAGAGTGTAAAAACTACTATGCTAGATTAACCTACACTCGTTTTTAAAAATTCTAAATAACTACACTAAAAGAAACTACTCTCCTGTGCTACCCTCTATAGAGTTTGTTGTAAAAAACGTTAGTTTTTAAAACGGTAGCAAATCGGTGGCAAAATAAAATTTGCCACCGAATTTATTCATCATCTTTCAAATTTCTAAACTCTTCTTCTAACTTATCTAATTTATCATAATCTAATTCCTCATCATCTCTATGTAATGCTGAAATCAAACTCTTAACTGAATTTTTATGTATATTTTTTATAAATTCTCTTGTTTCAAATCTTTGATATTGTTTTTCTTTTACTAACACATTATAATGTGTATGTTTATCTATTTTCTCTGTTTCTAAAAATTCTCTTCTTTGCAATCTTTTTAATACTGTAAATGTAGTTGTATCTTTCCATTCATATTTTTGTTCCATTGCTTCAACAATTTCTCTTGATGTTAATATTCTATCTGATTCCCAAATATATCTCATAACTTTTAATTCTGCCTCTGGTAATTTACTAATTTTCATGTTATATACCCCTCCATTACCAACTTATGTATAAATAAATTCTATCTCAATAAAGTTTTCCAAACAAGAGAATTTAACCAAATACTCTCATCCAAATTTTACCATATTATTCTTTTAAATTTTTATAATACTCTTCTAATGAATCTAACTTTTCTTTACTTACATTTTTATGTGTAGTAGTTAGTGAACGCATTATTTTTCTACTTTTACTAGATTTTAGAACTTTTTTCTTGAAAGCATAATATTCTTTGTTATCTATTATTATTTTATAATGAGATTTAAATTTTATAATATCTCTAGCCAAATAACCTTTGTCAACCAATCTTTTTAACAGTGTTTTTATTGTACTTTTATGCCATCCATACAACTGTTTTATCTCGCTTACAATTTCTTTTTTAGACATTAGAGAATCTTTTTTCCACAAATACTCCATTACTATTAATTCTGCTCTTAATAATTTTTCTACTAACATTTCTTCTTTCATCTTATGTCGCTCCCTCATTCAGTCTAACTTAAACTAATAATAGGAGCTTTTTAACACAAAAACTACAGGTAAGTTTTACCATACATTCTACATATTTAGTTTGTTTTTATATATAAAAAAGATTATTCATATCTACAAATTTATTCAATTTTCAAACACATATGTTGAATAATAAGTAGTTCTATTGTATTATTTTATTTGTAGAATAAAACTAAATCGGCAAAACTAGAGAAATTTAGTGGCATAAGTATATATTAACTGAGACTTGTAAAATGAATTATAAGTTATATTGGTAAGTTATTAAAAACATACAATTTTTGTTTTTATGAAAGTTTTTTAGGTAGGTAATAATATATACATTTAAAAATAAATTGTATGGATATACGCATATATTGACTGCTGATACTGATAATTCATATGGTTATTGTGATTTTACAGATACACAGTTGAATAATTTTATATTAAAGCATGGAGAAAATGTAGTAGAATATAGTCTGCATAAAGTAATGATACTGATAAGTAAATATAATTAGATATGTTTTATTTTCTAGAAAACCCTTTTAGTTTTATCTACCTCTAAACAATCTTATTATAAAAGATTAATTAATTTATATCATTTTATCTTGTATAAATCATATCTTTTCTAGTGGTATACTTCACATATCCTAGTAATTTAAATATAATTACTAAATAATTTACTAGATAATTTATTTATTTATTTTATTGACATTTAGTAAATACTTTAGTAAAATAAACTTAACAAAATTTTTAAATAAAAGGAGATTGATAAAATGAGAGTACCTGAATATTTGTCACACAAACCTATAGTGGCGGTAGATAATTATGATAGGATTGATGGAAAGTATGCAAACAATTCTGATGCAAAAGCTTTATCTTTAGGAAAAGCACAATGGAGTGATGATGACAATGTTGAAATTTCAGCTAAAGTTTGGAGACATACTGGAGGGAAATGGTCTAGACAGAGTGAAGAATTACCTCTACATAGAGTATTGGATTTAGCTATACTAATATTATCAATAGATATTCCAGAAGATGGCAACATCTCAAATACTAATTTAGATGAAGTTATCTTAAATGAATCTGATAAAAAAATATTAGAAAAGTTTTTAAAGGAAAATGATAAATATCTAAAACCTAGAAAGCAAGAATTAAAAAGACTCCTAGATAAAATAAATTTAGAAGATTAGAGCAAATTAACTAAGTAGGTGAATAAATTGTACAATTTTAAGACTTACATACTGAAAAGAGTGGTAAATAACAAGCAACTAGAGATAACTCGAAGTTTTGACTTAGACAATCTAATTTGTACTGCAAAAGAAATTTTGAAAGATAATAAGATTGATTTGATAATTATTGATGAAGTAAACAAGGTTGTTTGGAGAAATGAAAAAAGCACTCCCGCTCATGAGAATGCTTAATTGCAACTATAGAAGTGTACTGCGAATACACTTCTATTTTTTTATTATATCATATAATTTATGTTGTTAAAAAGAGCTATTTAAATCAATTTTAAGGTATGTTGAGTAAGATTCTTGATAGTTTATATGTTGATGAATTTCAAAAAAAATAAGCACTCTTATAAAAAGAGTACTTTTGGTATATATTCAAACATTTATCTAATACAATTATAGCATGTCTTATGTTTTAGTATGATAATTTTCGTTCGTTTTATTATTACAATATGTATTATATTTCATTATAAGATATAAACTTATAATACATGAAATTTATCTCATATACTTAATTTATATTAAGTTTTATTATATGTTTTATTAATATTTAATATAGTTAATTCTTAAGAATTATATTCTACAATAATAATATATATCTTTGATATATAACTAATTTAAAATGGAGGTATTTTATGAAACTAAGAAATCCAAAGATTAAGAAATTGTTATCAGTAGCATTATTAGCAGCTCTTATAGGTATACCTATTGGACAAACTGCCAATGCAATGGAAATTTCAAATGACATCCCAAGTTATATAGAAAACAATCCAACAACAATAGAAGACTTGGAAATCAATGACTCTCAATTACCTAAACCAGGTACAGTTACATACATAGATATAAATAAGCTAATTAAAAACCTTAAGGAAAACGGTATCGACACTACTCTTATTGAAAATGAATTATATTATAGAAAAGCTGGAACAAATAAAATAGTTTGGACTAAGACAGGCTTTGATTTATATCTTTCTAAAGGAGTTGTATTAACTTTAGCTGGTGCTGGTACAGGGGTTGCAGGACTTTTGGCTGGTGCCATTCCGGGTATAGGACAGTATCTTGCAGCTGCTATAGTTGGAGCAATTACAATGCATCTTGGTTCAAATATAACATCTGGAAAAATCTTTAAATTTAAAAAAATGCGTTATAATAAAGGTGGGGCTTATGTAACTAAATACTACTTACAATCTGTAAGAAATCAATAGGTGATAAAATGATTATAAAATATCTACTTTTTGCAATTGTCTCAGCATTAATTTTATTCTTTTGTAATAAAACATTACAACTAAGTAAATTACACAAGTTCATTATATTATTTGTTTCATTTTTTATACTGACTTTTGTAGCCTCATTCATTAGTAGATAAAAAATAAGATGGCGGGGTTAACCTACCATCTTATTTTTTATTTAATATTTGTAATATTTTAGATACTCTTTATACTTGTGTTGCTGATATACTTTTATTAGGAAAATTAAATCTAATATATGAATTGGTTGTTATATTATAAAGGAGGTATCTACTATGGATTTTGGTAATCTTTATCTTGTACTTATTGGAATAGCAGTTATAATAGTAACTACAATAAGATATTTAATTAAAGGTAAAACTAATTATTGTAAGAAAAAATATTTAGATAAATTAGAATTAAAATATGGAAATATAGATAGAGAAAAAGTTGTTAAACTAGAAATATTTTATCAGTATTTAACAGGTCTTGAATACATAGCAATAGGTTTATTCACAAGAAGATTAGATATTACAATATTAGCAATAATATTATCAGCCATTATAACAGGGGTATTTTACTATTTAATTAGAAAGAAATATATAACTCTGTAAAAAATAGTACCTTGTAAAAAATAAATCTATCATTATACTCTATTTTCAGCTAAAATCGTTCGACAAATTGCTGATATAAATTCTTAAATATGCTATAAATTAAAGTATATTAGACATTAATTTATGGAGGTATAAAATATGTTTCTAAATGATATATTTGATATTATTAAATTTAATAAAAAAAGCCCTATAGAACAGTTATATGTTATTCAAGAAGAAGAAAAGCCAGATATAAAAGAAGCTGAGGAATATTATAGATGCAATTACAGATTTTATAATTCTCTTAAGGAGATGGATTCAATAGAAAATATAAAAACAGAAAAAACACGCATCAAAACTGTATTAGATTCTAAAAATAATCCATCAATTCCATTTGCAATTGCTATTATTGCTGCATTTATATCAATTTTCTTTAGTCTAATTACTAACAATATTATAAAAGATTTTTCTACTGCTTGTTGTATAATACTGCTTTTTTTTGGTACTTATTTATGTTTAATATGTGAATCTCAGCAAAAATGGGATAGTCGCCAAAAATTCTATATCAGTTCGCTGCAAGTATTAGATAATATGGAAAGTAAAAAACTTAAAGAAAGAAAGTATAAAAAAAGAAGGTAGCAACTATCTCCAGTTGCTACCTTCACTCTATCTATCAATAAAATCTAATGCTTTGTAAAGTGTATCAAACCTATCATTACCCTTTATCATAGTAAATTTTTCTTTAGTCATAGAACCTATCTTCTCACATGCTCCACCGCCTACAACATAAAGATTTTGCGTCTGACCTGGTACGTAATCTTTTATATCACATATCAGTATTTTCCCATCATTATAACCCCAACCAACTACAGTTGCAGGGATTTTGTCAACTTCTCCATCATAAACAATTGTATGTTTGTACATCTGTTTAACTCCCTCATTATTTATATTTTTATTTAATACACCTTCTACAATTAACTTAGCAATACCTTCATGACCTAGTTTCTTAGCTTTCTCATAATCTTCTTTATTATCACAGAAGAAACTTTCAATTAGTATTGCAGTAGGTTTAGAACTATTTAAAATATATAAACTTTTATCTAATTTAGCACCTCTATTTTTAAATACTGTACCTAGTTTATCACATATTCTAGTTGCATACTCTAAGCCTTTATTACTATAATATAGGACTTCTGAACCTTTACCTTGACCGTTACTTGCATTTAAATGTAACTCTATAAGTAAATCATATCCTCCACTATTAACTCTAGGTATTTTATAAGACTTTTCTTCATTCTTAGTTTTAAACTGCTTTTCTGGGCATATTATTACATCTACCTTATGCCCTTCTTTTCTAAATGTATCTGCTAATACTGGTGCAAGAGATTTGTTGTATTGATACTCGTTAACTACTCCATCAGCAGAAGTACATGCTCCACTTTTTAAAATACTGTGTCCTACTGTTATACATATTTTCATTATTTATTTTCCTCCTTCAACTGTTTGTAAGTTTGGTTTATACCTATTGATATACCCCAACAAATCACGCCTTGTAAGACTGCAACAGGACTTAGTCCTAACATCCAAATAGAAAATCCTATACCAAGTATTAATAACACTACTGGAATATATTTGTTATCTAGTTGCTTATACTTCTTACAGCCCTTACCTATAATAGAGAGAGCAGCTACTAAAATTAGCAACTGCTCTGGTATAAAACTTATTAAATTATCCATCTCTTATCCTCCTAATTAATTAAAATATTCCTCTTTGAACTGCAAATATAAAGAACCCTACAAGTGTTGTAATCATTGTACCAATTAGCCATTTGAGCATACTTGTAAGTGAGTTTAGATTCTCACACAATGCTTTTAACTCTGCTTTAGACTCTATATTTGCTATTTTTAATTCGTCTATTTCTTCTCCATGTTTATTTATTCTTGTTTCATGTCTTTTTAAATCTGCTTCGAAAAGTTCTTCATTCATGAAAACCTCCTAATTTTTGAATTAAAAAAGACTATGCTATATAGTCCTCTCCTACAATTTCTTTATATTCACTTGCTGTTATCTTATTCTTTTCTACTGCCGTTTTAACTTGCTCTTTAGTCCAATTACCATTATTATAGAAATCTGTTATTATCTTGTACCAATTCATTTATATCACCCCATTTGACATTAATTGAAATGTTAAATCTGCTATTGTTTGTTCTGTAGAATTTACTTTGTCTTCTATGCTACTTTTAATATCTGTATATCTATAGAAAACCTCTTTAGTATCTATATTTATAAATAACTTTGTTTCTTTATTTTCTGTGTATTTTGGTGTTGGTAATTCCTCTATCAAAATACCTTGTTTTAAGTTTTCCTCCGATAACAAATTTGGTTCATAGTGTATCATACCAACATATTTTATATTTTGTTCTTCTGTATCCATTAAATTTCCTAAATAAATCATAATGATTCTCCTTTCTCATCCGAATAAACCTTTTTTGACAATATATTTCTAAAAATTCCACTACTAATAAAGAAAACTATATCATTTATTACAAACATACCAGCACTTGGGTATGTTTCAGTAAGTTTTCGGTAGCTGTCGATATGTTTAAGAGTATTTAAACTTATTTTTACAAAAGGACTACTAGAAAGCGAATATATAGCATATATATATCCATTATATATATCAAAATTGTCATATTTGCTATCGTCTGAATACACAATTAAATTTAAATTTGCGTCATATTTTACTAAAGCACTTTTTTTGTTGCTATCAATTTCTATACCTCTTTCTGCATCAGATGCAATAACAAAATCATTTAAAAACTTAATGTTTTTCATATGCAAATATCCTCCAATTCTAAAATCTTTAGCAATGGCAAAATCAAAATTTATTTTAGATAAATGACATGTTGTAATACTACTTGAATTTGAGTGTTCTGTTGTAGCATAAATAGCATTCTTATTGCAAACAAACTTACCTCCTTTAAAATTGTAAATACCATTAGAAACTAAATTTTTAGTTAACATTATATACATATCAGATATTCTAATTTTATGAAGTGTAGAAGAAGTCTCATCTCCATATACTCCATAAATAAATTCCCCATAAGTACATAACTTATAATAAGCACCTTCTATTGACTGCACTTCAATTCCTGTTGTCTTATTTATTTTATATAATTTAGTATTGTCAGATATAAATAAATACTCTTGTGTAACACAGATACATGAGAAGTTAGCATTAGCTAAAGTAATGTCAAAAACTACTGTTTCATCAATAGCATTAATTTTAATTAGATGAGTTTCTTTAATTACATAAAAATATGGTTCTTCATATTCAAAAGTTTTGAAGTTCCCACTACATCTTTCAATATATTTTATAGCTCCATTTGTAACTAAATACGGATAGTTATTTGAAAGTGTTGTTTCTCTTAAATCTAATCGCCCCTCTTTTATATCAATTTTATTCTTTATTTCTTCCCATGTATCGCTTGTAGTAACCTCTGCACCTTTGGAGTTTAATGCTGTTACTACATTATTTTTAGCATTAACTCCACTTTGAAAAACCTCTTTTAATGCTCCTTCTACATTATCACTTGTAAAATTATTCTCTGTATCTTCTATAGTTACATTCTTTGCTTCTAATACAAGATTTCTAACTTTATTAACTAACTCTTTAAAAGTCATTTAGTCACCTTCTTTCAATAAAAAAAAGAACCTACTACGCTGTTGGTTCTATTCCTTCTACTACTCCACTATTTTTTATAATATAATCCTCTACTGCTTTTCTGTATTCTGTGTTAGTTACATCATCAAGTTGAAACTCTCTATTTTTCAAAGGGTTTAACCCTCCATTTAATATTCTTTCTGCTAATATTCTTACCACAACATTATTTATATTCATTATAACAATCCTCCTTGTAATTCATTAGTCATAATTAATAATTCATTTTCTAATTCTTCATAACTAAGTTTTTCATCTTCTATTGGACTACTTGATAACACTAAATAATTTTCATTTAAAGTTTCATATATTTCTATAATATATAAATTAGAGTTTTCACTAATTATTTTTTCTTTTTCATCTAAAGAATTATAATATACTTGTTTTTTCATAATTTATTCCTACCTTAATATTTTTAATTCTTCTATTTCTGCACGAGCTGCATATGAACCATCTAAATTTCCTGCTCCTACAGATGTTAATAATATTTGTACTTTTATATCCATGCCATTCTCAACAATAATATCTTTTGTAAATCTTACAAAAGAAGAAGATGCACTAGGAGTATCGTCAGTAACATAAAAGTATTCTTTTCGGTTTCCACATAGTATCTCTATTTTTGCTGTTGCATAATCAGCACGCATTTTAGACGCTTTAAGTTCGCCTGTGAATCTTAATGTGCCTTTTATACTAGATACTTCATTGTAAACGATGCTAGGAGTGTTTAAAGTTGTAGCTTGAATTCTATTTTTTAAAGAAAAAATTTCTATTGATTGAAAAATCCAGTTAACTTTTTCAATCAAATTAGTAAATGTTTCAGATGATGTTGCTGAAACATTTTTAGAATTAATCGTCTCCACTAATACATTTTTTAATGTTTCTATTTTTGTTTTAGTTGTACCAAATTTATCTGTTCCAATAAAAGGACTACCCAATGCACTAGATATATTATTTTTACCAGTTTGAAAATCAGTTTGTACATTTTCTAATGCTGCCATAAGTTCCCCTAAACTAGCATTTTCAGTTAATTTTTCTGTCATATTTTCACCTCGCTTATATCATATCTATTAAATTATTCACTATAGTTATTCCTTTAGTTCTTTGACCACTTATTTCTACCATTATTTCCTCTAATACTCCATCTAACTTATCACTTGTAAATCTATCATTAGCATCTGTAATACTTATACTGGTATCTATAAGCTGTATACTGCTAATAGAATCCTCTATTTTCTTAGACGAATAAGTAGTCATTTCAGACACTCTGTTATCATCCACAGTTGCATTAATAAAATGAGTTTCTGCATTTCCATTTATCACATAGACATTTAATTCAACTTTTACCTCACTTCTAATTTCTATAGAATTATCATCTATAATTTTAAAGTTTGTAACTACATTTTCTTTTGTAGTAGCATCTATAATATTTACAACTATTCTCTGTGTTAACAAACTATGTGTTACAGTTGCTTTGAATCCATTTTCTGCATCCTCCACCCAATCATCAATTGCGACCCTTTGAGTGTATGCAACATTTGAACCACCTGCAATTAATTGGTCAATTTTAATATTTTGTTTCTCATTTTCTGTGTCAATTCTAGTGTTTAACTCTGTTTTAGCAGTTTCTATGTTGCTTGTTAATTCTGTTTTAGTTGTATCAATTTTAGAGTCTAGGTCCTGCAAATCTTTTAATGTGGCAAGTATAACAGTAGGGTCTACCTTTAGATTAATATTAGCCACATTAGATACAACTAATATTACTTTTATTAATAGTTCTTTTACAGTCCCTGAATCTGCTTTAGGTTTATATGTTGTTGGGTAACTAGAAACCGCTAATAGTTGGTCTTTAGAATCAAATAGACCAACTTCTCTTATTTCAAATCCTCCAACATCACCAGGTATGAATTTTTGTATTACTACCCAGTTAGGATTATCTTTATCTCCTTGTGCATGTTCAAGTGTACTTTCCCAAACCACATTTTTTAGTGCTGTTTGACTCTCATTTGGAGTATAAGAACTCCCTCCTCCATCTCCAACTTTTATCTTTGCAAAATCTACTTTTTCACCTGTAATACTTGCATTTGCTATTGCTGCCTTACCAATGTCAGTTACTAGAGTAAAATATTGTTGTTCTGTCAATTTTATCACCTCATTTCTATTTTTTAGGATACAATGTTACTTTTTCTAATGCTCTATCATTTCCACTACAAATAGCTATTTCTCCAAAACTTTCTAAATTTCTAGGTACATAAGGATATATTGTAACTGTTTCTCCTGTACTAATTGCTGCACCTGTATAAAGCTCGTTTTTATTAAATAATATCCTCTCGAATTTGTGTTCAAGGTGTGCAGGTTTTATTTCTTCTATTTTCTTATCTAACTCTAAAATAGTGTTATAACTGCAATTATTTGTTATAAAACTAAGTGTAAAACTAAATAGATTGCTAAATACTTCTACATCAACATTAGTCTTTGTATAAGCTTCTGATATAACTTTTATAACTTCTATTGTAGTTGTACCCTTGCCACGCATTTTAGCTTTTATATTACTTCTTCTATCTTCTATACTTAAATCAAATCTATTTTTAATAGATAAAATATTTTCCCAATAATCCAATCCCCAAGTGGCTGTATCTACAAAAAACTGGTCGAATGTATCGTCATATGTTTCTCTAAGTGTGCTCAGTTCTATGTCATAAGCATCTTGTATTTTTCTAGTAATATCATTGTTATAAAAAAAAGGTAGCTTATCAATTAATTTCATTGAACTACCACCTCACTAAATTCTAAATTTGTAACACTTGGTACTTTGTCCTCTTCAAATACTATATTTTCAGCTTTATTATTTAATAGTAAATTACTAAAGTCATGTATGCCCTCAATAGACGCAAGTATTGCACTTACTTTAGTGTAAATTATTTCTTTATTAACATTTATTAAATAGCTATTAATACTCTCTAAGAAGCTTTCTTTTACAAAATCTAGTGTATATCCTGCTTCTAGCTTTATGGTTGCACTTATGCTTATATCTAAAACGGTTGGAGTTAGAACAATTAATGTAGGACCTATTGGCATTTCTTCCTCAATATGCTCTCTACATCTTTCAATTACCTCCGAGTCAACAGCTTGATTATTTTCTCCAAAGATTAAAACTTTAATTGTTCCTGGCCCATCCCATCTTGGATAAATTTTAGCGTTATATACTCCTTCAACTTCTAAAGCCCATGCTTCATAGTGAGCTTTATTTCCACTTGTAGCTTGATTTTTCTGTATCTTACAGAATCTTTCTTTTAATTCTTCGTCTGTTTCTATTTCTGTACCACCCTTAAAATCTAAATTATTATAAATTCTTGTTATACTGTTTATTTCGTCTTGTAGCTTAAATTCAGTATTTGCAGGTATATTATATCTAATTCCAATCTCTAGCGCTTGTACAGGGCTTGTATTTTGTTCTATTTTCGAACTAATTACTATGTCTTTAATAACTACGAATAATAGTTCATTGTAAGAAATAATTGCTCCGTTTGGAATAACTGTCCCAACCTTTCCTTCGAATGTCACTTCTCCAGTTGCTTCTGTCCCAAGTTTTCTATATACTCCAAACTCATTTACTCGCTTATCTAAAAAATCATCGAAGTTATCTTCTATAAAAGCTTTTTTATGGAGATATGAAAGTTCTATATAGAATTTTGCTAATTCACTATTAACAGGAGATACCATATCACTTAAAAAAGAACCCTCGCCTTTATAGATATTTAAATCTATATTGGATAGAGTTCTGCTTTTAACAACATCATATGTTTGACTACTATACATTAACTTCCACCTCCCCATAAATCGTTGAAATTTGTATATCTACACTTAATAAATCATCTGTAAATTTTGTATTTGCAACATTAATATCTAGTATATATGGATTAACTAGTAAAGACTCCTTTATATACCTAGATGCTTCACTTTCTGTAAGACCTTTACTGTATTTTTGACCTATCAATTCAGATAGCTCTGTTCCATAATCCCACGAATATACCTCATGTTCATATCTATTAGTTTTTGTACACTTATACACCCACACCTTTATAGCTTCATTTCCTTCAACAATCTTAAAATCTCCATTTTCCAAAATAGGCTCATCTTTTTCAAAGTTCCAAGCCACTTCTCTAAATAATTCTAATTTTTCTGTTTTCGGTATTTCATAATCTGTCGGTACTCCTATAAAAGGAAAAATTGTGTTAGACATTATAAACTCACCAACTTACTTACAACAGCAAATTTCTCGCCTATTTTAAACATTATTACTGTGTCATCAAGTTCAAATTTATCAATAAATGGATTTTTTACTTCATGTTTGTGTTCTTGACTTGTTTCTGTGTTAAATGTTTCTATCTGTCTATCAAGAATCCAACTATCTATTAAAATATCTTCTTTTTCTAATATAATGTTATTTGTCTCTATTTTTAAATTTGGTAATTTATCTTTAACTTTTCCAATAAAAAAAGAAGGTTCATTGTAATGTTTCCCTTCTTCTCTTATTATTCCTATAAATTCATTGATTGGATTAGCCACTATATCACCTCTCTTTTATAAAACCCTTCGAGCTGTAGCAAAATTTTTAGTGTAATAACTACTGTTTGTTTTGGTTATTTTAACTACATCGCCTGCTTGTGGTGCATGTAGAAATTCTCCATTTCCTATATATAAACCAACATGGCTAACTGGGTTGTGGAAAAACACTAAATCACCTGCTTGTAATTTTTTTTCATCTACTTTCTTCCCTGATGTAGCTTGTTGTCTTGATGTTCTTGGCAGATTAACATTAACTTTTTTAAAACAATATACCATTAAACCCGAACAGTCAAAATTATTAGGTCCATTTCCACCCCACTTATATGGTTTACCTAGATGCTTTTTAGCTTCTGCTATTACTGTACTTGCCTTTCCTATTGCATTTGTATATCCTGTGCCATCTCCAATTATTATGCTTCCTTTTCTTCTTCCAAAATCATAACATTCTTTTTCACTAGACATTAATATATCTACTCTATACACTCCATTTTTTAAGTCAATCGCTCCACCCCTATCCGTTACTGTATAAGTTTTACCATCAATTTTAGTTCCGGGACATTTTGCTTGAATTTTTGTTTTAAATTTAAGTTTACTAGGTGCAGCACAAGTATTATTGCTTGGGACAAGTCTCTTATTGTCCATTGCCTGGTAATAACCTCCTTGAAGTGGGTCATTAGATGGATAATAAGCTGTAAATTCTGCTTTTACTTCTTTCCCATTTAGTGTACCTTCGCCACTACTCAAATCAGAACTTTCTTCCTTCTGTTCATCTTGCCCTGCCGTCTTTTCATCCATAATATTTTGGAAATTTAAATCTAAATCTATCTCATAATTTCCGTTACTGTCCCAATTATGCTTATCTGTGTCTATATAAAATAGCCCCACAAGTCCTGTGTAGCTATCCTTAACCTTTACACCTCTGCCAGTTATACAAGTCACATCACCATACCCTTTTAAACTGCAAGTCTGCTCTATTCCTTTGAACTCACTTTCTATATCTACAGTACTATTTTCTTGTTGTTGTATAACTTTTTGCATGATTACTCCAACATCTTTAAAAATTTCATCATTGACCTTTTCGCTTATCTTATTACCATACTGGTCTACAACTAATACCTTATTCTTTACATTCTCCATACTCTCTGAAAAACTCGTGTTTATAAGATTAGAGCCTTCTTCAAACATAACATTTAATGTAACAGTTCCTTTTTCAATGATATTAAATTTATCTACATTAGATTCTATCATATACTTTTTTTTAGTTGTTTTACTAGCTTCTGTATATGCGCTCATTATAGTATCATAACCAGTTGTACCTATATACATTTTTGTATGTTTTACTCCAGTCTTAGGTATATTTCCTATTGCAAGTTTATTGTCATTAAATACTTGTTTTGCTATATCTTCAACCAACTTATCTTTAAAGTTATATGACACCTCACTTTGAGTAAGTAAAAATCCCATATCTTTAGATACAAAACTAATACTATTATTACTAGAGTCTTTAGACCTGTTAATTATTATTCCTCTAAAAAGTTCTTTCTCATCTACATAGAAACAAATTGTACTGGCTATAGGTATATCTATTTGCCTAAAATTAATATCAGAAGCTGACTGGACTATAGAAAACTCTAATGTCCTTGATGGGGACTTATAATCACCTGACCATGTCACTTTCTCAACTATATCCGTTATGTTATATATAGCTCCATCTTTTATATGGACCTGTAATTTTATATTATTAATTAAAATCACCTCACTTACTCTACACATATAAAAACACCACCAAAAATGATAAAATATATCATGAAAGGAGGTGTTTTTATGTATGACTTCAAACCTGTAACAGGTTATTGCCCTTTTTTAGAAAAGGATATTACTGTTACTTGTAAATTTCTCTTAGTACATAAACCTAGAGAGCTTAATCCTGGTAAAAAATTCATGGGACATAATTGTTCACAAGAAAAATGTACTTATGATGGTAAATCCTGTCCTTTGGCTAATCTAGGAAGAGAAACTTATTAATTAGTCTATAAAACCTGCACCTGGACACATTCTTACTCCTGTAATTTTTGATAATTTTATGAATGTGTCCCAGTGTGCATAACCATATCCGCTTTTAAAACATTCTCTTTCATACTTACAAGTTTGGCAAGGGTCTAATATATCATTTTCTTCTCTAAAACATCTCTTTATAACGTTTATTTGAATATGTTTTGCCATACAATATAAGTCTTTTTCTGTTAAATCCTCTTTCGTTAGACCATAGTTTTCTGGTATTATTCTTACTTTCTGCAACTTTATCACCTCACTTAAGGAATTGTTAACACCCAGCCCTCTTTTATTATGTCAGCTGTTTTAATTAATTCCTTATTTGCTTCAACAATTTTTTCATATAAATCTCCATTTCCATAATATTTTTGTGACAAACTCCAAAGATTATCACCTTTGACGACTTTGTGAGTTCTTTGTTTTTTAGTTTCAAAACCTTTTGTGATTGGCACATCTTTTGAGGATGATAAATTTGTATTTGTACTAACTGAATTAAGTTTAGGTATCTGTATTCTTTTATACTCTTTTAAACTTAATGTAAAATACACATCCCCTGTACAGTCTTTTTCTTCATATTTAAAACTATCAATTATTACTTCCATATTTATATTTGTTTCTGTAACTGTAAACCTTAATATGAAACCTTCATTCATCCATTTTTGAATTTTATTTACACAGTCATATGGCGTTGGAAAACCTGTATAATCACAGTAACTAGCTTCATCATTTTTGGGAAAGAAACTAGATATTTCTGTAGTTCTTAAACCTGCACCTCCAAATACTGCAATTTCTCCTGTCTTCAAGACATTAGAGGTATTTACTATTGCTTTACTGTTTATTTCAAAAGAAGCTGGGAAAACAGGAAATCTAAAAGTGTCATTTGCTTGTCTAATCCACATTTCCAATTGCATCACCTCTATATCTTTTCTAAAGATATTAAAAACTTAGCTTCATCAATTATAGTTTTTTCAAAAGCTTTATCCAAATTTTCATACCTAGCAATATCTTCTTTATTGTTTGAATACTCATGTATATCTTCAATTAAATTGTCCTTTGCTTGTATTAGAAAACTTAACCGTTTTAATGAGCCAATGAACTCTATGTCTTTATTCATCACAATCACCTCCATAATAAAAGCACCTACATATTTGTAAGTGCTTTCTGTATATTATAAATTTAATAATTCTTTTTTCTTAGCATTAAATTCTTCTTCTGTAATTGCCTGCATGTCTAATAATTCTTTTAATGTTTTTATTTGCTGCAATGGGTCAATAGTATTATTTCCCTCAACTACAGGTTTATTTATATCTTCACTTTTGTTATTATTTCTGTATTCAACTAATTTTTCATATATAGTTGCACAAACATTTGCATTTTTCTTAAAAGACAGTATAAAATCTTTACATTCTATTATTAAGTATTCTTCTGTTTTAACTTGCTTCTTTTTCATTGCAAGAGCGAATGGTCCAAACAAAGCTATCCTAGTGGCTGTATATCTTCTAATAACTTCTTCTTCTTTTTCAATAGAAACTGTTTTCATATCTGAGTATAAGATTTCAAATACATCAACCATTTTTTCATTAGAATTTTTACCTGCTACTTTAAACAATATTTTATTATCTTTAATTACAGCAAAAATAAATTCCTCTTTATTTAAACTAGGATGACCACCTAAATATTCTAGCATAACTAATTCGCTTTCAACAAAATTTCCATTCTCATCTTTACTGCTTTCCATACATTCAAGAATTTCATCTTTAGAAATTTTTTTAGGGTCTTTACCTAAAGAACTCAACTCTGTTCTACATTTTCCAAGACAGTCTTTGCACAAATATCCATCTAAAACTTTTAAAGTATCTGTATCAGTTCCACAAATTATACATGGTTCTTTTGCTTTTGTTTTTTCTTTCCTACTAAATAATCCCATATTTATCCCCCTAAAACATACTAATATATACTACGATTATAGCATATACTAGCATGTTTTAGGGGTACATGTTTCTACACACCACCTGCTATTCCTAACTGTATTTCTCTAACTAACATCTTAGTTAATTTAGTCATATCAGCTTCTTCTTTAACTGTAACACCACCTAAGTTTATGTTTATAGTGATACTATTACTTTCTTTATTATTTGTAGTTTTACTATCAGTTTTATTAATAGTATTTTGTTCAGTTCTTTGGGCTATAGCTTCTTTATATTTACTAGTATAGTCACTTTCTTCGAGTTCTTGTGGTTTATACATTCTTTGTGTTAGGTTACTAATTACATTATTAATATTATTCTTTAAGTTTGGTAACTCTTTCTTTATACCTACCCAAATTCCTTTTGGTAGATTTATTCCTATTATTTTTTCCATTATAACAGATGGAGAATGTACTCCAAAACCATTTTTAAATCCATCTATTACACCTTTTGCAAAATCATTTACTTTTCCTTTTAACCAGTCACCAGCTCCAGTTATACCATTCCATAACCCTTTAACAACATTTTTTCCTATGTCCACTACCTTTTGTGGTAACGATTTTAAGGTGTCTACCACTGTAGTAATTAATTTTTTAGCACCTTCTTTACCTTTAGTTGCCATTTGACTTCCCCAACTTACTACTTTTTGAATTGTATTTGTAAGCCAAGTCCATACGCGATTAGGTAGAGTTTGGAAAAATACTACTATATTGTTAATAATCATTCTAGTGTAGATTTGAGCATATGTTATCATAGCCATACCCCATTGCCCAATTTTTTGTACTGTGCTTACTAACCAAGTCCATATACGGCTAGGTAATTGTGCAAAAAATGTAACAACATTGTTTATCCAAATCGGAACATTTGTAACTAGGTAAGTCCAAACAGAAATACCCCAAGATATTATTTTCCCTAATGCAAATCCTAATCCATAACCAATTTTTGCAGGTAATTGTCCAAACCATATTCCAATGTTATTTATCCATGATGGAATTGTTTGAGTAAAGAAAGCTACAATGGCATTCCAACCATTTATAAATGCTTGTTTTATATTATTCCACATTTCTCCAAACCACTGTCCTGCATTTGAAAAACTGGTACATAGACTTTCCCAAGCTTGTGGAATAGTTTGTGTAAAGAAATTGCATATACCACCCCAAACTTTTGTTGCTGTCTCTTTTATATTATTCCAAGCGTTTATAACAAAATCTCTAAAGCCTTTGTTTGTATTCCAAAGCACTAAGAATCCTGCTACGAGAGCGGTTACTGCAACTATTACAACTCCAATTGGACCCCCCAATAATAAGCTGGCTTTTCCAAATAACGTTGTTACAGCGGTTAAAATTTTCATTTTTCCCGTTAAAACGGATACTATAATTTGAAAAGTCGTCATGCCTAGTGCGGCTGTTGTTCCTGCACTACTACTAAAAGCTAATGCTATACTATAAGCAATAGCTGCTCGTTTAGCCGCCTTCCAAGCATTGACCAAAGTTACTATTCCCTTTACTACACTAGTCATAATAGAAGCAGTTTTTATACTTACAAAAATACTAGCGATAGTAGGTCCATTTTTAAGAACCCAACTAAGACTCTTAATCATAGTTGGCAATGCCTTTGTTGCAACCTTTATAATTGTAGATGTTAAATCTCCAAAAGATTGTGCAATTTGCGAAATGCCTGCTTTAAGTGACCCACTTGAAAACTGTTTATCTAAGTCACTTAAACATTTTATTCCTGTTTCAGCTGCATTTTTAAGAGGTTCTTTTAGTTTGCTATATATCTCTATTCCTAGATTCTTGAAACTTTCTTTTAATATACCTACTTTTGATTCTAATGTATTAGACATCTTCGCATATGCACTTCCAACAACATCAGCTTGAGTGGACATAGCTTTTAAATTGTTCGTATATTGTTCTGAATTTTGACCACTAAGTGCTAGTGCTGCTTTTCCTGCTTCAAGGCTTCCAAACATATCTATTAAAGATTTTTTGTTCTTTTTAGCACTATTATCCATTAAATCAAGTACTGTGTTAAGTGGAACTCCTGCTTGCATCAAATCTTTGAAAGATTTACCAGCATATTTAGTTCCTTTTGCTGCTTCTAAAAGTGCTTTATTCCCAATTGTGCCACTCTTTCCAAGTTCAGCAATTAACCCATTTAGTTGTGTGACAGCTTCGGCTGTTGGTGTTCCTTGTGCTGTTAAATTTGCAAGTGATGCACCTACTTGTTCAAAAGATACACCCATTGCAGATGCTGTTGGTGTTACACCTGCTAGAGAGCTTCCTAACTCATTTACGGTAGTGATACCTTTATTTTGTGTCTGCATCATAACTTTATGGACTCTATCAGTTTCGGATACATCCATTTTGTAAGCATTTAATACCTTTGCTGTTGCAGTTAAAGCTGTATCTATATCTGTAAATCCTGCTTTAGATAATTTAGCATTTTTAGTCATGAAATCCATTGCTGAACCCATGTTTTCTGTAACAGGAATGCCCGAAGATAAAGCATTGTATAAACTTTCTCCAATAGAAGATGCGGCAATTCCCGTATTTTTAGATAACTCTAATACTTTATTATTCAAGTTTTCTGTATCTACTTTAGTGTCACCAAACATTGTCGAAGTTTTAGTCATTGCAGTTTCGAATTCTGCACCTGCTTTAGATGCTGAAACAAGTCCTGCCCCTATCCCAGTTACAATGCCTACTCCTGCTATTTTAGCTGCATTACTAACATTTCTAAATTGTTCTTGCAATCTTTCTTGTGCTTGAGATGTTGAGTCTGTTTGACTTTGAAGGGCTCTAGTAGCATCTCTAATTTGTCTTAGTGTTCTACTCGCTTCATCTCGCATTCTTATAACAGCTTCTAAAGCTCTACTACCTGCTGACATACTCTATAGCCCCTTTCCAAAACTCTTTATTTCTTCTATTCTTTCATCTATTTCTTGATACATAAAAGCTCTAATTACATGCTTTTCACCATATTTAAGCTTAAAAAAATCGGCTGGCATCATATCATGGTATCTAAACATTAGATACATTAAATTGATTTCTCCATCCGATTTGATTAGTTTTTTATTTTTTCTTCTATTTCCTTATCTCTTTTGTTATCATCTCTATACCCATTTAATTCACAAATTTTATCATATAATTCGTTTATTTCTCCTGCAAGTAACATTCTTCTTAACAATTCTTTTGGTGTTGGAGATTTGAAATGTTTTAATAATTTATCATCTTTAAATAAATTACATGATGCTAGTATTACATTAGATTTCATCTTAAAATTATCTAAATCCTTTAAAGAACCTTTTTCTATTTTTAAACCACTAGTTTGAAGCTCGTCAAAAAACTCTGGCTCTACTGCTTTACATTCAAAGTTTACATCTATTCCTAATTTCTTACAAAACATTGTATGTGTTATAGATGGCATTTTTACCTTATCAGCATCTAAACTTAATAACAAATCTACAACATTTTTTACCTCTGTCACTTCTTTTTTATCTATCATTTCTTTTTCTAATTTATTTTCACTCATAGTAATTCTCCTTTTATCCTTAATTATTTTTATACTGCATCAAGCAAATCAAAATCCTCGAATGTAAATGATGCTTCTTGCTCTCCTTCTTTTCCATTTTCCCAATCTATGATTGAAAGTCCGTCAAAACTTACACCAGTTAGGCAAATTCTTTCTGCTCCTAATGCGTCAGGGTCATCTAATTTACTAACAATAGTAAATTTAGGTTCTTTACCTTCTTTTATAATTTGAGTTATATATCTTAACATCCTTGAATCTACTTTATATAAAGTTAAAGACCCCTCTGCACTAGCACCTATTACTTTTTGACCTTTTATCATTTTTCTAGGTTTTACTATTTCAGCTTTATCTAGTTTTATTTCAGCTTTCATAGCCTTACATTCAGATACTTGCACACCATCCAACCAACATTCTCCGTAAGTTCCATTCATTACTTGATTTGATTCATAACTTGTAGCCATTTTTTCACCTACTTTCTACATTTGAACTCTTATATTTATATCTTCCATTGAATCTACTAATTTTAAATTTATTAAATAAAATCCATTTGAACCAGTGTTACAATTCTTTATTTCATTATCATTCATTTTACTTGTATCTATTTTTTTACTTTCTAAATATTCTTTTTGCTTCTCTAAATCAATTTCAACAGTAAAATTAGAGTCAATTAACTCTTGTTTTGCTAATTCAGTTAAATAAGATTGTACAGCAACTATAAATAAACATTTATTGTCATAAGTATTCGGACATTTACGTAAATACTTTTCTACATAAATGTTTTTTATATCTTTACTTATTAAGTCTTTAGTATCAACAAGCTTAATCTTCTGAAATATCTCTCCTTTTTCTTGTGTTAGAGTTGTAAGAGAATTTACACCTCTAGCAATCCTTATAGCTCCTGACAGTCTTCTTAGTATTAATTCTCCCGATTGTACTTTAGCGTCTGCACTAGCTTTGTCTATCTTTGTAATAGATTCAACTTCATTAAGAGGAGCATAAGTAATTGACTGTGTACTTGGAGTAGATGCTATAAGAGACGCGATACGTGGTGTATATTTCTCTGCTGTTATTTCCTCTCCACTAATTGTTACGTTTTCAGTAAAGTTTATAACTGCTTCATTATCAGCTTTAATGTTTGCTAGTACTGCTTTAGCTTCTGTACTTTCTTCTTCTCTTATCTTTTTAATCCAAGTTACAATTTTTGTTTTTTCTGCTTCTATAGCTTCTGGCATACAAAGATAATTAAATTCTACAGATTCTAATTCTTCTAGTGTATCTTCAACTTTTCCATCTTCTAAGAAAGTACTTATAATAACTTTACTTGGTTTTAATACCTTCTCATTATCAGTAGCCCCTATAAAAGCGTATTTAACATATTTTTTATTATCATCACTTAATGAAGTTGGCATATCTTCTTCGCTTGTAAGCTCTTTATACATCTTTGTTGTATCTTTCAATATAATTGCTACTATTCCAGCTTTGGAGCGTTGTATAAAGCTTGTAGCCAGTTCTTTAAATTCTATATTTATATTAACTAATCCAGCCATTTAATCACTCCTTCCTTTAAATATGAGATTTAATTCTTCCATCAACTCATGTTTTTCTTCTTCAAAATAAATTTGTTCATGATAATTTATAGATATAAGAAATTGAACATAATTTCCTATTTCATCTTTTTCTATACTTACATTTTTCTCGCTAAAAGTTAAATATCTATCTTTTACTTTTATATTTCTAGTGAATATGTTCTCTAATTTATTTAGAATGTCAAATAAATCTGTTTTTTTCTTTTTCCAGCTAGGTAAATACTTTATATCAACTAAGAAACTTTTTATATCAGTCTTTTTAGTCGCTGTCTGTGCCATTTCTGGCAATATCTGCACAAAAAAACAAGACTTCTTATTGTCTTGTATGTTATATCCTTCTACAAATATATCTTCATTAAAATTTTTAGATATTTCTTTAGTGAATGAGTATAGTATATCTTTGTAGCTTAACAACATATCACCTCTAGTTCCAAAAATCTATTATTATCTGATTTAATTCATCATCAATTATACTACTCATTTCATCAACGCTTCTTGCCAACATAAATACACCTGGTACAAAACTGATTCCATTAGGTTTAGGTCTATAGTTTTCGCTAGTTCCTGTTCCTTGCCTAGTTCTATGACCATATTCTAAATGATAAATATATTCAATATTATTTGATACTACACCCTCAAATAGATTAAGCTCTTTATATTTCCAGCTCTTTCTAGCTGTTCCTCCATCAACTTTAGCAACTGGTGTTTTAGGTTTTACTTTTCTAAGTAGTTTATTACCTATATTGTTCTTAGCTCTTCTTAAGTTCTTTGACATTTCCCTTTCTTCTCTTTCTAAATCTCTTATTAATGTGTCTAGACTGTTAAATTCTATCATTTAATATCTTTCCTTTAGGGTCAGATTGACTTGTAAGTGGCTTGAATAAGGAAATGGTTTAGATGCAATAAAAGTTTCTACATTCCCATTTTCTAAAGTTATATCTAGTATATCTCCAACCTGCAAATCTATTTTAGGTCTACAATATAATTCAAAAGCTGAAATAGAACTTGTTATATCTGTATCTATGACATTAGGTATATTTCCATTTAAGCCACAAGGTACACCTTCTGCAATTACAACATTCTCGTTAAAATCTGTAACTCCTGTCTCCTCATTTTTGATACTTGCACATCTTCTTATTGTCATTTTGCAAAAATAAGTTAATGCTAATATATCTGCTTCTGCCATGTTACCACTTCACTTTTCTAAAATTATTTAAAATATTCTTATCCTTTTGAGATAGTTTTATTTCCATTAATTCATCTGTTGTTTTAGCTGTTGCAACATTATAATTTACAGAATAACCACCACGAGAAATTGAGCTAATTTTACCATTATCAGCACTACTGACTAATACAGTCTCTTTTAACTTAACAATAACTTTATCCTCTACAATACCTTCAAGAGTAGAATTAAGCGTTTCTATATTGCAGTATGCAAGAACTAGAGTAGTATATTTTTTAATGTACAACTCTATTAAACTATCATAAGTATCATCTTTTAAATTTAAAATTAATTTTATATTATCTAGCATTTAATCACCTCGAATAAAAATAGAGAAACTAAATATTATTTAATTTCTCTATTAATTCATCTTTTTTCAGCTTTGAATAACCTTCTATACCATTTTCTTTTGCTAAGTTTTTTAGTTCTTCAATGCCCAATTTTTCTATATTAATATTTTTCTTATCTTCTAATAACTTAAATCCATCATATATTAACTTTTCTTTTTCGGATGTATCATTAACTATTTTTTCTATGTTATCTCTTATTAATCTATACATAATTTATCTCCTTTAGGCTACTGGTTTAGCATCTTTGAAGTTAGCATATACTAAGTTAGAGCTAAGTTTAGTAACCCATAATTCATGATATCTTCTGTAGTCCATAGACCAAGCATTAGCTTTTTGATTAGTTAAAGGGTCAAAAATTCTCATTTGGTCTTGTTTTGTTACAGCTATAGGAATGTCTCTACCTACTATTATAAAATTACAATCAAGAGCTTTTGTACCTTTTACATACCCACCTTGTCTTTGACCTTCCGTTTTCCCATCATATAAAGTTATAGATGAATACATACGATTTTGAGGTGTGACTAGCAACGGACAAAAGTCTATCGTTGGTACTTTTGTAGTTATTCCTCCTTTGCTAAAATCAATAGCTGTTAATTTATCTAATACTTTTTCTTCTATGGCTTCTAATGTATCATAAGTTAAATGTACTACAAGTTCTCCGATATATCCAGTTTCTCTTATTATTTTTATTCCTCTTTTTATTTTGCTTATAACAGTCTCTTTATCTGGTGTATATCCATATTCTACATTGGTATCATTTTCAACCCCTATAGCTACTGTAGCTAACTTACTAAGTCTATAAGCATCTATTTCGGGAACTACTTTCGTCCTTTGAAATTTACCCATTATATTACTTGCAGTTAATGTAAAATTAGTTTCATCAACATCATTTGGGTCTATTGTAAATTTTCTCCCTCTATCTTGTGTCATAGTTTTAGTTTCATAACCAAACTTTATATCTCCATCAGCATATCCTTCTGATGAACCTCTGTTATAATCCCCTAGTCCATCGACTTCTAGAGAAGGTATTTTTATTTCTTTTCCTCCATTATATATTACCTTTCCTGCATTAGCATCCATCCACCCTGTTAGAAGTGTTTGTATTGCTGATTCATCAAGTGTTTGTTGTATAATTGGTGCATATTCTATTGTATTTGCCATTTTAACATCTCCTTTATTTTAATTATATTTGTCCATTTACTGCTGCTTTTATTTGTTCTGCTGTAATCTCTTGTGAAGTATTACTAGTACCACCTGGTACATATTTATAAAAAGACTGTGCATTTGTTTGTTTAGTAGTTTCAGTAGCATTAGATTCAAACAAATCTTTGTAGCTTTCTTGTAACTCTTTTAACTGTTCCTCTATACCTACTACCTTTCCATCTTCACCTACACTTATTTTTTCTAAGTCAAACTTATTTGTTAGTAAGTCAGTGTGTTTAGCTTTGTTGGTTAATAAAGCTTTCTCAACAGCACTTAATTTTCTTGTCTTTAAGCTTTCATTTTGCATTTTCTCAACTTCTATCTTATGATTTTCTTCTATCTTTTTTATTTGTGCTTGATGTTCTGTTTTTATCTTTTCTAAATCTTCTTGAGTCATTTTGCTATTAAAGCTTTCAATAGCTTTGTTAGCTTCTTTCAATTGTTCATTTGTTTTATTAAAAGTTTCTTTAGGTACTGCATATTTGGGAAATTCAGTATTAACACTTTTTAATATTTCCTCAACATCAATCTTATTTTCTTCGATTTTAATACTTTCCAATATTTTTCTTAACCATTCCATTTAATCATCATCCCTTCTTATTTCTCCATAGATTTTTATAGTTGTTCTCCAACTAAAGGAGTTACTTTGTTCTTTATGCTCTGCAACTTTTTTAAAAAGAGCAAAATAAAAAAGCCTTTATAGACTTTTATCTGATGATTTATTTAGTTCTTCTTTTACTTTCTTTAAAATTTCATCAGAAACTTTATCTATATTAGCTTTATTTTCTTTTTTTAATTTTATCCCCTCATACGCTATATCCCTTGGATACTGTAAACCCTCAATAATAGCAAATTTACACAATAAAAGCACTTACTATTTAAACTTAGCAAGTGCTTTCTATATAACTTCTATACTTTTTATTTCATCCTCTTGGAAAGATACTAAACAATCATTTTGTTTTAAGCCAATCTCATCTATTTCATTATCACTGTCTATAGCTGGTGTATAAGTTTTTACATAACCAATCCATTCTTTATTGTCTATATCTATAATTTTAACCTTCTCACTCATATAATTAATTAAATTTTTACTCATCCTTTTCAACTCCTTTCATTGTTGGCACTATATGAGTACCATTTTTACTATAGTGTATATAAAACTTATTAGTTTTCGTTTCTTCTCTTGTTAGATTGCTTATATTTACACCTATATTTTTTTCACATGTTATTAATTCTTTATTTTTAAACTTACCATTTCTATCAAGTTCTAATATTCCTGTACCTGCATACTTGTTAATGAGTTCTTGAGATTCTTCTTTTGATATTGTTAAGTAGCTCCTACCTTCTGTATAATTATTGTGGTCCTTAAAATGCTTTCCTTGTTTGCCATTATGAATATTTAGATTATATTTGCCATCTTTTATATCCTTCCTTATATTATTTATTATAACATTATTTTTATTTTCCTTCTCTCTATTTATGGCAACTTCAACGTGTTTTTTATACCATTCATTATATGATAAATCGGAAGGAACTTCATACGTTTTACCTTTTGGCAGTCGTGCTGTTCTTATTTCTCCTTTTTCATGTTTAAAATAAGGGATAGTTGTACAGCGACATCTTGGATGTATCGGAGGATAATTTTCTCCTTCTTTAGCTTCTTTAACTAAATATACTTTCATATCTACATTTCTACATCTTTTACAAGTGTTATCCTGTAATGTAGCTAAGAATTGATATTTATCTACTCTTTGACTTTCATATGCTCTTTTATCAGCTTCTGACATAAAATGAGAATGTTCAGTTTGAACTAATCTTATTGCATTTTCATAGCTAGAGTCCATTCTCTGAGACACTCTATTAGCAATATTTTTCAAGCTTTCCCCTCTTATAACCATTTGAGTAATTTCTTCTTTGATAACTTCACTTAATAAATCTCTGTTTTTCCATATCCTTTGAGAAAAGTTTTTACCACTCCAAGGATATGTAATTATATCCTTTAAAGCTTCTCTATCAAGCTTAGTGAAGCTTACCCCAACACCAACGTGTTTTTGAGTTTCATATATACTCTTATAGTAACTATCTTTCACAGATTCTTCTAATAGCTTTTCTACTCTATTATTTTGAATGTCGAATGTATTATTTATCTCTTTAGATATTTGGTAGAATAGTTCTTCTAACCTGTTTATTCTGCTTTTCATAGCTAATGTATTAAGCTCTAACAGTAATCTTTCATCACTTGTTTGTTCTATTAATTTAATATATTGTTTGATGTCCATGCGCCATGTGTTAAATTCATTATTAGTTAAATATTTTTGTGTTTCTGCATATGTTAATTTATTCTGTTCGGCATATTTATAAAATAAATTAGCAATTTCTTTCTCTATATTTTTCATTGCAATTTTATATTGTTTATCTAGTTCCTTTAATACCTCTTTTTCTTCTTTCAATCTTGAATTTAATCTTTGCTTTTCTCTTTCTTTCCAGTACTCAATATTATTATTCAAATAACTTCACCTCTATTCAGTAAAGTTATTATAATCATCAGATACTTTTGAAGCTTGTATTTTCTTTTCTTCTCTTAAAAGTAAAGCAGCTTCTTCGGGGTCATCAACCCAAGGGTGATGTCTTAAAATAATTTTAGTTGGTATTATTCCAACTGACTTAGTCGCTATATCTGCATCCTCTAAGTCATTAGACATCATATTTCTTGTATAAGTCTGTTGTATTTTTTTATAGTCTGTAATTCCTAAAAAATATAGTATAGCCTTAATTAGCTTATCAAAAGAGGTTCTAAACTCGGTTTCAAGGAGTCCAGACTTTAATTCTAACTTTCTATAAAAGAATTTAAGTGCTACACCACTTGCATTACCAAAATTTTCAGTATCCTGTTGTAGCCCTTGACCACTTTCATATATTTGTTTTTTAAGTATCTCTAATATCACCTTTCGAGCTTCAACAGGTATCTCTATTTGCATAGTTTTAAGACCACCACTATCGCCTTCGCTATCTGTTTCAGTTTTTATTGCTTTATATCTCTTCAATTCATTTAAAAATTGTGCTGTATCCTCTCCACCATAATTTTCTAAGATGTATATTATTTGCTGTATATCCTCTAAATCATTTGCAAACCCACTCATTATTTTATCATATAAATCCAACACTGATTTATATTTTGATAAGTCACTTTGTTTTTTTATGTTGTTAGCAAATTCAATAAAAGGAACTGAATTAAATCTATGTTGTACTGTTATATGCTCTATTTGAGAACCACAACATGTTACTCCAAAAAATTTATATTTATCTAATATTTTATCTGTCCAAAATTCAACATAAGTATATGCCTGCTTTTGTATTTGATTTTCTACATCTTCTAACTGGACATAATATCTTATTACAGCCTCTAACTCTCTTTCAATCCCATTTTTATAAATTGGTATGATTTCTTCTGTATTAACTACACCATATTTAAATTTTTGGCTGATTACCTGTTCCCTGCTATATTCTTCATCTATCCAATAATGAAGCCATGCAGTACCACAATTTGATGCTTCTATTGCTAAATTCTTAGCTTTTCTAGTAAACTCATTCCCTAAAACATCTGTTACCTTCTCATTCAATTCTTTGTCATTGTCAATGTCAAAAAGAACTGGATAGGTGAACATATAAGAAGCTTTCTCATCTACAAGTATTTCATGAAAGTTGTGACTGATTCTATTGTCAGCGTTCCTAAGAGGATTCTCATCTCTGTTTTGTACAACTACACCCTTTTTCAATATATCATTTTCATTATAATAATATGATTTAGCCTGTAATATCTCTTGCCTTCTAGATATATCAGCACTTATTATTGCTCTTATTTTTTCTAACTCCACATCACCACCACCTATATTACTTAAATTATTACTTAAATACTGATAATCCTTGACCTTTCAGTGCCTTTTCTGCAACCCCTGTCAAAGCGTCTGGTGCATCATCATGTTTGTTCTTACCTTCTCTTTGATAACTCACCATAGCCTTATAAAACTCTATCCACTTATCTCTCCAATTAATTGGAAAATATATATGTTCCATTACCCAACTACTATTAGATAAAATTCTAGCATTTTTATTTTTCGACTGATGAAACCATTTAATAATCGTTTTATTGCTTTTAAACTTTTCTTTCAATATTCTTTGTACATTTCTTGCAAAAGCTCTACCACCACTATTACTTTCTATATCAGCTTTGTTAACTTCATTATCATGAAACATCTTAGCTGTCTTATACTCTGTTATTTCCATGCTTTCCTTAGTATATAAAACATCTAATATATAAGCTTCTTTGTTGTATACTCCATAAACTATAGAACATAAGTAATCTGCTCCCTCGTCTGCTGTATCTACATAAGCTTTAATAGATGTAAATAGTAGATTGCCTTCATCATCAGTAGGAAGCTTGTCATATGTCTTAAATCTAGTGTACAAGCATCCTTTAAGGTCAATAGGCTCTTGCTGGTAGTTAGCACTCGCAATATCCTCGCCCATAGCTCTCACTTTAGATTTATAACTCTTTAAAGATAATACTTCTTCACAAAGCATATTTCCATCTTCCTGTAATGCTTTCATATTAATATGTCTTACTTTCTTACCTTCTTCTTTGTAATGTTCTAATGCTCTACCAGCTAAGTCCTTACTAGACCATCTAGTCATTATAATTATTATTTTCCCACCTTCTTCAAGCCTTGATAGCATAGTATTAGTAAACCAATCCCAATGTTTTTCTAAAACATTCTCATTATAAGCTTCCTCTGCATTTTTAATTAAGTCATCTACAATCATAAGAGAACACCCAAAACCTGTTGCTGTGCCACTCGGAGACGTTGCCAAATAATTATTATAACCACCTTCCAACGACCATAAATTCATAGCTCCATCACCATGTTTGATTTTTGTATTAGGAAATATATCGTTGTAAATGATAGTGTCTATATCAGCTTTTTCTTCTTGAATAGCATTTCTAACATTCTTTGAAAACATAGTCGAAAGAGTCTCATTATAACTACCAGTCATTATTTTTTCATTTTTATTTTTACCTAAAATCCATTCTACGAATAAACTTGCACTTCGACTTTTCCCATGTCTAGGTGGCATATTTATAATTAAAACTTCATCATCTGAATAGTAGAAGTCTTGAAGCTTATTGCAGGTTTCAACTAAATAATTTCTATCTTTTTTATAAAAGTTTGGAGCTAATAAATTGCAAAAATAAAAGAACTCACGTCTTGCAAGTTCCTTCTTAGCTTCTAGTGCTATTAACTTATTATCAATCATCTAAATTCGCCAACTTTTTCAACTCCTCTAAAGACAGCTCTTTAAACATATTTTCACTTTCATTTTGACCTAGATTATTATTTTCTAATTCAAATTTCTTTCTATCTATCTTCATTTTCTCTAATGTCTCAATACACTTTCTTTTTTTATCTTGAATTTTAGTTAATTCAGCTTCTAGCTTTTGCACTCTTTCAAATATAGAAACAGCCCTTGTGACAGTCTCTGTCTGTGTCTGTTCATTGTCTTTAAGTAAATTACCTTCTATCTTTAAAGTTCTTTTGTCTATGCTTTCTAGCGTAATTTTATCAGCTTTTTCTTCATACTGCTTTATTCTTTTCATATGTCTATGTTCTCTAACTGTAAGTAAACTTATTTCTAATTCAAGTCTGTGTATTTCATCTTTATTTTCACTTTTTATCAATTCAATTTCTTCATCTGTTAAAGTGTTAAAGAATATTTTTTCATATATACCATCTTTTAAAGCATTTTTATTATTCTTTTGACCACCTTTTTTCTTTGTAGTACTACATTTATCTTTTTGTAGTACTACATTCCAGTTATCTCTGCATTTCCAGTTGCTTATTGTTTTTTCATTTTCATTTAATAGCTCTGCTATGTCTCTATTTGCAATATTTCCATTATGTTCTTTGAATATATCAAAAGCTTTATTTCTGTTTGGACTTCTAGCCTTTGCCACATCACCACCTCGTTATTCGTTTTTACTTTTTTATTTATGAAGCTTGTTTATCTATTTTTGTTTCTTCTCTTGTCAGTAAATAGAAGAATGGTGTATCTAATAAAGCTAAGAAGAACTTAACAACATATTGACTCATTATCATAACTATTAGACTTGGTACAGTACCCCAAAATCCAATCGTAATAAAAATGCTTGTGTCTATTAGTTGACTTAACATAGTACTAGCGTTGTTTCTTAACCATTTATGCTTTCCATTAAACTTATCTTTTAACTTATGAAATATAAATACATCATTACTTTGAGCTAATATATAAGCGGTTAAACTAGCTAATACAAATCTTACATTCTGCCCTAACACTACTTTTAAATTATTTCCATATTGTTGTGCGAAACTTGCGCTTGGAAGGGCTATAGCTATTGCAATCAATAAAAGACTGAATAACTGCATTAAAATACCTCTTTTGACTGTTCTGTTAGCTTCTTCTTTACCCCATATTTCTCCAATTACATCAGTGCATAAAAATGTTAGCGGATATGCAACAACCGCGGCAGGAACTATAAGCCCAAATATATCAATCACCTTTCCTGCAACAATATTAGAAACCACTAAACTTGTTACAAATACACAATTTAATAATGTTAAATTTCTTTCTGTCCTTTTCACCATCTCACTCCATCCATGAATTTTTGATATTTAACCCATTCGCACATACTATGAGCTACTAATTTTTTTAAATCTGTTTTCTTATTACTTTCTTTTTCTAACCTTCTTATATGTATATCTTCATCTTTAAATGTATATAATTGTTGTCCAATACTTGCTCCTATAGTCCAACTACTGCTATCAACACTATAAAATTTAAATGATTTTAATATCTTTGTCTTAGTAAACCCTAGCCCATGTACTTTTACATTTCTAGCATAAGCATACTCAACCATTTTTTGTATTAAAGGATACTCTTGTTTTTTTATATCATTTATTGCAAATCCTCCAACTGCAATATATTTATATGTTGCACATAGTTTTTTCCAGTACTCCACACCTCTTGTTTTATGCCAAACTGGTATACATTGTCTACCTACTTCACTTTCTATTTTTTCAGTCCACTTCTCCACTTGCTCTAAACCAAATATCACATCCACATCAACTTCAAAGAAATATTTTATATTGTAGTCATTAATAAATTTAATATATCTATTAATGTAGTTTTCCATTTCTTCTTTTGATATTTCTGTACCATTCATAAAAGAAAAAGCTCCACTATCAAGTAAAAAATTCTCATTTCCTACTATTTGCAAAGCTTCCAAACACGTTTTTTCTTTATTAAAAAAAGTTTCTAAAATGTATAAAGGTTTACACTTCTCTATTGTTTCTAATCTTAACTCCTTATTCATTCCACTTTTTGTTGCTGCTAAAAATATCCTCATTTTTATATTTCAAACTCCTCATTGCAGTGTGGACATTTCACCATTTTACCTTTTTTCTCTTTTTCTTCTAATTCTTCATCTAATATAAAATCTTCATCACTTATACTTAAATCTTCAAAATCATTAATATTAAAATTGAACTCTTTCATATCAATATTAACTATGTCAGATAATTCATCAACTAATTTATTATAATCCCAACTAGCATATTCATTAGTCTTGTTATCTATTAACCTGTAAGCTTTTATTTGCTCTTCTGTTAGATTCTTTAGAACTATGCAAGGTACTTGTTTAAGTTCTAATTGTTTAGACGCTTCATATCTCGTATGACCTGCTATTATTATGTTATCTTCATCAACTAAAATTGGGTTCGTAAATCCAAATTCATCAATTGATTTAATAACCTTTTCTATTGCTTCATCATTGTTTCGAGGATTATTTTCATAAGGTTTTATATCTTCTAAATTAAGATAAACAACTTCTCTTTTGTTCAATTTAAGACCTCCTTTTTTATTTTTGAATATAATAAAAGAGCCACCTACAAAGATGACTCTTTAAACTAAACACTCATATTTTTCTTTAAACTCTTTTACAGCTTCATTCCATGCCTCTTGCTCTGTTACGCCTTTTTCTCTTGAAATTCTCTGCGCTATATCTCTAATTAATTGAGCACCTTCTAATATCCCCATATTACCTCACATCCTTTTTTTATTAATTTATACGACAATTAAATTCATTTTCCTTCTTTTAAAAAATAAAAGGCTAAGTTTACCCTAACTCAGCCTTTTTATGGGGGAGGTATATATTATGTTGCAAGTTCTAAGAATCGAACTTAGATTAAACACCAGTACCTGCATGTTGAGTGAGGTTACCAAGCCCCACTCCTTTAGACATTTGAATTAAATTCCGTTTTAATCCAGCATATCTACATATAGTGTATTAATACCTTTTGAACATAGTTAGAATTGAACTAACAGCGTCCTCACGCCCTGCCTAGTCTGTTCACATAAAAGACTTTCTGTCGCTGACATCTAAGCCTTTTATAATAATAGAGCGTGCAATTTTGGCATCCTTTTTTATCTATAACATATTCGCAAATATATTATTACTTTCTCTATTATTGAATAGTGGCTAGGGCAATCCCTTAACCCTAGCCTAATATATATTTAGTTTTGAGAGGGAAATCTTTATTTCCACAATATTATTATCTCATGTTTTTGCCAATAAAAAGTCTCACGATAGTCTCCAAAAAGTCTCAAAATAGTCTCATTTTTAAGCTTTCCATGAAAAAATGGGTAATTCAAACTCTTTTATCTTCGGATATAACATATCCATAATCTTACAAACTATTCTTTTTCTTATTCTAAAGCAATGACTTCTATCTATGTGCATAGCATTAGACATATAATCCATATTTATTTTTTCATTGTTCATGTACATTTCATTGAAAAACTCTGTTTCAAAGCTATTTAGACTTGTTAATGCACATTCTATAGTTTCCTTTTCAATCTCTAGTGTTTTCTTATCTTCTTTTAGTCTATTTAAATCTTCTTCTCTTTTAATAACTTCATTTTCCACGCTTGAACTTATATTATAAGTAGGTCCTGTTTTTTCTTCATAACTTTGAGCCTTACATCCACAAAACTCGTTTTCTAACTTTTTAATATATATATCTTTTATTCTTATTTGACTTTCTAATTTTTTATAGTTATATAATCTTCCCTCAACTTCTTGGAATAGTGTCTTTTTATTCATACTTTCACACTCCTATTATTTATTTATGTTATAATAATCTTGTATATAAAAGTTTTATATTTTTGACAAGTGGAGTGTGAAAGCACTCCTTTTTTCTTTAATTAACAGAAATTATCTTTTTCAAAGAAACTAATCTGATTTGTTTTTCTTTCAGACTTTATAATTCTAATTGATTCATCTATTAAATTTAATGAATTAAGTAACACATCTTTTGGTATATCCTCCCATTTATCAGCACCTAATACTAATAAAGTTCTTTTCTTGACAAGTTCAAATTCTTCATTAACTTTTGATATACCTAATCTTTCTTTTATATAAGAAGATATATCATATTTGGTTTTGGATGTTGGTCTATAGTATTCTGAACACTCTTTTTTAAGTTGTTCCATTTGTATATTATGTTTAGCATCCATTTTAAGCAATGATTCATTAACAATAGTATTAATTTGACTAAGTTGTGAATTTGATAAGGTTCTATTGAGTAACTTCTCTAATCTTATAAAGTATCTTCTTATTTCCCTTCCTTTATGATTGTTTTGTACCATAGCAAGTTCTTTTGCTACATCAAGCTTTAATACATATTCCTTAGATGGTCTACCACCATTTGAGTTTTTCACATTTTTATGAAAAACTGAATAATCCTCATTTTCCTTAAATCCATATTGTTTAATCCTATCTTCAATCCAGTCTATAAACTGTCTCTTAACTTCTAAGTTATTATGTAGTTCTCTAGCAAAAACTATTTTCTCTCCTGTATCAGTTTCATAAACTGTAACCAAATCATCTGCTACAACTCTTAAGTTTTCATTTATCATAATATCGTTCATATTTATACTCCTCCTATAAAATTTCTTCTAATTCAATCTCAATTCTTGGTTTATCACTATAATACTTACTAGCTACAACCTCAACTATCTGTGTATCATCCTTATAAGCTATCTCATTAAGTGCATCAGCCACAATCTTAACAACATTGTCAATATCGGGTTTCTTACTAGGTCTTAACACATTATTTCTTTTCTGTTCTTTAACTTTTTTACTGTTACTTTTAGCTATAGAATAATAGCACCTTAAAGTCATTTTTATATAACCTTCAAAGTAATGTTTAACTTTAGATTGATATAGCCATTTTATTAATTCTTCATAATTTTTAGTTTTATTAGGGGTATAGGTTCTTTTAGCATAAGTATTCATTCTTGGTCTTTCCTTACCAACTGGCTCTCCATCTATTACAAAATTAACTTTCAAAATTATCTCCCTTGAAATTAAGGCTATCTAAAAAGTTTTCTAACTTAAGTTTTTTTAATTGTTCATTTGTTTCTTTCATAGAAATTAACTTTATCATACAGTCATGTACTTCAAATATTTGCAAATAATCTAAATTCTGTACTTTATCATACAATAAATCTTCATCTACACATTTAAATTTATTATTAGTTTTTTTTAATTCTTCAAGCATTGAATTCTTCATCAAATTCATTAATTCTAACATTTACTCTTCCTCCTTAAATTTTTATTTTATTCCTAGCTCAACATAACCATTTCCCAATTTAATAAGATACTCAACTTCTTTGTTTACTTCAATTCCTGTAAATTTTTTATCTTTAAATGACTGTAATATAACTGTATCTCCTGCTTTAAAATCTACTGTATGCTCTACTTCAATTTGTTTTTTATTCTTAATTACATCTTTAAAAGTACTAGAAGCTATCTGCAATTCATGTATCATAAGCTCACACCCTTTAAAAGTTTTAGTCTATTTCAATTTCTACTATAGCTCTACTTAAAAGCTTTACATTATAATTTTCTTTTATATTTTCCTCATCTTTTTTAAAAGCTCTTGCTTCTTCTAAATCATTAAATATAGAGCTGTATATGTTCCCTTTTTCCCATTCTCTAGTTGTCTGCCAAGTTACTTTAAATTCTGTAATAACCATATCGACGACTCCTTTTATAAGTCAAAGTAAGTCTATAACATTCTAGTTTCATTCACAAACTTACCTTGACTATTTATTTTATTTTCTTAATTCCTTATAGTTTTCTTGACATATTTTATCCATATTTTCTTTGTATCTGCATCCTATACACACATTACAAGTTATAAGCTTATTACTAATTACAAAGTCATAATTGGCACATCTTTCATCACATTTTTTATGAAGTATTCTTTTTTTTAATTTGATTCTTTTATTCATATTTAACCCTCCCTTAATTTTTCAATTATCTCAATTTCATCATCCGAAAACACCATACAGGCTTCCCCGTAATAGTTACCATTTTCCCAATCTTTTTTAAATAACTCATATTCATTTATATAACATCCAGTATATTCGTCTTGTTCTAAAAGATAATATGCTTCCATTATTGTTTTTTCATCTTCTTCATCGCAATCAACTAGACAATATTCATCTCCAAATTTAACTACAATTACTTCTAAATAATCAATCAAGTTGTAATATCTAAGTGTATTTTTTAATCCTTCTTCTGAATATTCAAAGTCTACACTTTGATTTCTTACTTGCTCCAATGTTCTTTTAGTCTTTAATTTGACTTTATAAGTACTATACATAGTAAATATCCTCCAACCAATTTTTGTATGTTATATCACAATCTTTACTTTCACAATCTCTCTTATTATTTTTACAGCTTTTACAAATTTCTTTACTAAATTGCTTATAACTTTCTTTCTCTGTGATATTCTTTGACTTGCACATTTCTTTATTAGTCATATGCTCACCCCTTATAATCTTCAAATTTATCTACACTTCTGAAAATAATCTTATTATTAACCCACCTTTGCAATCTTCTGTATCTATGATTACATTTCCATTTTTCAAAAATCATGATATAAGGGTCATAATCTAACTCTTTTAATTTATAAACACGCTCTAAATCTTCTTCAAAAGTAGTATTGAAATTAGTAAGAACATAGACACCTAATTTTTGCTTCTTAAAATTCAATTTACTTCTAAATTCTTTCAGCTTGTCATATGTATTGAACTCATAATTGTCCCATGCAAAATGGATCCGTTTTATTTTAATTCTGTTAATCATTTCTGCTTTTTTCTCTGTCATAAGCCTTATATCAAGTCCTTGAGTGAAATCAACCCAAGCTTTGCTATTTATAAGTTGCTTTAAGAGTTCTTCCCACTTACTACAAGCTAAAATATTAGGGTCTAATAGCTTAATCTCTTTTTGTCCCCTCCAAAACTGGTTTAAATCGGCTACTTTATAGCTTTTGCTACCTTCCTTTTCTTGTACAATACAAAACTCACAACCTCTAGGACATCCTCTTGTTAAGTAGCCATAAGCAATATTTTTAATATCATATAAATCATAATCGGGATACATAAATTCAATCTGTGATGGCAATTTATTCTGTAAATCATATCCTGTGCCACCCTTTATGACTTCCTTAGCATTTATAACTGTGTAATCATCCTCTGAGAAAGTAAATACTTTAGTTTTATATACTTTGTCATATTCTTCAAAGAAATTTACAAATTCCACTTTATCACCTAATTCTTTGTGGTATGCTGATATTTTCATAAGTGCTAAATTAGGAAAGTTATGCCCATCAACATCAATTAACCCAATTTTCATTTCCCACCTCCATTTCCATTTTTAAGAGTCACAAAACACTTAAACAACACTTTATATTAAAATACATTTTGCAACTCTCTAAACTGTTTTTGTTAGATATTTCTATCACTCTGTTATAATAAAATCCACACACATTTCTAATCTTTTATTTAGATTTTTAATTTCCTTTTTGACATAATCATTCCATGTTTTAATTGCTTGTTCTTTATCATCTGAAATTATATAAGCTCTAAAAATATTCTCTTTGTTTAATATTTTTCTTAACTCAGCTTTATCTATCTTAAAGAACTCTGTATCTCTAAAAAGCATTCTATTGTCTTTGTATAGTTCAATAAACTTATCAGTAATATTGTAAATTTCAACTTCTTCTAGTCCTCGCGGACTACATATATAAAGTTTATCCATTATTCCTCTACCTCCATTTCAAGCCAGTTTTCATATCCCACAGAGCAAGAATAATCACAAACTCCATTCTCACAATAATCACAAAAACATTCATCACCACCAAGCGAGTCTATAAATTTAGCCAACTCTTTTCTACTCATATTTTTTATCTTTTCAAAGTTAGTCATTCTTAAATCCTCCCATATCATCATAATTTTCACACTCTTTTAGATTCAATCTATACTCATAAACTCTACCAGCTATAAAACTACCTACTATAAGTATTAAACTAGCCAAGATGTTCATTTTCTAACATCTCCTTACGTTCTAAGAACTCTTTTTTAATTTCTTCCAAATTCTCGCATTCATTACCAACTACTACATATTTTTTGCTATTCATTATAGTTGCTTTACTTGTAATTTCCTCCCATTTACCTTCAAATTGCTTTAAATAATGCCATTCAACATATAATTCAAGAGCATAATTTTCTTGTCTTACAATTCCATATTCATATTTATTTTTAGTATTATAGGGTTCTTTCAATATATCTCCCTCATAAATTTCTTCATTATTTCCAGACCAACATTTAGAGAATACTCCAATATTAGATACTCTTTGCCATTCACAATCTTCTTTTAGCATAAATAAACAATCTACTGCATCACTCCACTTTATTGTTTCAGAATAAATCCACTTCTCATTCTCAAAATCATAACCTCTATACTTAATTAAACTCACTTTTAATCATCTCCTCATATTCTTCTCTAGCCTTATCTATAGCAATAAATATGTCCTCTCCATTGTCATACAACTCTTTTGCTCTTTTAATTGTGTATTCAGTCCTTGAAACTTCCATTATTCCTCCTTAATATATTCAGCTTTCCAGCCACTTCTTGTTTTAGTTTTCTTTTTAATTGTTTGGTAAACTGCCTGACTCTGTAGTCTTAAAAAACACGCTGCACTATCTATAGAATCAAATATTTTTTCTTCACCAGTTTTGGTATTAATCAACTTTACCTTTGAACCTTTCTTTTTCTTTTTTCTATTTTTATCAACATTAAACTCTATTAGCATTTTTTCAGAAGTTGGAAATACAAGCTCTCCATTTTTTCTTACTCCATAAACACAACAATATAGTGCTAAGTAGTTTCTAAGAGTCAAATCATCTTCAAATATGTTATCTGCAACAGAACCATTAAAATATTTTTCAACCTTTAACATTTCAGCTCCCTCCTTATTCAACTGGCATTTCAAACACTTTTTCTTTGTTGCATCTAACCCCGTCTTTATTTATAATGTCAAACTTAGTTCCTGCAATAATAGCCTCCTGTATTCTGTTTAATACTTCAATAGCTCTTTCTTCTGATTTATACCTACCTATTTCTCTAACATTTGATTCTTCTTCAAACACTGCACATACTTGTTTATTACTTATTTCAACTCTGTTAACTCTCATTAAATCTAATCTATCTTGACTTCTAATTATTATCATTCCTAATACCCCCATCATCATTTTTCCTGTTATAATTTTTAAGACTTTCCGCATTTCAAGCCACAATATATCTCTCAATAAAGAATCCCATCCAGATATTATTGTAAAAGTCCCTTCATATTTTACTCTCTCAAACAGATTGTCTATTTCTGTACCCTCGAATGTTACTTCTTCAGTTCTTGTATCATTTATCTCAAAACTTCCCTTATCGCATTCTAAGAACACTTTCTCACACTCATATTTCACTCTTAAACCTCCAATATTTTTTAACTTCTAGGAAGTAATATTGTATAATCACTCCCTAGACTATTTAACTTAATTAAAAAGGTATATCGTCATCATCTATTGCTTGAAAACCTTGTGGGTCTAATCCTGGTGGTACATATTCTTGTTTAGCACTATTATCATTTTTACTAGAAAGTAGTTCTAAAGCATTTACATTAACCTTAGTAATAGATTTCCAACAACCATTTTCATCTTTGTAATTATATATATTTAACTCTCCAACAGCATATATAGGCTTAGCTTTAACAAGATATTGCACTAGATTCTCTAAATGTTTTCCTAATTGCTCACATTGAATAAAATCAGTTATTTTATTTCCATTTTTATCTTTAAACCTTCTATCTACTGCCATTGAAAAGGTTATTTTTGGAGTACCCGAATTTGGAAGGTACTTCAATTCTGCATCTGCAACTAATCTTCCAACTAAAGTTATTGTATTCATTTAACTAGCCCCCTTTTATTTTTCTTCCTGCTCTTCTGTGTACTCAACAAAGTAAGTATAAGTTGTCTTGCTATTTTGCTTCTCTCTACCAATCTTTACTGTATATCCAGCTTTCCCAAGTAATCTTAACAATTCCAATCTATCCTGCTCATTTAAAGAACCACTTCTTTGTGCATATATTCTCGCCATTTTATACCTCCCCTTTCTAGGAAACAATATATTGATATTTACTTCCTAGAAGTTTAATTTTTATTTAAATTTTTCCTTCTGACTCTTTTTAATAATCTCGTCTAGCTCTTTTTCATCATATTGAGTAAAAGTTTGATTGAAGTTAGCAAACTTATTTTTACTCACATTATGAGTATTCACAGTTTTATTATTAGACTGTTTCTTCTCCTGTTTACTCTTTTTCTTCCTCTCAAACTCATTTTGATACTCTGTAAGTTCTAAATTAGTTTTTACACCTGCTTCTATCCAATTATTTAATATTGTTTTAATGTATTTATAATTCTTAACTCCATTTGCTATTGCTTCATCAACAGCTCTTATGATAACCTCAGCTTCCATTCCATCATCTAAATAACTTGTTAGTTCTATGAAATTATTAGGTGTAATTAGACCTATATATTTTTCAAAGTATTTTTTTATATAGGTGGTTTTATCTTGTTGAGGTTGTTCATTAATAACAATAGTAGTAATATCATTATTTACTTTAAAGTCATTACTTACTACTTCCGTGTTTTCCGGTTTCCGAGAAACCCGGTTTCCGGGAAATCCGGTTTCCGGGAAATCAGTTTTTCGGGATTTTAGCTTCTGAGGATTTTCAAGTGGTATCTCATATACTTGATAATCATATCCTCCAAGCATCTTATTAGTATTAGAATCTCTACAAGGTTTTCTTGTTACATATCCATTTTCTATAAGTTCTTTTAAAATATTTGCTGTAGCATCCCTTCCATTTTTACTTCTTTTATATAGGTCATTAACATAGATTTTCCAATGGTCGGGCTTACTAATCAGATATGAATGTAAGCCTTTTGCTTGCCAGCTTAATTTTACATCTTCCAAACAAGTTTTATTTAAAACCACATATGGATTATCTTTGTCTTTGCTTACTCTTATAATCCCCACAATATCACCTGCCCTTATTGCTTATTTTCATAAGCATTACAAATTATGTCGTATTCTTGTTTTGTTAAATCTTTTATCTCTTTTCCAAATCTCTTAAATACTTTCTCTTTTAAACTTTCTTTATCAACATTTGCATTACTTGCTATTGCATATAACCTGCTTAATTGTTTGTCAGTTAATATTCTGTTACTTTGTTGAGTATTATTAGAATTATTTTTAGCTTCATTTTTTCCACTTACTGCGTCAAAACTATCATTCTCAGTTATGTTAAGTAACTGAATGTACAAATATCTAGTCTGATAGGTTTCTATCCCTCCTAGTGCTTGTAATTCATTAGAACCTTTAAGTTGCAAGTCTCGCATTGGAGAAGTGAATACAATCTGTTCTGTGGGGTTTTCTCCATTTATTAATGTTAGTGTTGCATAGTCATTTGTAAAGGTTATTATAGGGCATAATTTAACTTCTTCAAGTAGTTCGGTTGCTTGTGGTAAAAAGTCTGCTAACTCAAAATATTTAAAGTTAGAGTACTTATTCTCTCCGCTTTTCTTTAAATTCAATTTACTTAACTTAACTCTTACATTCATTAATTTAATGTAAATATTATTAGTTTCCATGGTCCTCACCTACTCTTTTTTAACTTTTGGAGTTGTTAATGTAGTTCCATATTCAATCCTGCAACCTTCAACTTCATGACCTTTTTTAATAAAATCTTTAATAGTATTCTTATCTACTTTTACAACTTGCTCTACTGTTTTATATATAGCAGGTATCTTTTCTTCATCTTCTATGACTAAGCTACCTGCTGACTTTCTTATACTTATATTTCCTAAAACTGTTTCTACTTTTTTAGTACCAAGTAGTTCCATACATTCCTTTATGTTACTTTTTAATCTATCAAGACTATTTTTCTTAACCTTCTTTAATTCCTGTAATCTCTTAATCTCTAAGTCTAAAGAGTTTATATCGCTATCAATATCTATTATTACTGAAACTATCCTAGTGTTTTTATTTTGTATCTCTTGTTTTATTATTTCTTTTATTTCCTCTAGTTTCTCAGTTTCATTTCCTGTTATTTCTGTTAAACCTTCTTCTATTTCTAATAAATCTGTAGTTAATTCGTATAAAGTACTCATAATTTCCCTCCGTTTATGCTATAATATAGCTTAATTAAATTTTTGTTTCTTCTGAATTGAGCCAGTCGCGATGGCTCTTTTCTATATCTGAACATCTATAGGTCTATCTCTTTCAATCTCTTCTAAAAATAATTCAAATCTCTTGTAATCTTCACTTTCCTCATATTCTATTGTTTTAACCTCTGTATTTATACCGCCTAGAATATTTTCAACAGCATACTTTACTCTTTGCCATGCAACTATTTCTCTTAAATAACTTTCCATGTATATATCATCTATTAAATCTCTATCCTTATTTCTAAGTTCCTCATAAAGTTTGCTATTTTTGTTTATCTCTAATTCAGCTAAATCTAATTGTTTTTGCACCATTTGTTTTACTTTTTTTAAACTTTCCATAATAAAACCTCCTAGTTTAAATTTTCAACTTCATAATCATTATCTTTAATATCTTCTGTTGTTAATGCTTGATACTCCATACAACCTCTTTCTTTATCAAAGTAAGCTAGATTTAGTTCCTCCTCAGTTGCTACTACTACAATGCAATCAATTTCAAAACCAAACCTTTTGCAATTCACTTTTATTGCACTTCCTGCTTTGATTCTCTCTAAATCAAATTTATCTAATGAACTATTCATAATTAAATCACCCCCTTTCTACTCTTAGCTTCTTCTATTACCTCACTTAAATCTTTTCCTTTATTTCGCTCTATAAAATCATCTAAGTCGTAACTTGCTACTTTTGTTACTCTTCTGTTTCGTATTACAGGAATTAAGTTTAAATCAATTAAATCTTTCAATGTTTCATTACCTATATTTAATCTTTTTCTAACTTTCTCTTTTGATATTAGTTCATTTGGATACCCTCTTTGCATCAACAAAATTATTTTTTCTTGACTGATTTCTTTCTCTATTTCTTTTTTTGCATTTTTTACTTCTTGTAGTATTATTGTTTTAATACTTTCATTAAAAAGTTCTCCAAGATTTAAATTTTCCATATTAAATCACCACCATTTCAAGAATATTCTGTATTTAATTTTCAAAGTTCAAAATAACTCAATTGCTTATATGGTCTTTCTGATTTTATTACTCTTATACAATCGTCTATAATTTGTATTAAATTGTTAGATGTATCAAAATCTATATCTTCCCATTTCTCCACTCCAAGGATTAAAAATAGTCTCGCTTTTACTTGGTTATATTCTTTATTAGCTTTGTCTATATCTAGCCTATTCTTTATGTATTTAGAATACTGTTGTTTCTTAGAACAAGTTATCTTACACAACTTTTTATATTCTTTTATTGTTCCTTTTAAATCTCCTATAGTTCCTGTAAGTTCTGTTATTACATTTTGTTGTAACTGATATTGACCTGTTTCCCTTATACTTGGAAGTACTTCATCGAATACCCAACTCTCAAATTTTTCTGCGTTTGGCAAGTTGCTATTAGAAATAAGCCTATACATATCACCTTCTGGTATAATATTTACCTTCAAAACTTTAGAATTGCTTTGTGGATGAGGTATGTCGCATTTCGCTACCCACTTACAATGTTTCTTAACTGCATCTCTAGTATTAGAGTAGCCAAGAGCTTTTGCTATATCCGTTGCTACAAAATACGGCTTACCATCAATTTCAATAGTTCTTATCTCGCCAAAATTGCAATTTTTAAATATTTGTAGATTATTCATACTTTCCATCCTCCAATTTTATTATTTTAAAAAAATCTCACTAAATACAATTCCTAAAAAATAGAAAATTCCAATTAAAATACCTCTAATAATTAATTCTTTTTCTTTATTTCTCATATACTTGCTCCTTTTACAAATTTTATATTTAGTTTTCAAGGTGCTAAATTCAGCAAAAAGAACACTTAGTTCGATTTATTTTTAAAAAAAAGTTCATCTATTGTAATTCCTAAAATATTCGCTATTTTTTGTGCTGTAAAAAAGCCTGGATTTTTTATACCTCTCTCTATTTGAGATATATACTCTTTGCTAACTTCTACTTGTAAAGCTAGTTGTTTTTGTGTCAATTTATTTTGCTCTCTATAGTACTTTAAATTACTCTTAAACATGTTACCTCCTTTTCGAACTAACTGTTCTTTTTTATACTCTCATTATATCGAACTAATTGTTCTCTGTCAACAGTTTTTGTTTTATTTGTTCTTTTTTTATTTAGTTCTTCTGCTGATAACAAATATGTGATATATTAAATCTAAATAGAACAATTTGTTTGTTTTTATCGGAGGTTGAATGATATGTTCGGAAAAAGATTGAAATTACTTAGAAAAGAATTAAACTTCACTCAAAAAGAATTGGGTGAAAAACTAAATATCTCAGGAAGAATTATTGGTTATTATGAATCAGAAGAAAGATTTCCTGACAAAGAAATTTTATCAAAACTAGCAGATGTGTTTAATGTATCAGTTGATTATTTACTAGGTAGAACAAATATAAGAAACACAGAGCATTCTGTTGAGTTAGAATTAATTGAGAAGTTGAATTTTTCTGACGATATAAAAGAAGCTTTAAGAATGCTTAGTGAACTAAGCCCTGCTAACCAAGAAAAAATGATGAAAATAGCAAAAGTTTTTCTTGAAGAAGAAATAAGTGAGAAGAAATAAAAAAGAAGAGGAAATTATTCCCCTTCTTTTTTATTCTTTTGTTTATAACATTCTTTTAATATCTCTATGTATTTTTTAAATTTATTTTCATCAATATTCTTTATTTTATTTAAAATCTTCCCATTCTCAATTATTTTTGCTTCCAATTCTTCCACATATATCATCCCCTTATAATCTTGGTAGCATTATTCTTATCTATTTCATTCCTAATCATAAAACTTACGTTCGCCAAAATAATCATAATCACCCTCTTATTCTTAAAAATAAATTTCTAATACTTTTACATATTTAGTTTTTGTATTATAAAAAATTTAATCTTTTAACTTTTTCTCTAGCTAGATAGAGTTATTTCTTACTTATATTTTAGCACAAATTTCCAACAAAAAAATCGACTAATAGGAAACTTTTCCCCTTAAAAATGCACATAATATAATTATCTGAATTTACTAAAAAATATATTAAAAGGTGATTTAATTTTATGTTAAGACAACTGAGAAAAATGAGACATTTAACACAATTAGAGTTAGCAGAAAAAATCAATTATAACAAAAGTTATATATCTAAATTAGAAAAAGGTAATTATAAAAATGTAACTGTTACTACAATAGTTGATTTAGCAATCGGTTTAGAAGTTAATTATTTAATAGTAGCAGCAATATTTATAATGGAAGAATTGAGAAAAAGAAAAGAAAAAAATAGACTAGTTAAATACTAGTCTATTTCTATGTTGTTTAAAAATTAGGATTACTGTAATTTTCTAATTTTTCTATTTTACCATACGCATTTAAAATACAAGTATAGAAGTTATCTTTATTTACAAGATAAACAAAATCAGTTCCATCACCTTCTCCAGAATAAGTAAACCAATAGTAATTATGATATGGCATTATCCAATTTTCATTAACATCTTCCTTATCCAAACTAATTAACTCATTCTTTTTTAAACCCTCAAGTTTTTCCATCTTCTTTAATGCCAAGTCATAATTACTAACTTCTGAACCATCTTTATTAAAATAACGCCACTTACCGTTTATTTTTTTCCAACCATATTGAGCCTCTACATTTTTATTTGCATCTATATCTATATATTTGAAATTATTTTCAACTGGCTCTCCTATTTTTTCATAAATAGCAGGATTTGAATAATTTCCTGTATATTCATTATATCCATATTCTAATAATTGTCCATCAGCAAATACAAATAATTCTCTTATACTTTTATCTGGAAAATGAAATTCTAACTCTACTCCAGGACCTACTTCTAAATTATAAGTCTTTACTATATCAAAAGGAATATTATTTATATTATCTTCCCTAACATAAAGCCAATTAAAGTCTTCCCCATCTTGATTAATCCAATTACCAATAATATTTTTCAATTCTTTCGAAATAGGATTTAATATTTCTTGTATTATATTTTCAGATATATTTCCTATTGCTGTTATCTTGGTTGCATCCTTTAAAACTTCTTTATTACTACCTAAATTAACTAGCACAATTGGAGTATTTTTAGCTATTGTAGAACCAACAAGAGCATATGCTAAATCAGTCCCACTAGCTATATAAAATTCTTTTGCGCCATTATAGAACTTATTTACTATCTTCTTATTAGTATCGTATCTATCTGTACCACCTAATCTAGTTGAATTAGTATCATTAACTAATTTCTCGCTCATTGATGAAGTCCCGCCTATTGCATAACTTTCCACACCAGTTGTATTAAATGGCACACTTTTCCCATCAGTTAATATTATAGCTGCTTTATCTCTAACTGCTACAGGTGCAGCACTCATAGCATCAGGTTCTCCTTTAAAAGCATTAGTCAATATCACTTTATTTACTTTGTTAATTGAATTTATTTCTTTTGCAACACTATAGCTTGTCTTAATTCTATCACCACCTTGAAGTCTTTTAATCTCCATTCCTCTATCTTTTAGAACAGTTTCAGTAGATTTATCAATAGAACTTTCTCCTCCTATTATGTATACCTTTTTAGCTTTTTCTACTCTTTTAAGAGTTGCATTAGGTATATTATTTTTCTTAGTCAAAAGAATTGGTGCATTTGTTGCTCCTGCAAGTCCACTTGCACTTAGCCCATCAGCCATTGTACTATCTGCATTTATAAGTATTGCAGTAGTATAACTTTGTTTGTCAGCTATGATACCAGCAGTTTCATATTTATCTGCGCCTTTGATTGATTCAACTTTATCAAGAGCATTTGCAGATATAGGGCAACTAGCAATAAACATAGATAAAGATAACCCTATTGTTAATAATTTCTTTGATTTCACAATATCTCCCCCTTTTTCATATCACTCAATTAAATTGTATAACAAAAATATATTATATGTTGTCGAAAGTACAAACTATTTCTACTCATTTAACGACATTAAGTAACATTTGAATAAATCATTTTTTTATAATTTTATTCTCTATAATTTTAAAATTGTATCAATTATAATTTATGTTATTATTTTCCATGTACCTTTTAATATATGTATCTCTTAAAGTATCTTTAATTGTTATAATATAGTTAGAGCATTTAGTTCTGATTATTTAATTTTGAGAGGAGAAATTTTCATGAAAGGTGGAGTAAGAAAACGTGGCGAAAAATGGTATTACTACTTTGACTTAGGTAGCATTAATGGAAAAAGAAAAAAAATAGAAAGAGTTGGCGGTAAAACTAAAAAAGAAGCTGAAAAAGCCTTAAGAGATGCAATAAATGAATTTGAAAAAGCTGGCATGGTTTTTGATGAAAGTAACATAAGTTTATCAGATTACTTAGACTTTTGGTACAAAGAATATGTTTTATTAAATTGTAAATATAATACACAACAATATTATAAACAAACAATTGAAAATCATATAAAGCCTAATCTTGGTGTTTACAAATTAAAAACGATAACTCCAACAATTTTACAAAAATTTATAAATACCAAATATAGAGATGGTTTTAGCAAAAACTCAATTAATAATTTTTATACTGTACTAAGTACTTCTTTAAAATCTGCTGTCTATCCATATAAATATATAAAAGAAAACCCTATGCAGTATGTTAAAGTACCAAAAATGAAACAAATAAAAGAAAAAGAAAATTTAAAAATAATAAGTATAGAAGACTACAATAAAATATTAAATAGATTTCCTAAAGAATCTAATTTTTATATCCCTTTACAAATCGGCTTTTATACTGGCATGAGAGTTGGGGAAGTTACAGCACTAAGATGGGATGATATAGACTTAGAAAATAAAACTATAAATGTTAGACATACTCTAATAGATAAAGGAAAAGGGCAATTTGAACTTGGTACTCCAAAAACTACAAGTTCTCAAAGAATTATACATATTGGTGATAAATTAGTTAAGATACTAAAGGAACGTAAAAAATTTAATAAGGAAATGAAATTAAAATTAGGAGAATGGTATATTGATTCAAATTGGGTATGTACTAAAGATAATGGGGAACATATAACAGCTAATAGTATAAAATATTTAAGTAGAGTTATAAATTATGAACTTGAAATAGATTTTAATTTCCATAGTTTAAGACATACACATGCTACAATGTTATTAGAAAATGGTGCTAATATAAAGGATATACAAAAAAGACTTGGACATAATAGAATATCAACTACGATGGACACTTATTCACATGTGACTGATAAAATGAAAAATGAAACTGTAGAAATTTTTGATAGCATTGTAGACTAAATTTGCCACCGAAATCGCTTTACGGTGGCAAATCGGTGGCAAATACAATATATTATTAATATATAATCTATATAAACGTTGCTATTGCTTGATTATCTTAGCTACAGTTTCCACATGTGTAGAATGAGGGAACATATCTACAGGCTGAACCTCAACACATTTAAATCCATGCATATTTAGATAATCTAAATCTCTCGCTAAAGTAGAAGGATTACAAGAAACATAAACAATTCTCTCAGGATTCATTGAAACAATAGTTTCTAGGACTTTTTCGTCACATCCCTTTCTAGGTGGGTCTACAACTACGACATTGGCAGTTTTACCCTCACTATACATCTTAGGCACAACCTCTTCTGCCTTGCCAACATAGAATTCTGCATTATGTATGTTGTTTAATCTAGCATTTATCTTAGCATCCTTTATAGCGTCTTCTATAATTTCTATACCATAAACTTTTTTAGCCTTTTGTGCCAAAAATAAAGATATTGTACCTATACCACAGTAGATATCAAAAACAGTATCAGTATCCTTTAGATTTGCATACTCAAGAGCTTTATCGTATAATACTTTAGTTTGGACAGGATTTACTTGGAAAAATGATAATGGTGAAATCTCAAACATTAAGTCGCCTATATAATCATTTATTTTTCCATCACCATAAATAACTATATTTTCTCTTCCTAAAATAGCATTTGTATCTTTCTGATTTACATTTACAACCAAAGTTTTAAAACCAGGTATATTTTCCTTAAGCACAGAAGCTAATTCTTTAAGATATGGAAGTTTATTTCCATTAGCCACCAATACAACCATAACTTCTTTAGTTGTAAAACCTATTTTTGTTACCAAATGTCTAATTAATCCTGTATGAGTCTTTTCATCATATATACTCACCTTATAAGCTCTTATATATGTTTTTATTATCTTAACAATTTTGTCATTTATCTCATGTTGTATTACGCATTTTTCTGTCGATATTACATCATGAGTCTTCTTTTTATAAAAACCAATAATTGGGACACCATCATTCTTTTGTATTGGAAATTGTGCTTTATTTCTATATCTATATGGATTCTCCATTCCTATAGTGTCATGAACTTCTACATCTTCTAACTTACCTATTCTAGTAAGTACTTGCTTAACTTCATTCGTTTTCATTTCAAGCTGCTTATTATAATCTAAATCCTGTATCTGACATCCTCCACAATCCCTAAGATTATCATTACACACTCTTTTTACTCTAAATGGAGACTTTTCTATTATCTCAACAATATCTCCTACAGCATAATTTTTCTTTACTTTATTAATCCTAACTTTGACCTTATCTTGTATTAATCCGCCCTCTACAAAAACTGTAATACCATTGTACTTTCCTACTCCTACTCCGCCTTGTCCAATGTCTACTATATCTACAATATACACCTCGTTTTTCGAAAGCATAAATCACCCTCCAATCAATCTATTATATTTAAACCTTTCCAAACTTTTTGCTTTAAATTTATATTAAAATATTGCTATTAACTAAACTATATTTTTTACTAAGCTACAATATTTTATTTTACCAAAAAAAAAGGAGCTTATAAAGCCCCTTGATAAATAAATTTATTATTTTTCCTATAAAACTCTAGTTGAACCTCTATATACCACACCTCTTGATGCATCCACAGTTACAACATCTCCATCTTTTACTAGATTTGTTATATCTGTAGCAGACACGATAACTGGTATATCTAAGTTTATACCTACAATAGCTGTATGTGATGTCATTCCACCATTTTCCGTTACTACAGCTCCTGCTTTCTCTATATAATTGTTCATTTCAGCATCAGTAGTAGTAGAAACAAGTATGTCTCCTTCATTGAAATCTATACAAGTCTCACCATTCTTTACTATACGAACTTTACCTTCAACTGTTTGATTACCTACACCTATACCTTGAACAATTTCTTCACTTATTACATGTACCTTTATTAAGTTAGTAGTTCCACTTACTCCTACTGGTACTCCAGCAGTTATAACTACTAATTCTCCATTATCTATATAATCTGCTTGTCTAGCTGCTTCTATTGCTTTTTCTATAACTTCATCTGTATTTCCTGCAACAGAAGATTTAACTGGATAAACTCCCCATGTAAGAGCTAATTTATTCATAGTCTTTTCATTATTTGTAGTGGCTATTATTGGAGATTTTGGTCTAAACTTAGATACCATTCTAGCAGTGTATCCTGAAGAAGTAGATGTTATTATAGCTGATGCATTTAAATCTACTGCTGTTGTACAAGTTGCATGACTTATTGCATCTGTTACAGTAACATTGTTAGTACCATTTTCCTTTAGTAATCTATCATAATCTAAAGTTTCTTCTGTTCTTTTTGCTATTGTAGCCATCATTTTTACTGCTTCTACAGGATATTTTCCAGCAGCAGTTTCTCCAGATAACATTATCGCATCTGTTCCATCATATATAGCATTAGCAACATCTGTAACTTCTGCTCTTGTTGGTCTTGGATTTCTTATCATAGAATCAAGCATTTGAGTCGCAGTTACAACTGGTTTTGCTAATTCATTACATTTTTTTATCATCATTTTTTGAACTATTGGCATCTCTTCAGTAGGTATTTCAACACCTAAGTCACCTCTAGCTACCATTATACCATCAGAAACCTTTAATATTTCGTCTAGGTTCTCTACACCTTCTTGGTTTTCTATCTTAGATATTATTTGTATATCAGTTGCATTATTATTCTCTAGTATTTCTCTTATCGCTAGTACATCAGATGCCTTTCTTACAAAAGAAGCTGCTATATAATCTATACCTTGACTTATCCCAAATTCTATATCGCTTATATCTTTAGGAGTTATTGCTGGTAAATTTATCTTAACACCAGGTACATTTACTCCTTTATGATTTTTAACTATTCCCGAGTTTTCAACAATACAAACTATATCTTCCCCATTTATTTCTTTTACTCTTAAACCAACTAGACCATCATCTATTAATATAGAATCTCCTGCTTTAACGTCTTCAGCAAGTCCTTTATAGCTTACTGTACACATTTCTTTAGTTCCCATAACGTCTTTCATAGTTATAGTAAACTTTTGTCCTTCTTCTAAAAGTACCTCTGGGTCTTCAAAATTACCTGTTCTAATTTCTGGACCTTTAGTGTCTAATAATATAGCAACTGGCTTATTTAATTTTTCTCTAACTTTTTTCGCCATATCTATTCTTTCCTTATGCTCTTCATGTGAACCATGAGAAAAGTTAAATCTACACACATTTAGACCATTTTGCATAAGTTGAGTTAAAACTTCTTCACTTTGTGATGCTGGACCTAGTGTACAAACAATTTTTGTCTTCTTTACATTATTTAACATATTTGCTCCTCCTGAGATATTATTCCACAGATTTATTTTTAATACTAAAACTTATATAGATAATATTTTTGCCATCTCATAAGCTTCTTTATCAAATACTTTCTTTTGAGCTAAAGCTTCACTTATTTCTAAATCAATTATCTTATTTTCTTTTATTCCTACAACTCTAGCTGATTTTCCATCTAGTAATAATTCTACTGCTCTTACACCAAGTCTACTTGCTAGTATTCTATCAAATACAGTTGGGCTTCCTCCTCTTTGGACATGACCCAATACAGTTACTCTTAAATCTGCTCCTGACTCTTTTTTAAGTTCTTTTTCTAAATCGCTAGCACTTCCGACTCCTTCTGCTAGAACGATTATACTATGTCTCTTACCTCTTTTTTGAGTAGTCTTTAGTCTTAAAGCGACTTCATCCACTTTAATTTCTACTTCTGGTACTATTATAGTTTCAGCTCCCCCTGCAAGACCTGCATATAGAGCTAAGTCTCCACAGTGTCTTCCCATTACTTCAACTATATTAACTCTTTCATGAGAAGATGATGTATCTCTTATCTTACCTATAGCATCTATAATAGTATTCATTGCAGTATCAAATCCTATAGTATAATCTGTATATGCTAAATCATTGTCTATAGTTCCTGGTATACCTATAGCTGGAAATCCTAAGTCACTAAGTTTTTGAGCTCCTGTAAATGAGCCATCTCCACCAATTACAACTAAACAATCAATTTTATACTTTTTAAGAATTTTTACTGCTTTTAGTCTACCTTCTTCTGTTTTAAATTCTTCACATCTAGAAGATTTTAATATAGTTCCTCCTCTGTGTATGATATCTCCAACAGAAGATAAGTTCATTTCAGTTAAATCTTCCTCTAGTAATCCCTTATATCCTCTATTGATTCCATATACTTTGCATCCATAATATATTGCTGACCTTACAACCGCTCTAATCGCAGCATTCATTCCTGGAGCATCTCCTCCACTTGTTAGTAATCCTATAGTTTTCATTTTTTACCTCCTTGGATTTTATGTCAATTTTTTATTATAATCATTGTTATTGTATGTTAATGGACTTTTTTTGTCCCTATATCATTTTTCAATCCCATCAAGACTAAAAAAATTAAATGTCCTTAAATGTCCATTTTGTGATATTATATCACAAAACGGACAATATTTTTCATATTATTATAATATATTTAGATTTTTATCCAAAAAACTAAGCTTTTATTTTTATGTTATCTTTAGGAAGTAACTTTTCTAAGTTATTTATAAATTCATCACATATACAGGTCAATACTCCTGTCATTTTATACGCTTTACGCTTACCATTTATATTTTCATCCATAGGATATAGGTATATACTATCATTGCCTGGATGTTGTTTAGCTATTTCTACAATATTATTGGTTGTATCTGTGTCAGACATACTATCTATTTTCAAATACAATTTTTTACCACTTTCTGGTTTAATATTTTGTATACTTTTAGTTCTTCCTGAATTGTAGTTTCTAGTTGCAAAATCAGTGCTATCGTCTATATCTTTTATTTCTCTAGCTATAAGTTTTGCATTTTCGCCTTCTTTTATACTTAATGTTCCTTTTACATAGATTATATTATCTTCATTTAAAATGACATTGTATTTTTGTAACAATTGAGGAAAAACTACTATTTCTATAGCACCATACAAATCTTCTAATTCAATAAATGCCATAATTTCATTTCTCTTTGTAGTTTTTATAGTTTTATTCACAATCATTCCGCCCATTATGGCATCTGTTTCATTCATTTGTATATATGCTTCTTCGTCCTCTTTTAATGAATTTAATTTTCCATTATCTATAGATGTCTTTTCTTGCAACTCTTTTTCAAATTGTGATAAAGGATGTCCACTTACATACATTCCCAGCACTTCCTTTTCAAGGTTAAGTTTCTCTCTTTCCTCATACTCTTGCCTTTTAGGTAAACTATATATTTGTTGAAAATCATTATCTTCTTCACTATCTCCAAAAGCATCAAATAGAGAAATTTGACCTTGAACATTTTTCTTTCTATCCATAGATACACTTTCTAATAAGCTTTCATAACCAACCATTAAGCTAGCTCTATTTTCACTTATATTATCAAAAGCTCCACATTTTATTAGACTTTCTATTACTCTTTTATTTGTATCTTTTTGGTCTAATCTTTTAACTAAATCTACTAAATCTACAAATAATCCATTAGATTCTCTTTCATCAATTATGTTGTTTATTATGTTTACACCAACATTCTTTACAGCAGCTAGGCCAAACCTTATATTATTCCCTTCAACTGAAAACTTTGAAAAACTTTTATTTATATCTGGAGGTAATACATCTATTTCTAATGCTTTACATTCTCTTATATACTCAACTACCTTGTCAGTATTTCCCATAACACTTGTTATTAATGCTGCCATAAATTCAACTGGATAATATGTTTTTAGATAAGCTGTCTCATATGCTAAAACTCCATATGCTGCTGCATGTGATTTATTAAATGCATAACGAGCAAAGTCTATCATATCATCAAATATTTTATTAGCTATTTCTTCTTCTACACCATTTCTTATGCAGCCTGCAATTTCTATGTTACCATCCTCATCAAACTTACCATGAATAAAATACTGTCTTTCTTCTTCCATTACATCCATCTTTTTCTTACTCATGGCTCTTCTAACTAAGTCACTTCGACCATAACTATAACCGCCCAAATCTCTAACAACCTGCATAACTTGCTCTTGATACACCAAACAACCATAGGTTACTTCCATTATAGGCTTTAGTTTTTCATGTAGATATGTTACATCTTTTGGATTACTTTTATTTTTTATATATGCAGGTATAGAGTCCATTGGACCTGGTCTAAATAGAGATATTCCCGCTACAATATCTTCAAAGTTGTCTGGTCTTAGTTGCTTAATAAAGCTTCTCATACCAGCACTCTCCAACTGGAATACTCCTAATGTATTTCCAGATGAAAGCATCTCATATACCTTTGGGTCATCATAATCCATCTTTGAAAAGTCTATTTTTTCTGTATAATTTTTTATAACTCTATTTTTTTCTATTAGGTCAAGAGTATCTCTTATAACTGTCAGCGTTCTTAATCCAAGAAAGTCCATCTTTAAAAGACCAAGTTCTTCAAGTGTCGTCATAGTAAATTGTGTTGTTATTGCATCTTGATGTTTATATAAAGGCACATACTCATCCACAGGATTTTTTGATATAACTACTCCTGCTGCATGAGTAGAAGCATGTCTTAGCATTCCTTCTATCTGTTTAGATATATTTATTATCTCTTTTGTTTCAGGGTCTTGGTCATACAATTCTTTAAGATTAGGATTTGTATCTAGAGCTTTATCTATTGTCATTCCTAAAGCAAAAGGAATTTCTTTAGCTATCTTGTCAACTTTATTGTAGCCTATATCTAACACTCTTCCAACATCTCTTATTGCAGCTTTTGCACCCATTGTCCCAAAAGTTATTATTTGTGCGACATGGTCATCACCATATTTTCTCTTTACATAATCTATAACTTCTTCTCTTCTCTCATAACAAAAGTCTATATCTATATCTGGCATAGATATACGTTCTGGATTTAAAAAACGTTCAAACAAGAGAGAATATTTTATTGGGTCTATATCAGTTATCTTAAGTGTATAAGCCACGATTGAGCCTGCTGCACTCCCTCTACCTGGACCTACTATAATATTATTTTCTTTAGAGAAATTTATGAAATCCCATACAATTAAGAAGTACTCCACATAACCCATTTTTTCAATTACATCTAATTCATAATTTAACCTCTCTAATACCTCATCACTAGGACTATCATATCTCTCTTTTAGTCCATTAAAACATAGCTCCCTTAAGTAAGTTTCTGGTGTATATCCTTTTGGAACATCATACTTAGGAAGATGTATAGTATTAAAATCAAACTCTACATTACACATGTCAGCTATTTTCGTAGTGTTGTCAATAGCTTCTAATGCATATGGAAATAGTTCTTCCATTTCTTCTCTTGATTTCAAATAAAACTCATCACTACCAAATCTCATTCTATTTGGGTCATTTAATGTTTTTCCCATTTGAATACACATAAGTACATCGTGTATCTTTGAATCTTCCTTATTTACATAGTGAACATCATTAGTTGCAACCAGTGGAATACCAGTCTCTTTTGATAACTTCACTAGTCCAGAATTTACTTCTTTTTGCTCAGGCAAATTATGGTCTTGAATCTCCAAAAAGAAATTTTCTTCTCCAAATATATCTCTGTAATCAATAGCAAATTGTTTTGCCTTATCATAATTTCTATTCATTAAAGCACGTGCTACATCTCCTGCAAGACATGCAGAAAGTGCTATAATCCCTTTATTGTGTCTTTTAAGTTCTTCCATGTCAACTCTAGGCTTATAATAAAAGCCTTCTACATATGAAGTTGAAACTATTTTTATTAAATTTTTATAACCTTCTATATTTTTAGCTAATAGAACTAAATGTCCTTGATATTTATCATAGTTTGGGTCTTTATCTCTAAGCCCACGTGCAGCTGTGTAAACTTCACACCCTATAATTGGCTTTATTCCTTCTTCTATAGCTGTTTTGTAGAAATCTATAACACCAAACATACAACCATGGTCAGTGATAGCTATTGAGCTCATATTTAACTCCTTAGCTCTTTTTATAAGTTTTTTCACCCTCGAAAATCCATCAAGTAAACTATACTCAGTATGTACATGAAGATGAGCAAAATCTTTGTTCATTAAATCACCTCCTGTTTTATAAATTTAATTTTACCACAAATATATGTCTTAAAACAAAAACAGAGACTTTTATCTCAAAATAGGGATTAACTTCAACATATCCCATTATATGTTAAAAATTAATACTTATCCTGAGATTGTCCCCTCATTTTATTACAACGATTTTTTTCTCAAATCTGTCGCGATTTCCTCTATTTTTCTAAGTCTATGATTTACACCAGATTTTCCTATTGGTGGCTCTAACATCTCTCCAAGTTCTTTGAGAGTCATGTCCTCATACTCAATTCTAATCTTAGCTATTTCTTGTAGATTTTCTGGTAAACTGCTAATTCCTATAGTTTCTTGTATGAACTTAATATTTTCCACTTGTCTTACTGCTGCATTTACTGTTTTAGAAAGGTTAGCTGTCTCACAATTTACTATCCTGTTTACATTATTTCTCATTTCTTTTACTATTTTAGTATTTTGGAGACTTAAAAGAGCGTGGTGTCCTCCTATAATACTCAGCAAATCAGATATTTGCTCACTTTCTTTAATATAAACAACATGATTATTTTTTCTAGCCACAATTTTACTATTAAAACCTAAAGAGTTTATAAGTTCTTTTAAAGAATCTGCAAACTCCTCATTGTTAGTCACAAATTCCATATGATAGTTCTTTTCTGGGTCACTTATAGAACCTCCGCCAAGAAAAGCACCTCTTATGAAAGCTCTTTTACACCCTTCGTGTTTAATTAAGTTATCTGGGATTTTGTTTATAGTAAAAAATCCTTCTTTATCTTCAAGTATACCTAATTTTTTTAATAATATTTCTGAACCCATTTCACTCGTTACCATTAATACATAACTGTTATTTCTCTTCAACATTTGATTCTTATTTACAGAGATTGTAGTATTAATATTAAAATTCTTTTTTAATAACTTAAATACTTTTCGGGCTATCGAATTTAATTCAGTTGTTATCTTTAGATTTAGCTTTTTATATCCAACGATTTGTATACTTCCCCCTGATTTGACTAAAGCTGATAATTCAGCTATATTACAACATTCATTCTCAGATACAATTCTCGCTAGTTCATTTTTGGTTTCAGTTGAAAAAGACATCTCTATCACCTATTAACTAATTTTTCTTTAACCTTTTTTTTATTTCTTGTAAAGCAACCTTTATTATCTCCTTTTCATCATCGTACCTAGCTAGGTCTACTACTCTATCTAGATGGATAAATTTGGCATCAATAAAGCCTTCCTCTTTTTGTGGAATAGTATCCATATTCTTTGCTTGCATCAAATACCAAAAAACTGTTTTATGAACTGCTCTGTTTTCATCCCAGTTTTCTTTGAATGTATAATGTATTTCACCTAAATATTTCAATATATCTGCCTTTACTCCAGTTTCTTCACTTACTTCACGTAATGCTGCCTCTTGGTTATTTTCCCCTTCTTCTACTTTTCCTTTGGGTAGCACCCAATCTCCATTGAACTTCCTTAGTAAAAGAATCGTATTGCCAAACAGGACTACACCACCAGCACTAACCTCTTCTCTCATCGATGTTCACTCCTTAAAACTAACATAATGATAAGGATTTCTACACAATTTTTTAAAATCCTTTTTTACTAACTTTTGTTGTAATTATGATTTAGGGCTAACTCAATAACTATGTTAGATATATACTTTGCATCATGTCTTATATAATTATTTTTTATTTCAATTAAATTCTTTTCTACAGTTCTTATACCCATATCTTTTAATTTATCTTTTTGCTTTTTATCTAGCAAAACTTGTTCTGCTCCATCTTGTCTATATAAGTTGAGCATTTCCTCAGGTAATATCTCATTATTTGCTATTACATAATCTATCAAATTTTCATCAGTATGCTTTACTATAGCCTCAACATGTTCTAATACATTATAACCTTCTGTCTCGCCTGGTTGAGTCATTATATTTGATATATATACTTTTGGAGCTAAAGACGATTTAATGGCATCTACAATCCCATCTACAAGCAAATTTGGTATTATACTTGTATATAGGCTTCCAGGACCCATGATTATAATATCAGCATCATAAATGGAAGCAATAACATCCTTTAATGGTTTTACATCTTTTGGACTTAAGAAAATTTTGTCAATAGAGCTTTTCTGACTTTTTGACTCTTCAGGTATGCTAGATTCTCCATTTATTATGTTGCCATTCTCCAATTTCGCAACCAAGTTTACATCTTCTAAAGTTACTGGCAAAACTCTTCCTGTTATAGCAAAAATCTCACTTAATTTATACACAGCTTTTTCAAAGTTTCCATATAATCCATTCATAGCAGCTAAAAATAGATTTCCAAAACTCTGACCTTTCAAAAGTCCTTCTGTAAACCTATATTGCATGACTTCATTCATTGTTGGTTCTATATTTGCAAGTGCTAATAGACAGTTTCTTATATCTCCTGGTGGTAGCATCCCTAAGTCTTCTCTCAGTACACCTGAACCTCCACCATCATCAGCAACAGTAACAATCGCAGTTATATTCTGTGTAGTATGTTTAAGACCTCTTAAAAATACTGACTGACCAGTACCTCCACCTATCACAACCACATTTGGGTCTCTATTTTCAACAATAGACCTTTGAAATAATTTTACTTTTTCATTCTTTGCTTTCTTATATATAAATAACGATACAATTAATGCAATCCAACCTAAAATTCCTACAATAATAAGTAATTTAGCCATGTTTGCCTCCATTATCGTAACATAGAGTCTCTGTGTTTCTTTACAACCCTATATCCTTTATTAGATAAATCCTCCGCTATAAGATTTGTTATAGTAACTGACCTATGTCTTCCACCTGTACATCCAACACCAATTACTAAATGTTGTTTTCCTTCCTCTATATATTGAGGCACTAAAAAATGAATCATATCTAAAAGTTTTATATAAAATTCTTCACTTATTTTAGAATTCATAACATAGTCTCTAACTTCTTTATCATCACCCGTTTTAGACCTTAATTCCTCAATATAATAGGGATTTGGAAGAAATCTTACATCGAACACTAAATCTGCATCAGCAAGTATACCATGTTTAAATCCAAAAGATACTACAGATATTGTTAAGTTTGGATTATCTTCACCAGAAGAATATATTTTCTTTATTTCTTCTTTAAGGTCTTTTGGCTTCATATTAGTTGTATCAATTATACAAGTGGATAATTCCTTTAAAGGCTCCATTATTTTTCTTTCCATTTTTATACCTTCTGGAATCTGCATATCTTTTGCCAATGGATGATTTCTTCTTGTCATTTTATATCTTTTTAACAATACATCATCATTACAATCCAAATATACCATTTCATATTCATAATTTTCTTTTTCCAAGTAATTTAAGCTTTCATGAAGAGCTTCAAAAAACTTTCTTCCTCTTATATCTATACCTAGAGCAACTTTATCAATACTTGAATTCGGCTGATAACATAATTCTGCAAATTTAGTTATCAAAGCAGGAGGTAGATTATCTACACAATAAAATCCCATATCCTCTAAAGCTCTCATTGTCTCACTTTTTCCAGATCCTGAAAGACCTGTAACTATAACAAATTTCATTGCTAACTCCTCCCTTTTATCTTATGTTTATTCTATTATAATGTTTTCTACTAATGATACATCTAGATTAGAATCAAATATAGTCTTTATAGCCAGTTCAAAGTCACCAACTCTTTGTGGACAATGTGCATCTGAGCCTATTACAAATGTATTTTTTAACTCTTTTATCTTGTTTAACTGATTTACATTTAAAAAAGAATGGCTACTATTTATTTCAAGTCTAGTATCTGTCTTTTTTGCTATCTTTGCTACTTCTTCTATATAAACATCGCCTTTATCTCCAGGATGAGTAATTATAAAAATATCATTATTACTCATTGCATTTATTACAGCTTTTGTATTATATTCTTTTGCTTTTTCAGTTTTGAATACATAATTATTACAATGATTTAATAGACTTTTGAATGATGTTGGAGTAGAACCAAAATGATATCCAGCCATAATATAATCAAATTCTTTAATAAATTTATCTTCCATATCTATATTGCCTTTATCATCTAATATGTTACATTCCATACCCAAGAGTATATTTATATCACCATATTTATCATTCAAATAGTTTACTTCTTCTCTCATTTTAAGAATATCTTTTTTCTTTACACCATATGCAATATGCTTATAACTATGGTCTGATATCCCTATTGTCTTTATTCCTTTAGAAATGGCCACCTTTACATTGTCTTCAATAGTCCCTTTTCCATGACTATATAATGTATGTGTATGATAATCAGCCAGTATTTTCATCAGTTAATCCTCTCCAAGTATTTTGACTTCTTCTTCCAACATAACCCCAAACTTGGCATATACAGCACTTTTTATAACATATATTAAATCTAAGATATCTTTAGCATTTGCTTCTCCTCTATTAACTACAAATCCGCAATGCTTCTCAGACACTTGTGCTCCTCTCAAAGTAAGACCTCTTAATCCAGTTTCTTCTATTAATTTACCTGCAAAATATCCTGTTGGTCTTTTAAATGTACTTCCTGCACTAGCAAAATTTAATGGTTGTTTAGTTATTCTTCTTGTTGCCAAATCGTCCATTAAACTTTTTATTTCATCATAATTGCCTTTTTGCAATTCTAATTCTGCGGATAAAGCTATATAGCCATTTTTTGATATTATGCTTTTTCTATACCCAAATTCCATCTGTTCATTTGATAGTTCAAATATATTTCCTTCCATATCCATCAATTTTACTGACTTTACTATATCCTTCATTTCACCACCATATGCTCCAGCATTCATGGCTAATGCTCCTCCCAATGTTCCAGGTATTCCTGATGCAAATTCAAATCCTTTTAATTCCTGCTTTTGAAGAGCTTTACCTAAAACTGATAATAAAACTCCTGACTGAGCAATCATCCTAGTATCATTTACCTCATAAGAATTGAAATTATCTGCCAATTCTATTACAACGCCTCTTATTCCACCATCTTTAATTAAAATATTTGAGCCATTTCCAATTATTAAATATGGAATTGATTCCTTTTTCACCAAAAGAAGTACATTTTTTAATTGCTCTTCTGTTCTAGGTCTAACCAATATATCTGCTGGTCCTCCTACTCTAAATGAAATATGCTTTTTCATAGGTTCATCAACCTTTATATCATCTTTACTTAATATATTTAATAAATTTTCATATATATCTTGATTATTCATTGTATTTCCTCCCAAATTATACTGAACTTTAGCTGTCATTCTTATTTAAATTACATTAATATATAGTATTAACTATATTCAATAATATATGATTTTGCTTATCATATGGATTTTATATTTTTAGTTTCTTAATTACAAACTATATTCAATAAATATATAATAAATTAAAAAAAAAAAAATAACAACATATAAAAGAATATAAATAATTTAAAAAAAGCATCAATATCACTGATATCAATGCTTTAAAAGGCAATTTAATTCGTATTATTTATCTAACTATTTTTAACATAGCAAAGATAATAAATTCCTCCAACTATTATGGAGCCCCCAACGATATTTCCAAGTGTTACAAATACTAAATTAGTTATGAATTGAACCATAGTTATATTTGCTCCTAATACCATCCCCATTGGTATAAAAAACATGTTTGCAACGCTATGTTGGAATCCACATAACACAAATAACATTATTACTGTCCAGCATGAACCTAACTTTGAAATTACATCTTGTGACGCTGTAGCCATCCATACAGCTAAAACTACTAGAACATTACAAAGTATTCCTTTTAAAAACATGGAAACCATAGTTGAATTAACTTTAGCTTCTGCCACAGCTATAGCTTTTGTAGCTACATCCCCTGTCAATGTAGAAGAATAAAATAAAATTGCTACTAACAAAACTGAACCTACTAAATTTGCAAAATAAACCAGTCCCCAGTTTCTTAACATTTTTCCTAATGTTATTTTTTTGTCCATAAGTGGAATAAGCATTAAAGTATTTCCAGTGAATAACTCTGCTCCTGCTACCACTACAAGCATAAGACCTACTGGAAATATCATAGCACTTAAAAAACTAGCTACCCCTGGGTCTATCTTAGCAAAAGTCTGACTAACTATCATACTTCCCAATGCCCCTAACCCTATAAATGCTCCTCCAAATAAACCTAATAAAATTGCATTTTGTGTTGAAATATTCGCTTTTTTGATGCCAGCACTTATTGTTGCTTGTGCTGTTTCCCCAGGTGTCAAGAATCCTTTACTCATAAATCCTTCCCCCTTAAAAATTATACTTTTCCTTGTCTTTTTATGGCAATAATTATATAATAACAATATGATATATAATAAATTTTATTAACATAAAAAATATACTATATGCATATATATAGCTGTCTCATATAATTATACTATTTATTATATACCAACTTTGTTAATTTCGAAATAATTTATATTGAATTTGAAAAATTTACCTCTCGATTATTTATTTTACTTTTTTATTGTTGAGGTATTATATATAATAGATATATGTTTGTGTTATTATATATAATTACTTATTTTAATAAATATTTGAAGGAGGAAATTTTATGTTTGATATATCATTTTTCGAAATGTCAATATATGAAATAGCAGTTACTACAATATATATAATTAATTTCATGGTTATACTGAACCTTATCTTTAGGGAAAAAAGAAACATAAATACAACTCTAACATGGCTTCTTATATTAGTGTTAATCCCTGCACTTGGATTCATACTTTATATAGCTTTTGGTAGAAACATTTCAAAAAACAATATGTTTAGATTAAAAGAAAAGGACGATAAGATAATCAAAAGTAACATACTAGATACTCAGGTTAAGTTACAGTCTACTTCTGAAATTGATTCAGATATACATCAACATAAGGATATGATTTATGCATTAGCTAACTCAAATAATGCTCATTATACCAATAATAACGATGTGTGGATTTATGCTGAGTCTAGTCAATTTTTTAACAGTCTTCTTGAAGAACTTAAAAAGGCTAAAAAATATATAAACATACAATTTTACATTTTCAAAGATGACAAAATCGGAACTGAAATAATCGACATTCTAGTAGCTAAAGCTAAAGAAGGTGTCGAGGTAAGACTTTTATTTGACGCCGTTGGTGGTAGAACACTAAAGAATAGTACACTTTCTAGACTTAAAGAAAGTGGTGTTAAGGTTGGAAGTTTCTTTCCATCATTCTTAAAAATCGTAAACTTTAACTTAAACTATAGAAATCACCGAAAAATTGTTGTCATTGATGGTAAAGTAGGATTTGTAGGTGGATATAATGTTGGTGATGAGTATTTAGGTAGAAATCCAAAATTTGGTCTATGGAGAGATACACATACCAAACTTACTGGTGATTGTGTAATTGACCTAAATATGAGATTTATCCTTGATTGGAGATACACAACTAAAGAAGATTTAGACTTAGAGAAGTACTTTATAGAAGAAGAAACAAACTCTAATCATCCTTCTGAAAATATTGGGATTCAGATAGTATCAAGTGGTCCAGATATATCAGAGCTTGACGAAATTAAATATGGTTACCTTAAAATGATTCAGAAAGCTAGAAAGTATATATATATACAGAGTCCTTATTTAATACTTGATGCAACATTTATAGATACTTTAAAAATAGCTTGTTTATCTGGTGTTGATGTAAGAATTATGATTCCTTCTAAACCTGACCATCCTTTTGTATACTGGGCATCATATTCATATGCTGGAGAACTTTTAAACTTTGGAGCTAAAATTTATACTTACGGTCAAAATGCATTTTTACATGCTAAGACGATAGTTATAGATGACTCTATCTGCTCTATAGGAACAGCCAATATGGATATAAGAAGTTTCGAACTTAATTTTGAAGTAAATGCATTTATGTATTCTTCAAAAAAAGCACTGGAACAAAGAATTATATTTGAAAATGATATTTTAAATTCAAAAGAAATAACATTGGATATATATAATTCTAGGTCTACTTATATAAAAATCAAGGAATCAATTTCTAGACTATTATCAGCAGTTTTATAAATCTTTTATTTTATAAAAATTTTACATTCCGGTTTATTTTTTAAAGTTTTTTATATATATTATTTTTTTTTTATTGAATTTAGTTCATTTTTTTTATTTTTTTTAACTATTCTGAATTATTTTATATTATAATAGACTAGTATAGTTTTTATTTTTGATAGGTAACTTTTTTGCATTGTTTTTATGAATAAAGAAATTGTTGTATATTGTTCTTTCTTTATTGTTTTGGTTTTGTTCACCAACATAAGGTTGGGGTCAACTCATGGTTAATTATTTTTTGAGAAATAATAACTTTAAAAAGAAAAGGGGGATTTGTTATGTGCGATTTTATTTCACACAACAAGCAATTATTTGACGAACTAGATATATTTATTGACTCTCTTGCAACAAAAGAAGGTGCGTTAATACAAGTTCTACATGAAGCACAAGGTATATTTGGATATCTTCCAAAAGAAGTTCAGCTTCATGTTGCTAGAAAACTTGGAGTAGCTCCTGCAAAGGTATATGGGGTTGTTACATTCTATTCTTATTTTACTACAGAACCTGTAGGTAAGTATAAAATCAGTGTCTGTCTAGGTACTGTATGTTTTGTAAAAGGTGCTGATAAAATATTAAGTGCTTTTGAAAAACAACTTGGTATAAAAGTTGGAGAAACTACTAGTGATTTTAAATTTTCTTTAGAAGGTTTAAGATGTTTGGGGGCATGTGGTTTAGCTCCAGTTGTTACTGTAAATGGTAAAGTTTATGGTAAGGTGAAACCTGACCAAGTAAGTGAAATATTAGATACTTATAGAGAATTAGAATTGAATTGTTAAGAGGGGTGAATAAATAATGCGTAAAGTAAATTCATTTGATGAATTAAAAGTTTTAGCTGATGAGCTGAAACCTAATCTTAGCTTAAGAAAAAATTATTCTAAGGAAAATGTATTAAGAAGAGAATTACTTGTTTGTTGTGATACTGGATGTACATCTTCAAACAGTATGGAAATAGTTAGTGAATTAGAAAATGAAATAAAAAAATCAGGAATCCAAGACAAAGTTACTGTTCGTTTGACAGGTTGTTTTGGCTTCTGTGCTCAAGGTCCTATCGTAAAAGTTTATCCTGATAACGTTTTCTACGTGAAGGTTGAACCATCAGATGCTGAAAAGATAGTTCAAAGTCACTTAATTAGAAATACAGTTGTTGAGGAATTATTATATGAAGAAGAATCTTTAAGCAAAAAAGTAGAAGAGCAAGAAGAAATGTCTTTCTACAAAAAACAATTACGTATAGCTTTAAAAAACTGTGGACTTATTGACCCAGATAGCATAGAAGAATATATTGCCAATGATGGTTATTTAGCTCTAGGCAAATGTTTAACTTCTCTTACTCCTCAAGAAGTTATTGCAGAAGTAAAAACTTCTGGTCTTCGTGGTAGAGGTGGTGCTGGTTTCCCTACTGGTTCTAAATGGGAAGCTGCTTCAAAAAATCCTGCTGGCCCAACAGATAAAAAATTTGTTGTTTGTAATGCTGACGAAGGTGACCCAGGTGCATTTATGGATAGATCAGTACTTGAAGGTGACCCTCACAGTGTACTAGAAGCTATGGCAATATGCGGATATGCTATAGGCTCTGATACAGGTTACATATACATAAGAGCAGAATATCCAAAATCTATAGAAAGATTAAAAGTAGCTATAGCTCAAGCTGAAAAATACGGTTTACTTGGTGAAAATATATTAGGTACTGGATTTAACTTTAAACTAGAATTAAAATACGGTGCAGGAGCTTTCGTTTGTGGTGAAGGTACAGCTTTAATGCATTCAATTGAAGGTAGACGTGGTGAACCTAGAATGAAGACTTATAGTTCTTCTAAGAGTGGTTTATGGAAATCTCCTACTTGCTTAAACAATGTTGAAACTTTTGCCAATATACCAGCAATCATACTGAATGGCGGAAGCTGGTTTGCTAACTTAGGTACTGAAGATTCTAGTGGTACTAAAGTCTTTGCTCTTGGTGGAAAAGTGGAAAATGTAGGGCTTGTTGAAGTTCCAATGGGTACTACTTTAAGAGATATTGTATTTGAAATTGGTGGAGGAATCCCTGAAGGTAAACAATTCAAGGCAGTTCAGACAGGTGGTCCATCTGGTGGATGTATACCAACTGAGCATTTAGACATCCCTATAGACTTTGGTTCATTAAGCTCTATAGGTTCAATGATGGGTTCTGGTGGTATGCTTGTTCTTGATGAATCTGACTGTATGGTAGATATAGCCAAGTTCTTCCTTGAGTTTACTGTTGAAGAATCTTGTGGTAAATGTACTCCTTGTCGTATAGGTACTACAAGATTATTAGAGATATTAACTAAAATTACAGAAGGTAATGGTACTCTACAAGATTTAGATGACCTAGAAAACCTTGCTGAAACTATACAAACTGCTTCATTATGTGGTCTTGGTAAAGCTGCTCCAAACCCTGTTTTAAGTACTCTTCAATATTTCAAAGATGAGTATATAGCTCATGTTGTAGATAAGAAATGTCCTGCTGGCAAATGTCAAAACTTACTTTCTTACTTTATAACAGATGCTTGTAAGGGTTGTACAAAATGTTCTAGAGTGTGTCCTGCTGGTTGTATAACAGGTTCTGTTAAGGAACAACATACAATAGATACTTCTAAGTGTCTAAAATGTGGTGCTTGTATAGATAATTGTACATTTAACGCTATAATCAAGAAATAACTTATTTGGAGGAGGAATAACAATGAGTTTAGTTAATTTAACTATTAATGGCAAACACGTTTCAGCACCTAGTGGAACTTCTATCTTAGATGCTGCGAAATTAATAAATATAAAAATACACAACCTTTGTCATTTACATATGAACGAAATAGATAAGCTTGACACTTGTGCTTCTTGTCGTGTTTGTATGGTTGAGACAGAGAGAGGCTTAGTTCCAGCTTGTGGAACAGTTATAAAGGAAGGTATGAGAGTTCAAACTAATAGTGCAAAAGCATTAAATGCTCGTAGAACTATTGTTGAATTATTGTTATCAGACCATCCACAAGATTGTTTTGTATGTGAAAAAAATGGAGATTGTGAATTACAGACTATAGCTGCCGATTTAGGAGTAAGAAAAATAAGATATCAAGGTTCTAAATCTTTTGCAGGTAAAGACACTTCTACTAAGTCTTTAGTTAAAGACCACTCTAAGTGTATATTATGTAGAAGATGTGAAACTGTATGTAATGATATACAAACAGTAGGAGCATTATCTGGAGTTAATCGTGGATTTAATACTTTAGTTAGTACATTCTTCAACTCTGATATGGTTGAGACAGAGTGTACATTCTGTGGTCAATGTATATCTGTCTGTCCAACTGGAGCGTTAACAGAAGTAGATAATGTACCTAAGCTTTGGGATGTTTTAAATAAAAAAGAAAAAACTATAGTAGTTCAAGTTGCTCCTGCTGTAAGAGTTGCAATTGGTGAAGAATTTGGATTAGAACCAGGTTCAATTTCTACAGGAAAAATGGTAGCTGCTTTAAAAGCACTTGGATTTGAACATGTATTTGATACGAACTTTGGTGCAGACTTTACTATCATGGAAGAGGCTACTGAATTTATAGAAAGAATCCAAAGTGGTGAAAATCTTCCTATATTGACTAGTTGTTGTCCTGCATGGGTAAACTTCTTGGAGCATAATTATCCAGATAAGTTAAATTTAGCATCTAGCTGTAAGTCTCCTCAAGGTATGTTTGGTTCTATAGCTAAAAATTACTATGCACCTAAAATATTAGGAATCAATCCTGAAGAGCTTTATGTTGTATCTGTAATGCCTTGTGTAGCTAAAAAATATGAAGCTTCAAGAGAAGAATTAAGTGAGTCTGGAATACTAGATGTTGACCTTTCTATCACTACTAGAGAATTAGCTAAAATGATAAAAGAAGCTGCTATCGATTTACCTAATCTTCAAGACCAAGATTTTGATAATCCTTTAGGAAAATCTACAGGTGCTGCATCTATATTTGGAGCAAGTGGTGGAGTTCTAGAAGCTGCTCTACGTACTTCATACGAAAAGATAACTAATAAGACTTTAGATAATGTAAACTTTACTAATGTTAGAGGTCTTAAAGGAATCAGAGAAGCAAGCATAGATGTTGATGGAACTACAGTTAATGTGTGTATTGTAAATACACTTAAAAATGCTAGAAAGATTATGGATAAGGTTAGAAGTGGAGAATGTAAATATCACATTATAGAAGTTATGGCATGTCCTGGTGGATGTGTTGGAGGTGCTGGTCAACCTTATCACCATGGTAATACTGAAATAGTTGATAGACGTGCAAATGCATTATATGAAATAGATAGAAATAAAGCTATTCGTAAATCTCATGAAAATCCTGATTTACAGGCTATTTATAAAGACTTCTTTGGAGACCCAAATAGTGATGTAGCTCATAAATACCTTCATACTCATTACTTCGATAAGAGTTGTATTTATGGAGAATGCCCACAAGAATGTGCTTGTGAGGAATCTAAATAAGCTCTAACAATTATAAAAATTAAGTGTTATTAAATAAAAGGATTGTCTTAAAATACTCTTAAGTACTTTAAGACAATCCTTATTAGTTTACTTTAATACAACTTCCTAGTCTTATATATTAATTAAAGAATTCCAGCCATTTTCATAAGTTGTTTTGCATTTGTAGTTTTACATCTTCCATCTTTTATCATATAGTCAAAATGAATTTTATCATCTACATAGTACTCTGAGAAATGATAGTTTACAACTTCAACATCTCCACTACCTGAAAGGTCACATAACTCAAAATCATGTGTTGTAACCATACTTATAACCCATGGTCTTGATAATTTCTTTACTGCCTCACTTGCTCCAATAATTCTATCAGCAGAGTTAGTTCCCTTAAAAATCTCATCCACTAAAACCAACATTGGTAATTCTTTTAAGCTATATTGAATCATTGATTTTATTCTAAGAATCTCAGCATAAAAAGTTGATATTCCTTGGCTTACATCATCTTGTATTCTCATAGATGTAAATATAGCCATACAAGTTGCATCAAAATTCTTAGCACATACTGGTCCTCCTGCATATGCTAATACTAAATTCACTCCTATACTTCTTAAAAATGTTGTTTTTCCAGACATATTTGAACCTGTAATAATACATGTCTGAGAATTTAATTGTATTGAATTTGCTATAACACTTTTTTCTGCTATTAATGGATGATATACTTCTTCAACTTTTAGCCTTGGAATGTCTTCATGTTTTATTACTGGAAAACATGTATTCTCCTTTACATGACCAATAACTGTTAAACTTATTAGAGCTTCAAATTCTCCAATAGATTCTAGCCAGCCTCTAATTTGATTTCCATACACACCTTTCCATCGTTCCAGTGATTCTGCACAATGATAATTCCACATAAGAACACCACAAGCAATTATATATAATATCTGATTATATCTTAAATTTACAGCATTTCCTATTGAATTTAGTTGTTTAATACCTTTTGAAACGCCACTTCCCTTAGAAAGTTTTTTTTGTAATTCTTTTAAGTAATCACTCTCAAATGTCTCTTTTTCTAAAACCTCAAACATCTTTTCATATACTTGTATATTTCTACTAAATGAAAATAATGGTGAAAGAGTCTGCATAAGTCTCGTATGCCCAAAACCACTAAATCCCAACTGTATTATGAAAAGTAGAAAAACAGGCAAAATAGGTAAAAAACCTAATGTAAAAAATATAAAAGATAGGATTGTAGCAGTAGGTAGACCCCAAGTAAAAATATGCATCCATTTTGGTATATATACATCCTTATTTTCTCCATACTCTATGAATGCTTCTATACTACCATCAGAATTATTTTTTTGCTCCTTACCAATTATATTACTCAGTGTTTGAATATGAATAGAAAAATCATCTTTTGATAAAAGTTCTTTTATTGCTATTTGTCTCTCTAAGATTATCTTCTCATCTGGATTTTCATTCCATAATGACTTAGCCAAAGACTTCTTACCATAAGATGTATTAGCCACACAGATATATTGATACAATGAAGCTCTTCCAAACAAATCTAAATCTTTTGCTTGTGAATTTTCATCTTCTAAGTATTCTTTACCATCTATTTTAAATTCTTTCCAGCCATCTCCAAATCGTTTTATATACTTGTCTATTACATCAATCTTACTTTTAAAATACATTTCTTCTTCTTTTACTTTATTATGAATAACTAAGAGTGCTATAAACGCTACAATCGCTACAACTCCAACAAAAACACCCACTATATTTTTATTGTAAAGTCCAATAGCAAATCCTACTATCACTATCAAAAAAGAGATTAATCTCGCTGTACTTATATTATTTGACTTTTTACTTAAGAGCAATTCTTTTTCAGTAGTACTTTCTAAAAGTTTACTAAAATAGTCTATTCCCATAAAAAATTCCAACTTTCTTGTTATATAATAAAATCCAAATATAAAATTAATCTAGTGCAGTTTTAATCTATTACTTTAAATTATCCTTATCTAATATATATTATTAATAAATATTAGATACAACTTAATTTTAATATCAGTCTGCACTACTTAGTATCAATTAATTTTGATAGTTTTTTAGTAAACTCTTGCGCTGCATCATATCCCATTCCTCTTTGTCTAAAATTCATTGCTGCTACTTCTAATATCATAGCAGTATTTCTTCCAGGCTTAACAGGTACAACTAGTTTCTCTACATTGACACCAAGTATCTCTTCATATTCTTTATCAAGCCCAAGTCTGTCATAATACTTAGTCTCATCCCAAGCTTCTAGATGAACTACTAAATCTATCATTTTAGAATTTTTAATTGCTCCTACTCCATATAAACTTCTAACATCTATTATCCCTATTCCTCTTATCTCAAGAAAATGTCTTATCAATTCAGGTGACTGTCCCATCAGCATACTTTCATCCAGTTTTCTTATTTCCACAGCATCATCTGCAACTAGTCTATTTCCTCTTTGAATCAGTTCTAACGCTGTTTCTGACTTTCCTATACTACTTTCACCTTTTATCAGTACACCTATTCCATAAATATCAACTAACACACCATGAATTGTTGTGTGTGGTGCTAATTTATTATCCAAATAATTTGATAGTCTATTTATAAGTCTAGTTGTATTTCTATTTGTACTCAAAAGTATTCTCTTATATTTTTTAGCTTTTTCAATTACATCTGGCTTGATTTCCAAGTCTCTAGAGATTATTAGAGCAGGTATTTCATATGAGAAAAATCTATCCAACACTTCTTCTCTAATAGTATTATCCATTAATCCAAAGAAATTATATTCTGTCTTCCCAACTATTTGTATTCTTTCATACGCAAAGTAATCAAAATATCCTGCAAACTGTAACCCTGGTCTATTTATATCTTGAGAGTAGACATAATAATCTACATCATCAGGCATGTACACTACTTTTAACTTCAAGTCTTTTATTATCTCTCTTATCGATACCTTATTGCTAGTTTCCATTAGTTTTCTTCCTTCCTAAAAAAATTATAAACATTATCTGCAATGCTTTTATTCATTCCCTCTACTTCTAAAAGTTCTTCCATAGTAGCTTTTTTTATAGCATCTACATCTTTGAAGTGATTTAATAATGATTTCTTTCTTTTTTCACCTATTCCTTGTATATCATCTAAGATAGATTTTGTCAAAGCTTTATTTCTTAAACTTCGATGATATGTTATTGCATAATTATGAACCTCTTCTTGTATACTAGCAATAAATCTATATAAATTGGTTGTTTTATCTAGCTCTATTTCTTTTCCTTTACATATCAATCCCTTGGTTCTATGCTTATCATCCTTGTACATTCCCCAAAGAGGTATATCTACATCATTAAGTTCTAATACTTTTTTTACTGCGCTAACTTGTCCCTTTCCACCATCCAATAATATCAAGTCAGGTAAATTTCCATGTTTTAATCGTCTATCTACAATTTCAGCCATAGAATCATAATCATTAGGTCCAATGACTGTTTTTATTTTATATCTTCTATATTCTTTTTTATCTTTTTTAGCATTTGTATATACTACCATAGAGCCAATCGAGTCTACGCCTTGTATATTTGATATGTCATAAGCCTCTATCCTTATTGGTAACTTTGCTAGATTTAATAGTCGTTTTAATTCTTCTAATGCTCCAATACTCTTTTCATATTTTCTCTTATTCATATCAGAAAACTTTTCAAGATACTCTATAGCATTTTTTCTTACCATTTCAACTAAGCTTTTCTTTTCTCCTTTTTGTGGTACTCTTATAGTTACTTTTTGACCTTTTTTAGATGACAACCATTCCTCTAATATAGAACTATCTTCTATCTCATCTTCTATAATTAATTCTTTTGGTATATACTCTTGTTCATTGTAAAATTGTTTCACAAATGAACCTAATATAGAGGCTCTTGGGCTATCCATTACACCTTCTAATATAAAATGTTCCCTACCTACAATCTTACCATTTCTGATAAAAAATACCTGTACACAGGCTTCATTATGGGCTCTTGCCATTGCAACCACATCTTGATTTAAGTCACTTACATTAGTGTCTATTTTCTGTTTCTGTATCATCTCTTCAAGACTCTTTATTTTATCTCTATATACCGCAGCTTCCTCAAATCTAAAATTCATAGAACTCTCATTCATTTTTTCCTTTAAAAGCTCCATCAATTTCTCTTCTTTACCAGATAAGCACATTATAATTTCTTCTATCATCTTTCCATATTCTTCTTTAGAAACATTTCCTGTACAAGGCCCTAGACATTTATTTATATGCAGATTTAAACAGGGTCTTGTTTTATTCTTTATCGCTTTTTCGATATCTATTTTACAACTTCTTATTGGATAGGTACTATTTATAAGTTCCAAAGTATCATTCACAGCAGTTATATTAGTATATGGTCCAAAATACTTTGCCTTATCTTTAAGAACTCTTCTAACCTTTAAGATTCTCGGATAATCTTCATTTGTAGTTACTTTGATATATGGATAAGTTTTATCATCTCTAAGTACTACATTATACTTAGGTCTGTATCTTTTTATTAGATTACATTCAAGTATTAATGCCTCCAACTCTGAATCCGTTATAATATACTCAAATTTATATATATTTTTAACCATAGATTTTACTTTAGATGTATGGTTTTTTGAAGATTGAAAATACTGCCTTACCCTATTTTTTAAAGATATGGCTTTTCCCACATATATTATATGGTCGTATTTATCTTTCATTAAATATACTCCGGGCTCAGAAGGTAATTTTTTTAAATGTTCTTGTATATCAAACATATAGCCCTCCAAAACATTAAATTTTATATTAAAATTATACCCTAAAATGTGAAATTTAAAAAGTTATACAGTTTCCAGTACTCTAAACAAGTTAAAGTCCATATCCCCCTTCCATAATTGATTTAAAAACAAACCTTATGAAGAGCAATATGGACTTTATACTTTTATTGACTGCTTACAACTTATATTTAATTAGCTTCTAAAAGATATAATCAGTTTATATCTCTAATTTTAAAACTTATCACATTTTAGATGATTTAAGAAAAATATTTCTTTAAAAATTGACCAGTATAAGACCCATCAACTTTAGATACTTCTTTTGGTGTTCCAGTTGCAACTACAGTTCCACCTTTATCTCCACCTTCTGGTCCTAGGTCTATTACATAATCACAAGTCTTTATGACATCTAAATTATGTTCTATAACTATAATTGTATTTCCTGTATCTGCTAATCTTTGTAGCACTTGGATTAGCTTGTCTACATCTGCCATATGAAGTCCAGTAGTAGGCTCATCTAATATATACAATGTCTTTCCTGTTGGTCTTTTACTAAGCTCAGCAGCTAATTTTATACGTTGTGCTTCTCCTCCTGATAATTGAGTTGAAGGCTGACCTAATTTGATGTATGAAAGACCTACATCCATTAAAGTTTCTAATTTTCTTTTTATATTTGGTATGTTTTCGAAAAACTCAACAGCTTCTTCCACATTCATATCCAATATATCAGATATAGTTTTATCTTTGTATTTTACTTGTAGTGTTTCTCTATTATATCTTTCACCCTTACAAATTTCACAAGGAACATATACATCAGGTAAGAAATGCATTTCTATTTTTATTATTCCATCACCCTTACAAGCTTCACATCTCCCACCTTTTACATTGAAACTAAATCTTCCTTTTTTATAACCTCTTGCCTTAGCTTCATTAGTTGCTGCAAAAATATCTCTTATAAAATCAAATACACCTGTATAAGTAGCAGGATTTGAACGAGGTGTTCTTCCAATTGGACTTTGGTCTATATTTATAACTTTATCTATATTTTCAATTCCTTTTATTTCTTTATGTTTACCAGCTCTTTGTTTAAGTCTATTTACTTTACTTGCTACACCTTTGTAAAGTATGTCATTTATTAGTGTACTTTTACCAGAGCCTGAAACACCTGTTATACAAGTAAACTTACCTAATGGGAATTTTATATCTATATTTTTCAGATTATTTTCTGATGCTTTAATTATTTCTATAAAATTTCCATTTCCTTCTCTAGTAGTCTCAGGAAGTAATATTTGTTTTTTACCACTTAGATACTGACCTGTTATTGAGTTTTCATTTTTAATTATTTCATCCAAAGTTCCTTGTGCAACTATCTCACCACCATGTATACCTGCGCCTGGTCCAATATCTAAAACATAATCAGCCTCTCTCATTGTGTCTTCGTCATGCTCTACAACAATTAAGGTATTTCCTAGGTCTGTTAAGTGTCTAAGTGTACCTATAAGCCTATCATTGTCTCTTTGATGAAGTCCTATACTTGGTTCATCAAGTACATATAAAACCCCAACAAGTGCAGAACCTATTTGAGTTGCTAATCTTATACGTTGTGCTTCCCCTCCTGATAGAGTTCCAGCTTTTCTTGATAAATTCAAATAATCAAGACCTACATCTCTTAAGAACATAGCTCTTCCTTTTATTTCTTTTATAATCTCATGAGCTATAAATCTCTGTTTCTCTGTAAGGGTTATATTTTCCATAAAATCAATTAATTCATTTACAGATAAGTTTGTAACTTCCATTATGTTTTTACCATCAACCAAAACAGATAGGACTTCTTTTTTAAGTCTCATACCTTTACATTTTGGACATGGTCTTTCTGCCATATATTCTTCAATCTTATCTCTCATGTACTCCGAGTTAGTTTCGTTGTATCTTCTCTCTAAGTTTACTATTACTCCTTCAAAGTACGACTTATAATTTCTAGTTCCTCCAAATTTTGATTCATAAGTAAACTCTACAATTATATTGTCCTTACCATAAAGTAATTCCTCAACAAAATCCTCTGGTAAATCTTTAAATGGTGTTGTCAAAGATACATTAAAATGTTCTGCTAAACTTTTTATCATTTTACTATAGTAAGTATCATCATTAACACCTGTTGACCCCCATGCTGCAACCGCACCTTGTTTTATTGACAAATCTTTATTTGGTACGACTAACTCTGGGTCAACTTCTTTACTTTCTCCAAGACCATTACAAACATCACAAGCACCAAAAGGAGCATTAAATGAGAACATTCTTGGAGATAATTCTTCTATACCAATTCCGTGTTCTGGACATGCAAATTTAGTTGAAAAAAGAATTTCTTCTCCATCTATTATTTGAGCTATTACAAGACCATCTGATAACTTAACTGCAGTCTCAATCGAATCTGCCAATCTAGATTCAATTCCATCTTTAATTACTATTCTGTCTACCACAACTTCTATATTATGTTTTTGATTTTTATTCAGAACTATATCATCGCTAACTTCATAATTTTCACCATTGACTCTAACTCTTACAAATCCTTCTTTTTTGATATTATCAAAAACCTTTTTATGTGTACCTTTTTGACCTCTAACAATTGGTGAAAGTATTTGTAATTTCGTTCTATCTGGAAAATCTAGCATTTTATCAACTATTTCTTGGATAGTCATTTGACTTATTTTTTCACCACATGTAGGACAATATACATCTCCTACTCTTGCAAATAATAATCTTAAATAGTCATATATTTCTGTTACTGTTCCAACAGTAGAACGTGGGTTTTTTGAAGTAGTCTTCTGGTCGATTGATATAGCTGGTGATAACCCCTCAATATATTCTACATTTGGCTTTTCCATTTGACCTAAAAATTGTCTAGCATATGCTGATAGACTCTCTACATATCTTCTTTGACCTTCTGCATATATTGTATCGAATGCCAAAGAAGACTTTCCAGAACCTGATAACCCTGTAAAAACAATAAATTTATCTCTTGGTAATTCTAAATCTACATTTTTTAAATTATGTTCTTTTGCTCCTCTTATTATAATTTTATCTTCCATAATGTTGTTTTTACCTTTCTATTTTTCCAATTTTTCTTCTAATTGTTTTACTTTATCTCTAAGTTCTGCTGCTCTCTCAAATTGTAAGTTTTGAGCAGCCTCCATCATCTCTGATTTTAATTTTTCTATATTATCTCTTATTTCATCTTTATCATCTGTGTCAGAGATTCCATATACAACTTCTTCCTCTGCTACCTTAGTAGCTTCTATACTATCTCTTATACTTTTTTGTATAGTCTTAGGAGTAATATTATGTTCTTCATTATATAGATTTTGTATATCTCTTCTTCTCTTTGTCTCATCAATAGCATTTTGCATTGAATCAGTTATTCTGTCTGCATACATGATTACTCTTCCATTTTCATTTCTAGCTGCACGTCCAATAGTCTGTATTAATGCTGTTTCGGAACGTAAGAAACCTTCTTTATCAGCATCCAAAATTGCTATAAGTGAAACTTCTGGTATATCTAATCCTTCTCTAAGTAGATTTATTCCTACAAGTACATCAAACTTTCCTAGTCTTAAATCTCTTATTATTTCGGTTCTTTCTAATGTAACTATATCTGAATGCAAATATTTAACTTTTATCCCTATCTCTTTAAGATAATTAGTCAAGTCCTCACTCATTTTTTTGGTTAAAGTGGTTATAAGTACTCTTTCATTTTTTTCTATAGTTTTAGTTATTTCTCCTACCAAATTGTCTATCTGATTATTGATAGGTCTTACTTCTACAATTGGGTCTAAAAGTCCAGTTGGTCTTATTATTTGTTCTGCTATAGTTTCTGAATGTTGAATTTCATAAGGCCCTGGTGTAGCACTTACAAACAACATCTGATTTATATTTCCTTCAAATTCTTGAAAATTTAATGGTCTATTGTCAAGTGCGGAAGGTAATCTAAATCCATTCTCTATAAGAGATGTTTTTCTAGACCTATCTCCTGCATACATACCTCTTACTTGTGGTATAGTAACATGTGCCTCATCTACAATTATTAAATAATCATCTGGAAAGAAATCCATTAAAGTATATGGCTTTTCTCCTTCTTCTCTACCTGTAATATGTCTTGAATAGTTCTCTATACCTTGACAAAATCCTATTTCTTTTAGCATTTCTATATCGTACTTAGTCCTTTGTTCAATTCTTTGAGCTTCTAAAAGTCTATCATTTTCCTTAAAAAATTTTATTTGCTCTTGAAGTTCGTCCTCTATTTCTACAATTGCCTTTTCAATTCTTTCTGGTGTTGTTACATAGTGAGATGCGGGGAATATAACAATGTGGTTTCTAGTACCAACAATCTTTCCTGTTACATAATCAATCTCTGTTATTCTATCTACCTCATCACCAAAAAACTCTATTCTTATTGCTTTCTCATCGTTACTTGCTGGGAATATCTCTAGTATATCTCCTCTAACTCTAAAGGTACCTCTTGTAAAATTTATGTCATTTCTTTCGTATTGTATCTCTATTAACCTTTTTATTACATCATCTCTGTCTCTTTGCATACCTGGTCTTATAGATAGCATAAGTTCTTTATAGTCTTTTGGATCACCCAGTCCATATATACAAGATACAGATGATATTATTATAGTATCTCTTCTTTCTAAAATAGATGCCGTAGCAGAATGTCGAAGTTTATCTATTTCATCATTTATGCTTGCATCTTTTTCTATATAAGTGTCACTGTGAGCTACATATGCTTCTGGTTGATAGTAATCATAGTAACTTACAAAATATTCAACTGCATTGTCTGGGAAAAATTCTTTAAACTCACTGTAAAGCTGTGCTGCTAGTGTCTTATTGTGAGCCATTATTAGGGTAGGTTTTTTAACTTGCTGAATGATGTTTGCCATTGTGAATGTTTTTCCTGAACCCGTTACTCCTAATAATGTTGAAAATTTCTCATTTCTATTTATAGAATCCACTATTGATTTAATAGCTTCTGGTTGGTCACCTGTAGGTTTGAAGTCTGATTTTATTTTAAAATCCACGGTATCACTCCTTTTTCGAACATTAGTTCCTAACATTTATTATTATATCATACCTTTATAAAATTGTTTAAGTTATTTTAAATATTTTACCCATTTAAATTTTACTTAAATCTAAAATATAAAAAAAGACTTCTATCTTTACAATAGAAGTCTATAATACATGGAAAATAAATACTTCATCCAATTTATATGATAAAATCAAATGCCTCTTTTTCAGCTCCATCCAACGTTAAACCAAATAACTTTAATATAGTTGCTGCATGTGCCCTCAAATCTCCATTCTCTATAACCACACCACTTTTAATATTAGGTCCAAAAGCTATAAATGGAGGTCTATTACCCTTAGTAGGTAAATGACCATGTGTTGCAACAGCAAATTTATAATCTTTTATATCAGAATCCTTTATAATATTTCCTTCTACATCATTACCAAACGAAATTCCTTCAATTCCTTCAATTACCATTTCAAAATCACCTTCAAGACCAAGTTCAGATGCTTCCTCTTTGCTAAAAATATTTTCTATGAATAATTCTTCTTTAAACTCCTCAAGTAGTTCTCTTAACTCTGTTAATCTATCTAAGTTATTTACTATTATCTGAGCTGATATACCAGAAGAATTTACATAGGCATCAAAATGTTTAACTTCTCCATCTTCTACTGTTATAAATCCTCTTGATTCAAGTAAAACATTTGGATTTATAACTTTGTCAACTCTAAGATGACCATGGTCTCCAAGTATTATAAAGTTTGTATCTTCATATGTACCTGCATCCCTTGTAGCTTGAATTATATCTCCTAGCCATTCATCATTCATTTTCAATGCTTCATCCACTTGCTCATTAAATAATCCATAATTATGTCTTGTATGGTCCAATGTCGCCAAATGTATCAACATTAAATCAGGCTTATAGTCCTTTATAATATCTACTGCACAGTTTACTCCAAACAAATCCATGTTAGGTTCTAGCTTCCAATCAATATAATGACAATGTTTATTATAAATACTATCCATTATAATCTTACTAGAACTTTTTTCAAAAGTCTCTCTTGGATCATCGTCTCTATTAGGTGCCCATATTTCTGCAATATTAAAGTCTATATTTGGATTTGCTCCCATTACAGGCCATAATACACTAGATGTAGTTAAATTATTTTCTTTTGCTACATCTAAAATAGTTTTTGTTTTTATATCCTTTGAATACCAATACCAATCTTTATTTTCTTTATTTGGGTCAAATTTTTCATTATGATATATACCATGCTTTTTAGGATATACTCCTGTAACCATGCTAGTATGGCATGGATATGTTAAAGTAGGATATACACAATTTATATTTTTTACTATAGAGCAATTCTCTAATATAGATTTAAAATTTGGGAGATTTTTTACAAATTTCAAGTCTTTTTCAAATAAAGAATCTACTGATAATACTATAACTTTTGTCATTTACATTACCTCTTCATTCATATATTATTAAATACTTTTAATCAGTTTATGGCTATAAATAATTATTTATTTGTTTTATCTATTACTGCTTGCATTGCAGAAGTTCCTTTACTTACTGCATCTTTTGGAGATACATTTAAGTCAGTAAGTCCCTTTTTAATTTCATCCATTAGCTTATCAGTTGCTTCTTTATATCCATTTAACATTGGAAGTGCTACAGCATATTGTAACTGGTCAGTTGCAACTTTATATTGAGGTTTCTCTTTATATAGTGTTTGTAATTTTTCAGACTTAGTTGCATCTTCAGTTGTTGGTAAGTACCCTGTTGATGAACTGAATTGAACTATCTTATCTGTTTGAGTCATCCATTTTATAAATTCTGCACTTGCTTCTTTTTCTTTATCTGTTCCACCTTCAAGCATAACTAGATTTGCTCCACCTGTAGGAGTTGCGTATTTTTGATTCTTTGGTAAAAATGCTGTTGATATTTCAAATTTACCTTCTGTTTGTTGCATAAGTCCTGCTAAATCAGCTGTTGATGTAAATATCATGCCTACTTTACCATTTACAAAATCTTGTTTTGCCACATCCCAAGCATTATAATCTTCTCCAGGAGGCATTTTCATTATTCCATCTTTCATCATATCTTGCCAGAATTTAACTGGTGCTTGCCCTGCTTCATTATTAAACGCTACTTTTTTACCATTAGTTATTTCTCCACCACTTTGCATTACCATAGCTTCATAGAACCAAATATCTATTGGTGTTTCAAAACCATAAGTATCTTCTGATTTATTCGTCATCTTACTAGCATAATTTTTAAGTTCTTCCCATGACTTTGGACCTGAAGGGTCAAGACCTGCTTTAGTTGCCATATCTTTATTTATGTATAATATTGGAGTACTTCTATTAAATGGCATCCCAACAAACTTGTTTTCGTAATATGAATTTGTTAAAAGACCAGAAAAAAATCTTTCTTGGTATGTTTTATCAAAATACTTGCTCATATCTACTAAAGCTCCTGCTGATGCAAATGTACCTGTTTGAGTTATTTCTAGTAATGTTACATCTGGTTGGTCTTTAGAAGTTAAGGCTGCCTGTAATTTTGTTGCATTTTCATAGTAATCTTTCTGTTTTAGCATATTTACTTGTACATCTTTATGCTCACTATTAAACTGGTCAACCATTTTTTGTGCAGTTTCTCCATTAGTTCCACCCAAAGGAGCCCAGAAATCTATCTTTGTAATATTGCTATCAGTTTTTTCCCCTTTAGATGTATTTGAATCATTAGAATTTGAACACCCAACTAAAGAACCTAATAATAATGTTATTGCTAATCCTGTTGCTAATTTTCTTTTAAGCTTCATTTTCATCCTCCAAATTTAGTCTTTAATTTTTTATTTTATTCCTGAATACATAAAAGCTTCTTTTACCTTTTTATTTGCAAATATATATACAAGAATTATTGGTAAAATTAGAATTATATTTCCTGCCATTATTACATTCCATGCAGTAATACCTTCTGAAGATTTAAGAAGTGCCACCCCTATTGGTAAAGTTCTTATGGCATCTGTATTTGTCATTACTAGAGGCCAGAAGTAATTGTTCCAATGATATATAAAATTGAATAATATAAATGTTATTACTGCTGGTTTTGCCATAGGAACCATTACTTTAAACATTATCTTTAAATCAGAAGCATTATCTAGTTTAGCTGCTTCAATAATCTCATCTGAAATCTGCATGAAATTTTGTCTAAGTAGAAATATACCAAATGAAGATGTCATAAATGGAATTATAAGTGGAACATATGTATTTATAAATCCAAACTTACTCATCATCATATATACTGGTAAAAAAGTTACTTGTGGTGGAATCATAAGCCCTATAAGTAAAAGTCCAAATAATACCTTTTCGCCTTTAAATCTAATTTTAGAAAATGCATAAGCTGCTGGAACCATCACTAAAAACTGTATGATTAAAACACTTCCTGTTACAAATACACTGTTTAGTAAATATCTAAAAAATGGTCCTGAATTCCATGCTGTGCTATAATTTTCTAACACTATATCATTTGGTATTATAGTAGGTGGTAATTGCATCATTTCTTGTGGATTTTTAAAAGATGTCGATAACATCCATATAAAAGGAAATATAAATATTGCAGATAAAAGTAATAAAACTAATACTTCTATTGATTTTGATGCTATTTTCTTTATATTAATTTTGTCTTTTTTGATAGGTTGTATAATATCCATTTTCTCCTCCTTCTTGATAGGCCTTATGTCTATTTTTTTATTGATAGTGAACTTTCTTTGACAGTAATCTGAAATTAGCATATGTAGCAATCATAACTATAGCTAGTAAAAACATACTCGCTGCACTTGCTTGTCCTATATCATAATATATAAATCCAGACTCATATATATAATAAGACAACATATTGGTTGAACCTAATGGCCCACCTTGTGTCATTATACTTATCTCATCAAACACTTGAAATGATGCAGTTGTTGTTGTTATCATAAGAAAAAATATTGTTGGTGACAATAATGGCAATGTCACTTTAAAGAAATTAGTTATCTTGTTCGCGTTATCTAATTTAGATGCCTCATATATATAGTTTGGTATGGATTTAAGACCTGACAACACTATTAAAATATTATATCCAAGAGTTTTCCATATTCCTATTAGAATCAGTGACATTAAAGCTGAGCTTTCACTTGAAAGCCATTTTGATGTTGGTAAATGTAGTGTTGACAGTATCCAGTTTAAAAAGCCATATTGTGGCTCCATAATCCAAAGCCACAATACAGCTACAGATACTAGTGAAATTACATGTGGTGTAAAGATTATACTTTGCGTTAAATTGTGTATTATAGAGTTTTTATTTAACCAAACAGCAAGTACTATAGCTAATGAAATAGATATAACTACCATAAAGAAAGTATAAATTGCTGTATTAGTTATAGTTTGTATGAATTCTGGATTCTTTAAGAGTTCTGTATAGTTATTTAAACCTACATTTTCAAAAGTCGAACTAAGAAGACTTCCTGATTTAAAACTTAAAGATATTGTCTTGATTATTGGATATACTATAAACAAAAGAGTTCCTATAATAGCAGGTGTTATATATAAATATGCTTTGTTAAATTGCTTTTTCATAAATATCTCCTTTGATTTTAGAATACATATTTTTACATTTTTTTAAATCTTCTACTCTTTCTCCATACTTATCAAAATAATATAAATCTTTTTCTAACACGCTTATTCTTAAGGTTCTTCCAATATCAAATATATCATTTTCTGTTTTAACTCTTATCTCACTATCAAGAACAGATAGACAATATATAGTTTCATTTCCCAAGACTTCTTTAGTAACTACTTTTCCAAATAAGCTAAATACACCATCATTTTTTCCATCTATATTTATACTCTCTAGTGTTGCTTTTTCTGGTCTAAATCCAAGCTTAACATCATTTTTGATATTTAGTATATTCATGCAAGGATTTCCAATAAACTGGGCTACAAATAAGTTTTTAGGATTTTGATATATTTTTTTTGGGGAACCTATTTGCATTATCTTACCTTTGTTCATTATCACTATCTTATCTGCCATCGACATTGCCTCAACTTGGTCATGAGTTACATAAACAAATGTAGATTTTAGTTTTTGATGTAATTGTATTAATTCTGTTCTCATTTGGTTTCTTAATTTAGCATCTAAATTTGATAATGGCTCATCCATTAAAAATACCTTTGGATTTTTAACCATAGCTCTAGCAAGTGCTACTCTTTGTCTTTGACCTCCAGATAAATTACCTGGTTTCACATTTAAATATTCTTGTAATCCTACCACATCAATAACTTCTGTTATAAGTTGTTCTCTCTCCTCTTTAGGTACTTTCTTATTCTTAAGACCAAATTCTATATTTTCTTTGACAGTCATGTGTGGATATAATGCATAGTTCTGAAATACCATAGCTATATCTCTTTTACTAGCATCCGTTTTTGTTACATCATTTTCTTCAATTTTTAATTTACCTGAAGTTATATCTTCAAGACCTGCAATCATTCTTAGTGTAGTAGATTTACCACATCCACTTGGGCCTACCAACACTGTAAAAGAACCATCTTCTATAGTAAGATTTAAGTTTTCTATAACGGTATTTTTTTTATTATAAGATTTTGTGACATTTTCTAGTCTTATATCTGCCATTTTTTATCCTCCTAAAATATTTGATTTCATTTTATGATTTGCTTATAGATTAATAATACTCTTAATTTGTAAAGGATATATTAAGACAAAGTGAATATATAGTAAACTTATTAAAATGAAGGTTAAATTGTAAACATTTTTTGTTAAATATACTAAACTTAAATGAATATGCTATTTATATTATTTATAACTTTCTATAGTTTCTATATTTAATATTTAGTATAACAAGAGAATTTTAATTTACAGAATGATATATAAGACTCTTTATTTTTATAAGATTAGAGTTGAAAATAAAAGAAAATAAAAAAGACCTCTATGGGGGATAGAGGCCTTTAAGTGGGGGAGATTGAGTAATTTATTTTTGCTATATTAAGTTTTACAATTATATTATGTCCCAAATTTGTAGGGTCTAAACATAAAAAACAAAACTTTTTTTAATTTTAATAAATTTACTCAAAAAAGATTACGTGGCTACGTCCTACTCTCCCAGGCAGTTTCCCACCAAGTACCATCAGCGCTAGAGAGCTTAACTTCTGTGTTCGGAATGGGAACAGGTGTATCCTCTCTGCTATTGTAACCACATAATCTTTATGCTTAATATTTCTATTAAGTTTTTAGAATCTAGTAATACTAGTTTCTTTAGAGTTAACACTCTAAAAACTACACATATATTTTATTGAATGGACATCAAATAATTTGGTCAAGTCCTCGACCTATTAGTATCGATAAGCTAAATACATTGCTGCACTTACACCTTCGAC